>SXYR01000027.1 GCA_005788265.1 Bacteroidota bacterium | reverse complement strand
TAAATAATTTCCTCTGCGTCTTTTTTTCTTTTATATGGGATGACGGAACTGCTGAAATAAAGTGCATCATTGAACCTGTTACATACAACTTTTACAATATTTGAATTTTCATGGGATTCGTTCTCTGGAAATTTCTGCATGAGTGATGCAACCCCCACATTTCCATCTTCAAAACTTTTTATAAGATCTTCCAGTGGTTGTTTTTTAATAAAGGGCTCATCACCCTGGATGTTTACAACAATGTCTACTTGCATATCCTTACACGCTTCTGCAATTCTGTCGCTTCCGCTCTGGTGTTCATGTTTACTCTTGATAAACTTTCCACCTATGCGATCTATTTCTTCTGCAATGATATCGCTGTCGGTTGCAACAATGACATCATCAAACAACTCCATTTCCCTTGCGTTGTTGTATACCATGCTGATGATGGATTGAGCACCGATTTTTTGCATCAGCTTTCCCGGAAACCTTGTGGCAGCATACCTGGCTGGGATAAAAGCAATTTTTTTCACCGGGCAATTATAATTTTTGAAAAGGCCTTTTCATAAGCGGGATAAACGCTTCGTCTTTTTCATTTGGATAATATCTGTCCAGTCCGTATTTAATTTCAGAAGGATCAAGCTCCAGGTAGGTTCCCAACAAACGATCCCAAAACGAAAACACCGCACCATAGTTGCTGTCGGTATAGGGCTGTTTCCAGTGGTGGTGGACCTTGTGCATGTTGGGAGAAATCAATACATATGAAATAATTTTATCCAACCATTTCGGGAGGGAGATATTGGCATGTGTGAACCCTGTGATAAAAACCAACAAAGTTTGATATAGCAGAACCGCATACATCGGCGCGCCTGCTGCAAAAATTCCCATGTAAAAAAAGAGGCCCCTCCAGACAGATTCAAGAGGATGGTGTCTCAACCCGGTGGTTACATCTACATTGTTATCGGCGTGGTGAATAATATGAAAACGCCAGAACAGCGCAATTTTATGTTCTACAAAATGACAGAGCCACCCTGCAAAAAAATCAAGTGTTAAGCAGGTGATTAAAATTGTTATCAGTGGGCTACCGCCGACCCAATTCACCAATCCGAATCCATTCGAAGAAGTATGGCCAGCTATGACTACGATGCCACCGGCGAGCAGTGTATGAATTACAAAATGAATGGCAGTAAAAGAAAGATTCGTTCCCGCATGGCGAAGCTTTGTTTTTTTATATTGGTTCTGGATCAGCGGAACAAGGTGTTCCACCGCCCAAAGCAAGACCATGCCTGCTATAAAAAAACCCGCTCTTTCGAGGGGTCTTTTTTCCAAGTCGCTGAAATATGTAATGATCGTATTCATATATCATTAATTAGACATCAATGGCATGGCCAGCATCAGCAGGTCTTCGTTTTCATCCTGTTCAACAGGCTTGATCAGTCCGGCTTTTGTTGGAGTGGATAACTCAACCTTCACCTCATCGCTTTCGGTGCCCGATAACATTTCAATCAGGAATCGTGCATTGAAAGAAATGACAATGTCTTCCCCATTGTATTGACAAGACATTCGCTCGTTTCCTTCAAAACTGAAATCAACATCCTGTGCAGTCAACTGCAATTCATTTCCGGAAATATTCAGGGTAACAAGATTGGTACTCTTGTTGCTGAAAATGCTTACACGTCTCAACGCTGATTGAAAATCCTGGCGACCAATCGTCATCCGATAAGGATTTTCTGCGGGAATGACTACTTTATAATCAGGAAACCTTGCATCGAGCAAGCGGCAGGAAAGCTCCACCGTTCCATGTGTTATAAAAAGATGATTGCTGTTGTAAGAGATGGAAATTTCATCATCATTGTCTGGAAGCGAAGTTTTTAAAAGATTGAGCGGCTTCTTTGGAACAATGAATGAGTCTTGCTTGGGGCATTTTACATCCTTCAGTTTGTATCGAACCAAACGGTGTGCGTCGGTGGCTACAACAGTGAGTCCATTTTTTTCCAACTCAAAAAACACACCAGTCATTGCTGGACGAAGATCGTCGTTGCTGACGGCGTAGATTGTTTTGTTCACTGCAGTCAACAGCGAATGACTGCTGAGCGTGAATGCGGAAGTACCATCTGCTGGAGGTTCTTTGGGGAAATTATCCGGGTTCTCTCCCATCACCTTGTATTTTCCGTTGTCGCTGGTGATTTCAATGCCAAAATTTTTATCAATGTCAAAAGTGAGGGGTTGATTGGGGAGGTTCTTCAATGAATCCATCAATATTTTCGCAGGAATACAAACGCGGCCGCTGTCTTTTGCTTCGATGTCCAGATGAATCTTCATCACTGTCTCGAGATCTGTTGCTACAACGGTGAGTTTATTTTTTTCAATTTCAAAAAGAAAGTCCTCTAAAATCGGCAACACATTGTTTGATCCAATAACACCATTGATCTGTTGCAGCTGTTTAAGCAGCGCCGAAGAAGAAACAATAAATTTCATAAAATTGATATGATTTGTATGAAGCAAATATAGTTGGACCGCCACGAAATGAAGGCCTGATTTTTCGACATTTTGGGTGAAAAACAAAGGATTAATGTTGAAAACCGAACGCACAATATAAATGATCGACTAACTTGCCTGGAATAATGGAAAAGAAGACGTTCAGAAAGACGCTTACCCCCGAGCAGGCCTACGTCAAAATCAGGCATTACTGTGCATTTCAGGAGAGAAACCACTCAGAAGTAAAAACCAAGCTTTCCACCATGGGCATTGCTTGGTCGGCCACCAACGAAATAGTATCAAAACTCATAGAAGAAGGATTTTTGAATGAGGAGCGATTTGCCAATGCATTTGTGGGCGGGAAATTCAGGATCAAAGGATGGGGGAAGAAGAAAATCGAAATGGAATTGAGAAAAAAAGGAATTTCTGCATACAGCATACAGAAAGCATTGAGGGATGAAATAGATATGGCCGACTATGAACAAACATTGATGAAGCTGATGCAGAAAAAATGGAGTTCCATCAAGGGACAGGGAATTACTTCCTATGTTAAACAGGCCAAGGTGCGCCAGTATTTTTTATCAAGGGGATATGAGAATACGCTGATCACCAGGGTGCTCAAAGAGGTCACAGAAAAAGAAAAGGATTAAATTTAGGACATGGATTCACTTCGTATTTCACTTGTACAAAGCAATTTGGTTTGGGAGGACAAGTCCGCCAACCTCAAAAATTTTGAGGAAAAAATCAATGGCATTCAAGAGCCTACCAATATTGTGGTTTTGCCGGAAATGTTTACCACCGGATTCAGTATGCAACCGGAAAAATTTGCAGAGGCAATGGATGGCGAGACAGTGGATTGGATGCAGAAAATTGCGAACAAAAAAAATATAATTCTAACAGGTAGCTTGATTATAAAAGAGGACGATCAATTTTACAACAGGTTGTTATGGGTATTGCCAAACGGACAGGTTGGACAATACAACAAGCGCCATTGTTTTTCATTGGCTGGGGAAGACCAACATTATACACATGGTGAAAAAAGAGCCATTGCCAATGTGGGCGGATGGAGAATCAATCTGCAGATTTGTTATGACCTCCGGTTTCCCGTTTGGGCAAGACAACAACTTCAGCAGGACGACGATGGCGTATATCCTGAGTATGATGTATTGCTCTATGTAGCCAATTGGCCTG
>SXYR01000026.1 GCA_005788265.1 Bacteroidota bacterium | reverse complement strand
CCTCGCTTGACTGAGAGAAGTCCTACGAGCAGTAAAAATGAAACGGCTGAATTGATGAGTGCATTGATCTTTGCAAAAAGATGTACATCAAATGGGAGTGCAAGATCCAATTTGATCTTTGAAAGAAATACGACTGCAACAAATACAATGACGGAAAAAAGAATGATCAAGATATTTGCCTGTTTATCATTTTTTTGAATACTTGCTTCTAACATAAAATTTTATTTATTTTCTAAAAAGATTTCTCTTGCGTTTTTTATCACGCTCCATGCTCAACACCACAACGTCTTTGATGACGCGATCCAGGTTGGTGCTGTCCAGTCCATTGTACCACCCCCTGACAACACGATCCCTGTCAAGCAGGAATAATTTCTCGGTGTGAATGAACCCTGTATCGATATTTCCGTTGGAGGCAATAGAGGCCTTGAATTCATTCAGTGCCAAATCATAAATTTCTTTTTTATCTCCTGTCAACATCCACCAACCATCATGATCAATTTGATACTTATCACCAAATGCTTTGATTTTCGCTACACTGTCTCGCTCTGGATCAACCGTAAACGAAACAAATCGAACAATGGTGTCGGTTTTTTTAAATGCATCTTGAAGTCGCTTCATATTACGGGTGAGCGTTGGGCAGACAGAGGGACAAGAGGTGAAGAAGAAATCGACTACAATTATTTTTTGCCCCCAATCTTCCAGACCAACCTCTTTGCCAAACTGATTCTTCAGCTTGAATGGCCTTATCTTGTGCCAAACTGTATCGTTGACATCTCTCCCCTTTTCCTTTTTCACCAATACCGTGTCATAAAAATACCTCCGAGGCATATTGGTTGCGCCCTTGCTATAATAATTAACAATCAAATAGCTGGCAACAGGAATTACCACAATTACGATAAAGGCTATCAGTACTCTCGTCTTCATTCTATTGTATTAAACAAAAAAAGCATCAAGAGGTTGTGTCCAGTCGATGCTTTTTAACCGTTAACAGTTACCCGTCAACAATGGTGTCAATGTTTTCCACCTTCAGTATGCACTTCTGTGGCAGCCTTGGGATTGTAGGTATTTCTCAACACTTTCCAAGAATTTCCATCCCACAAGAATGCGGCAATGAACCAAATGAAAAGCATCAAAGGAACAATGATGGTCATGATCAAAGTCTTGATCTCTTCGCCCAAATGCATGAATACACCTACGATGTAGAATGCCTTCAGCAGAGAAAGTATAACAATTACGCCTTTTAAAAACAATTTCAACCCCGCTGCCATGGGAAATGCATACATCGCCAGACCCATCCCCAATTCAATAATGGTGATGACAGAAAGTATGATGGTTGTCTTGATAATTTTTTTTACCACTTCACTTCCACCCGGTTCGTGATGAAATGTGACTTCTTGTACTGAATGTTCCATAATAATTTACTTGATATGTTTAAATAAGATAGAAACAAAGGAATACGAAAACCCAAACCAAATCCACAAAGTGCCAATACAAACCGGCTTTTTCAATCATCAGGTAATGCCCTCTCCTTTCAAATACTCCGTTCATGGTCATGATCAACATCACAATGTTGATGACTACACCTGAAAGAACGTGGAAGCCATGGAATCCGGTGATACCGAAGAAATACCCTCCAAATGCAACAGGACCTGTTGTTCCCACATGATGACCATCGTGTGCAGCTACATTCGCAGCAGGCCCCCATGGATTTCTGGTAACGGTTGTTCCAATATTTTCTATCTGGCCATTTATCATTACAGCATGGTCACCCATAATCAAGTGTGTCCACTCCCAAGCCTGACAGCTCAAAAAAGCAATGCCACCGATGATGGTCCAAATCATCCACTTGACTACTCCAGCCTTGTCATTCTTGTGACCAGCGTGAACGGCCAATACCATGGTAACAGAGCTCACAATAAGAATGAAGGTCATCAAACTCACAAAAGCGAGTGGAAGGTTGGCATGTCCTGCAAATGGAAATGCGTTGAATACCACGTTAGGATCAGGCCAATAGTTTTGGCTGAAACGAATGGTACCGTAAGAAATAAGGAATGCTCCAAATGTGAAAGCATCACTCATGAGGAAATACCACATCATCAATTTTCCATATTCAACATTGAATGGACTTTTACCGCCACTCCACCATTTGGTTTCCATTTGTGCTCCGGCTGTTGCCATGCTTTATCTTTTTAAAGGTTCACTCAATCAGACTTATTTCATCCAATTGAAAAATATAAATAAGTATATCCAAAGGATATCTACAAAATGCCAATACGTTGCTGTAATTTCCAAAGGAATGGTGCTGTAATTTCTATTGGTAGTGCTCAATGCCCTGATAGCAATCACTACCAATGCAACCACGCCGCCCAATACATGCAGCCCATGCAATCCGGAAATCGCAAGCAGGAATGAGTAAGAAGCATTGGATCCAGCTCCTACGAGTCTGATATCCAATTCACCGAACTTCATGAATCCTGCGATTTGCAACACCAAAAAAAGAACTCCCAACACTGCTGTGGTTGCCAGCCAACTTCTGTAGGCAACCATCTCTCTTTGCTTCAATTTTTGCAATGCCATGTAAACGGTAGCACTGCTCAACAAGATGGTGATGGTTGAGTACCAGAACAAAACCGGTATCTCCAACATCATCCAACTGGCCTGGTTTCTTTTAACGATATAAGCTGATGTCAATCCCGCAAACATCATCAAAATACTCCCTATTGCTACCCACAACGTAAACTTGTGCGGGTGAATTTTTTTTCTCTGCTCGTTCATCATTACATTTTATCAGCCAACAACGAAAGCAATACAATCGGTAAATAAAAATAGGAGCCAAACATCACACGTCTCGCTGCGGTCACATTCATCTCCCTAAACAATCGCACACATTGCCAGAACATCGCAAGATTGGCGATGCCCACTATGATCATGCTTGCCATCCCGCTCATTCCAAACACATAGGGCATGACTCCAATGGGAATCAAGAGCACAGAATAAAGAATGGATTGCACGGCTGCATATTTTGTTGGCCCAGCTACATCCGGCAACAGCTTGAATCCTGCACTTGAATAATCTTCATGTGCGACCCAGGCGATGGCCCAGAAATGCGGGAACTGCCAAAGAAACTGCAACGCAAACAATACCCATCCTCCAATACCCAGCAATGGATCTCCGGCAGCCCATCCTATCAAGCAAGGAAGTGCACCGGGAACCGCGCCTATCAATACAGATATGGAATGAATCTTTTTCAATGGCGTATAAATAAAGCCATACAAAAAAAGACTGAACGCTGCAATACCAGCAGCGATCCAATTGAACCAGAGTCCGATGATGAATATGCCGAATACAGCTGCAAGTACTGAAAATGTTGCGGCTTCATCGATGTGCATTCTTCCTGAAGCAACAGGCCTTGTTGCTGTTCGCTTCATTTTCGCATCGGTATCTTTTTCAACAATCTGATTGATGGCATTTGCTGCTCCAGTTACAAGCATGCCACCAGCAAAAAGTAAAAGAACTGAAAGGATGTCAAACTCAATGCCAGGAACCATCAGGTAGGAAACAACAGAAGAGAAAACAACCGTGAAACTCAAAGTGAATTTCATCAGCTGCTGATAATCTTTCAGCTTGCTTCGAATGATGGATGCAGGACCGCTCTTCACTTCATTGGTTTGCATCACAATATTTTTTTAACCAGTTGCCATGCAACTGATCGAATCATCAATGTATCAATGAGCTGACTCATTCTCACCAACAGGCTCTGTTTGCGGAATGAACTCTCTCCCATCCTTTCCATAGTCGTATGCCCATCTGTGAACTTCCGGAATATCACCAGGCCAGTTTCCGTGACCGGGATTGATAGGTGTTGTCCACTCCAATGTATTTGCTCCCCATGGGTTTTGTGTTTTCACTTTTCTTCCTTTGAAAATTGAATAGAAGAAATTGAATACAAACAACAATTGCACAGCAAAAACAACCATCGCTACGGTGCTGATGAATCTGTTCATATCAGAAAACTGGTTGAATGATTGCCAGTTGCTGAAATCTGTATAACGGCGAGGCAAACCTGCCAAACCCTGGTAGTGCATTGGCCAGAAAATAAGGTAGGCACCCACAAAAGTTACCCAGAAGTGAATATTGGCCATGGTGTTGTTCAGATACCTGCCATACATTTTAGGGAACCAATGATAAACACCTGCAAACATCCCGAAGAAAGATGCAACACCCATTACAATATGGAAGTGTGCAACAACAAAATAAGTATCATGCAAATGAATATCCAATGTAGAATTTCCGAGGAAAATTCCTGTCAATCCACCTGAAATAAACAAGCTCACAAATCCAATTGCAAACAACATGCCTGGCGTAAATCTGATATTCCCTCTCCAAATGGTCGTGATCCAGTTGAATACTTTGATCGCAGACGGAACGGCAATCAACAAAGTCAACAATACAAAGAATGCGCCAAGGAAAGGATTCAATCCTGTTACAAACATATGGTGTGCCCACACGAGGAAGGCAAGAATACAAATTGCAAACAATGAACCGACCATCGCCAAATAACCAAAGATGGGTTTGCGAGAATTCACAGACAAAATTTCTGAAACCATTCCCATTGCTGGCAGAAGAATAATATACACTTCAGGGTGACCCAGAAACCAGAACAAGTGCTGGAACAAAATAGCAGATCCGCCTTCGTTAGGAAGAATCTCTCCCTTCACAACAATCTCAGACAAGTAGAAGCTGGTGCCGAGATTTCTGTCAAACAGCAACAATACTGCACCTGACAACAACACAGGGAAAGACAATACACCCAACACAGCAGTGAAGAAAATGGCCCACATGGTGAGTGGCATTCTCGTCATGCTCATTCCCTTTGTACGCAAATTCAATATGGTAGAGATATAATTCAACCCACCCAACAAAGAAGATACAATGAAGAGTGCCATGGATATCAACCAGAAATCCATTCCCAACTTAGAGCCTTCATTTGCTTGTCCCAATGCACTGAGTGGAGGATAGACGGTCCAACCACCTGAAGCAGGGCCTGTTTGAAGGAAGAGCGATGCAAACATTACAACGCTGGCAAGGAAGAAAAACCAGTAACTCAACATGTTTAAAAATCCGGATGCCATATCGCGTGCACCGATTTGAAGTGGAATAAGAATGTTTGCAAATGTCCCACTCAATCCTGCTGTCAATACAAAGAATACCAAGATGGTACCATGCATGGTAACCAATGCATAGTAAAATTCATTGGTGATGCGACCGCCAGCTGCCCACTTTCCAAATAAATCTTCCAGAATAGGAAAACTCATCTCAGGGTATCCAAGCTGTAAACGGAATAATACCGAGAACAATCCGCCTATGATGGCCCAAATCATTCCCGTTATCAAAAACTGCTTACCAATCATTTTGTGATCAGTGCTGAAAATGTACTTGGTAAGAAACGACTCTTCGTGATGATGATCATGTCCATGTTCATCATGCGCATGTGCAACTGTTTGTACCGCTGCGTGTCCGTGTGTGATTGTTTCGCTACTCATTGTAATTTTTTTTTCTTTTCCTCGTTAATTCAATTGTGCAAGTGGTTTGGATGATGCGGTGCTGTCAGCAGTCGCGGGAGCAGCTGCTTCTTTCACTGTAACATACTGTGGTTTTTTGGAAGCCATCCATGCATCGAACTCCTCCTGTGTTTCTACAACAATCACTCCTCTCATGGAGTAATGTCCGCTTCCACACAATTGATCGCATGAAATTTCATATACAAAATCTTTATTGCCTGTTATTTCTTTCATTTGTGTTGTGGTATACTTTGGAGTAAACCATATGGTAGTGGGGATGCCCGGAACAGCGTCCATCTTCATCCTGAAATGTACCAATCCAACATCGTGGATTACATCCTGTGCGCCGATCACCAATTGAACAGGTTTCCCAACAACCAAATGCACTTCGGTTGCTTCAATATCATCATGACTCGCACCATCCTCCCAATCAACACCCAATGCATTGCCGTTGGATGCATCTGTCAATCTGTAATTTTTTCTTCCGAATACATTGTCTTTACCTGGATACCTCACCAGCCAGTTGAATTGCTTACCTGTGATTTCAACCAACTGTGAATCTTTCGGAGCATCACCTGTTATTTTGAACCAATAAAACATTCCCAATCCAACCAACACTGTCAAAAAGATAGCCGGCACCACCGTCCATATCAACTCAAGTTTATTGTTGTGAGGAAAATAAAATGCTTTTCTTTTTTCCGTGTATTGATATTTAAAAGAGAACCAAAACAACAGTACCTGTGTGATCAAGAAAACCACGCCGGTCACTGCAAAGGTGATCCACAACATGAAATCCACTTTCTCCCCATGATCTGAAGCAGCAGGTTGTGCCATCAATGTTTTTTTGAAATACATTTCATTGCACCACCAGGCACCAATCAGTCCCAATACCAAAAACAGGATGAACAAGAATGCATTCACACGGTTGTTCTGTCTGAATGACTTCTCCTCTCCCTTCAAGACTGAGACGTATTCACTTGCTTTTGCGATCTGAAAAGTGACCACAAAGGCGAGCGTCAAGATTGCTAAAATGAAATAACCCGACATGATCGTACGTATGTTTAGTTAATGAATTAAATTTTTTAAGTATGGTGAATCAAGCTTTCTTTCACAAAAGGATGATGCACCGCTAACAAAGGCTTCTTGCTCAAACCGCGTCCCACGAAATACATAATCAATCCAGCATAGAATACCAGCATTCCAAACTCGAACCAACTGAGGCTGTAGTGCTCGTGCATGGTTCCTGGCATAACCATTTGGTAAAAGTCAACCCAGTGTCCAAGTATGATCAATACAGCAACAAAAGTCATTGTAGTATAATTTCGCTTTGAACCCCTTCTCATCAGGAGCAAGAAAGGAAGCACAAAGTTGATGATCAGATTCAGGAAGAAAATTCCCCTGTATGCACCCTGCATGCGGGGCTTGAAATAAATGGTTTCCTCTGGAATATTTGCATACCAGATCAACATGAACTGAGAATACCAGAGGTAAGTCCAAAAAACCGAAAATGCAAACATGAATTTTCCAAGATCGTGCAAATGCTCTTCGCTTACATATTCAAGATAATCTTGGTTCTTCAGGTATACCACAAAAATCGCGACCAGTGCCATGCCGGCTACAAACGTACTTGCAAATGTATACCAGCTGTACATGGTAGAATACCAGTGTGCATCAATGCTCATCAGCCAGAGCCAAGGAATGGTAGAACCTACAGTCAGTCCAAAAAACACAATGAAGGTGGCAGCCCAAACGGTATTGCCCCAAATGAATTTTTTTGATGCCTCCTGATCCATGTTCTCATCTGCTTGAGATGAAAGTTTTCTCATTTTAGCACCTACGAAAGACCAAATCAGCAACGTGATCACTGTCCACACCATGAAGAAAGTAGGATTCAAGACAGCAACTTTCCCTTTTAAAATTGGATCGTGTGCAACATGTTCTTTGTCCAACCAATGATAGATGGAATGTTTGTGCCCGAAGATGATGCCGACAAATACCAGCAATGCAAGGATCGAAAATACAGGTACTACACTAGAGATCGCTTCAGGTACTCTGCGGAATGCCATTTGCCATCCACCCATCGCCAATGTTGTAATGCAAATGAAAAACATGCTTGCATTTACAACGAGGAGAAAGAACGTGCTGTTCTGTAACAAAACCGACCAAAACCTTGTTTGCGCCAGTTCGTCTTTGCTCATGCCGAGGAATACAACTCCCAACACAAAAGCCAACCCACCAACACCCAATAATATGTTGGTCCACTTTTTATACCCCGCTGAAATCTCAAATTGTTGCTTGATCATCCCTGATTATTTAAAACGTTCTTGTTATTATTTCATCGCAACTGCAGTGCTATCGGTCGTAGCAGCAGTTTTGATCTTTCCTTGTTTTACTTTGATATAATGAATCACTTCCCAGCGTTGCTTTGCTGTCAGTTGTGAAGCATAACTACCCATCAAATTTTTTCCGAATGTGAGTGAATAAAACATTTGTCCCTCTGGCATGGACTCATATTTTGCATCACCTACCAGGGTAGCCGGTTTTGAAGGATAGGGTCCATCCCCGTCTTTCCACAAAGGACCATTTCCGTCGAGTTTTGCACCATGACAAATACCGCAGTTGATCAGATACAAACGCTCGGTCTCCTTCATCTGAGCATCTGTCAAAGAACTAACTGGATTGGACAACTGTCGAGAAGCAAAATAATTGGATGTATCACCTGTAGCATCTTGCTCGATATGAACAGGAAAATCATCACCGCGTTTTACAGTTCCAGCAACTGGACCTTGACTTGTTCTTCCATCTGCAAATACTGGATTGGTAGAATAGGTTTCATACGCACGGCTATACGCCATATCAGGCATGTACACCTTGCCTGGCGTTCTTTTTACGTCACTGCAACTTACTGCCATCACCACCAGTGCTGTCATCCCTAAAAAAACAAGTGTTGATCTTTTCATCTCTATGTCGTTTTGTTATCGCTTCTTCCCTACGCTTCTTTAATTATGCAATATTTGTTTGTTTGTATAATTCCTGATCCTGATCGTATCTGCCAATCCACCATCCTTCTTCGGCAACCTGTGTGTTCACTTCGATTGCACCTACACTGTTCATGAAAGAACTGAGCTCAGATTCGTTTGTCTTTTCACCGCACTCAATCACCATCACAAACCTATCGTCTGTTGCACGTGCATGAAAATGATGTCTTTTCACAAAAGGCGCCAATTGGCAGATATAGAGAAACGACAATACCATTCCAACTGCTGCACACAATACGGTCAATTCAAACGTGATGGGAATCCAGGCCGGCAAAGCAAAGTTGGGTTTACCGCCAATATTCACTGGCCAATCTTTTGTAAACACCCAGGTCATGAATGTTACAGCAGTTGTCGTTCCAATCAAGCCAAACAGAAATCCTGCAGTATGCAGACTCGTCTCTCTCAATCCCATCGCCTGATCCAATCCATGAACAGGAAACGGAGTATATACATCGTGGATTTTATATCCAGCCTTTCTTACTTTGGCAACAGCAGGAAAGAGAACTTTTTCATCCTCAAAACATCCTACCACAAATTTTTTCAACGCCATTGTATAATTTTTACTTTTTAATTAGTGATGTGCCACTTTTACGCTTCCCTCTTCATGATGATCATGGTGCATTTCTTCATAGAAGCTATCCGCTCCTTTTTGCTCCAATGCACTCATATCATTCTTAAAGCTTTCACCGGTCGTCTTCAACACATGCTTGATTTCAGCAATTGCGATGACAGGGAAATATTTAGAGAAAAGGAAATAACAGGTGAAGAACAATCCAAATGTTCCGAGATAGAATCCCACTTCCCAAATAGATGGTCTGTAGTAGACTGACCAGGAAGATGGAAGATAGTCGCGGTACAATGATGATACGATGATCACAAAACGCTCAAACCACATACCAATATTCACCACAATACTCATGATGAAAGTGAATGTTACATTTCTTCTCAACTTTCTAAACCAGAACAACTGAGGAGAGATCACGTTACAGGTCATCATCAACCAATAGCTCCATCCATAAGGACCGGCAATTCTATATTTAAAGAATATATCCTGCTCAAAGGGCACCATGCTGTACCAAGCCATGAACAACTCCGTTAAATAAGCACAGCCTACAATCGATCCGGTCAATACAATCACCTTGTTCATTGCTTCGATGTGCCCAAGTGTAATATAATCTTGGAGATTCATTACTTTTCTGGTGATCAACATCAATGTTTGCACCATGGCAAATCCAGAGAAGATCGCACCCGCAACGAAATAAGGAGGGAAAATGGTGGTATGCCATCCCGGTACTACCGATGTTGCGAAGTCAAATGATACGATGGTATGAACTGACAATACAAGTGGAGTAGAAAGTCCTGCTAATACAAGTGACAAACTCTCATGACGCTGCCAGTGCTTGGTGCTTCCGCTCCAACCAAATGAAGCGATGCCATATAAATGCTTGCGCAATTTAGTCTTTGCACGGTCTCTGATCGTAGCCATATCAGGCAACAAACCAGAATACCAGAACAATAAAGAAACTGTGAAATAAGTTGAAATCGCAAATACGTCCCACAACAAAGGTGAATTGAAGTTGGGCCACAAGGGTCCGCGTGTATTTGGATAAGGCAATGTAAAGAAGGCCATCCATACCCTTCCCATGTGGAAGATCGGAAACTGGCCAGCGCACATTACCGCAAAAATGGTCATCGCTTCTGCAGCTCTGTTTACACCTGTTCTCCAACCCTGACGGAACAACAACAAGATGGCTGAGATCAATGTACCAGCGTGACCGATACCAACCCACCAAACGAAGTTGGTGATGTCCCAACCCCATCCAATCGTTTTGTTGACATTCCACTGCCCGATGCCGTAAGTAACCTCACGGTATACAGAGTAAACACCAAACAACAACAATACAACAGAAACATAAAAACCAATGTACCACAAACGGGTTGGCTTTACTTCGATGGTATGCACAATGTCGTTGGTAACCTGACCATAGGTTTTGTTACCATTCACCAATGGTTCTCTTAACTGTGATTCGTACTTTGTTTGACTCATGCTTGGTCGTTTATGAGATAATACTCTCTAATTTTTTAATGTGCCGCTGCCTCTTTTTTCTCTTCCTTCTGTTCGCCATGTGCAGCTGCAGGTGCTGCATGCTCCTCTTCTGCCACCCCAACGTGACGATCAGTATTTCTGATCTTCGCGAGGTAACTCACACTTGGCAATACGTGAAGCTGTTCCAATGTATAGAACAACCTGTTGGTTTGCTCCTCGTTGCGGATCTTGCTCACAGGACTGTTCTTATCATTTACATTACCGAATACGATGGCATTGGTTGGACAAGCCTGCTGACATGCAGTTTTGACATCCCACTTTCCATCAGCACCGGTTTCAAGCGGTCTGTTTTCTTTTTTCGCTTTGAGTTTTCCTTCCTGCAAACGCTGTACACAGAAAGAACATTTTTCAATCACACCGCGTGATCTTACGGTAACATCCGGATTCAATACCATTCTTGTAAGATCATCGTTCATCATCATCACTGAATCATCCAACACACCGCGTTGATTGTCGCCGAAGCTATCTGCTCCATAATAATCAGCCCAGTTGAAGCGACGCACTTTATAAGGACAGTTGTTCGCACAATAACGTGTACCGATACAACGGTTGTATGTCATTTGATTCAATCCCTCGCTGCTGTGGTTGGTTGCATTCACTGGACAAACATTCTCACATGGAGCATTGTCGCAATGCTGACAAAGCATGGGCATGAACACTACATTCAAATCATCGAGGTTGTCGTTGCCTGAATCATCTCTGTAGGTTGCATAATAACGATCAATTCTCAACCAGTGCATTTCATGTGAACGCAATACTTCTGATTTTCCAACAACAGCAACGTTGTTTTCTGAAGTACATGCCACTGTACATGCGCTGCAACCCGTGCATGAGTTGAGGTCAATGCTCATCCCCCATTTTGCACCGGGATATGGATAATTGGGATACAAAGTACCCTCTGCGCGAAAATCACCTGTTTCTTTTGCATAATCTTCCACCAATTCATTGCGCACATCTTTGAGGATGGTTGGATTCTTTTTGAAATCACCCAACGCATACTCACGAACCACCTCATCACGTCCTTCATACTGGTTGTGCGTTTGTGTATATGCAAGCTTGAAAGTCTCTTTTGTTTTTTCTACAGATGCATTCGCAACTGAATAATTAAATGTATTGTTGAAGCCAACCCAAGCAAATACATTCTTTCCGACATTGGCTGCAGCCTTGCCTGATTTTTCAGATCTTCCGTATCCAACTGCAATGGCAATTACATCTTTGTGCATGCCTGGTACAACAAGAACAGGAAGCGTCATGTCACGCTGACCCACTGTAATTTTAATCACAGGTTTTTTTACTTCAACTTCATAATTATCATCTACTTTAATGCCCAACTCTTTTGCAGTTGCAAAAGATATTACAGCGTAGTTGTCCCATGTTGCCTTCGTAATCGGATCGGGCATTTCCTGTAACCATGGATTGTTTGCTTCCTTGCCAGCACCCAATGCAACTTTTGAATAAAGTACAATTTCTTTGCCACTGTTTTTGCCTGCAGTCACACCCGATGCGGCACTTGCAAAAGCTGCACCACTGTATGAACCAGCACTGGCAGCAGCAGGTGTCTCAACAATACCATCCCGCAATGCTTTGTCCCATGCAGACTGTGAACCGAATTTTCCGTTCCAGTATTGCTTGAAATAATCTCCGTATGAAGCATCGTTTCCACTCCACTTCAACAAGGAGGTTTGAAATGCCCTGGTTTTGAACAAAGGAGCAATGGTAGGCTGTATGAAACTTACATAGCCGGACTTCATCTCTGCATCACCCCAGCTCTCGAGAAAATGGTGATCCGCAATTTGATATTTACACAATACACTTGTTTCGTCTTCTCTGTCATTGAAAGAAACAGATACAGCAACTTTTGCCAATCCACTTTCAAATTTCTTTGCATCAAAATAATCATACACTGGATTCACACCGTGAATGAACAAGGCACCTACGGCGCCATCATTCATGTCTTTTACCAACTGAACCATGGCCGCATCATCACCCTGACGGGTATTCAATGTTGTTCCCCAATCAATCGTATTTCCATAAGCACCCAATTGATGATTGATGGCATTTACAATTAATTGTACGGTTGTATCATTGCTGCCACTGACTACCAAAGAAGCATTCCCAGATGCTTTCAACGCATCAGCAGCCAACTTGATTCCTTTTTTCAATCTGTCATCACTCAATGCAGGAGCACTTGTTGATCCGCCGATGGCAGCATACAAATTCAATGCAACTGCTGCAGCCTCGGATGGACGATGTACGAAACGATCATCCGCATTGGCACCTGTAAGACTCAACATACTCTCGAATTGAATATGTTTGCTCATGGCAGGATTTTGTTGGTTGATTTTTCTTCCTGCTGCATATTGACGCGCATATTCAATGGGGCTCAACCATGTACCTAAAAAGTCAGCTTCCAAGCCAACAATTGTTTTTGCCTTGTCAAATTGATAAGAAGGAATTGACCTCTTGCCAAATGAAGCTTGATTGGCATTCAACAAACCACTTGCAGAAAGTGCATCGTACTGGATATGACGTGCACCTGGATATTTGGCAAGAAAAGATGCAATGACAGTTTTGGTGGTTGGAGATGAAATGGTTTCTGTCAACAACACCACCTGCTTTCCTGCAATACTTTTCAATCCTTCTGCTACCATTTTATCGAACGCATCGAACGTGCTCACTTCTTTGCCATTGGCAAGCGGAAAACGCAAACGTGCTGTATCATACAGCCCAAGTACCGAGGCCTGCACACGTGCTGATGTACCACCGTTGGTGATACTTGAAAGATCATTTCCTTCAATTTTGATGGGTCTTCCATCACGTACTTTGGCAACAACCGGAACAGCATCGCCATCCAACATATAAGTAGTTGCATAATAATTGGCAACACCCGGAATGATCGTGTCTGGTTTGTTTAAATATGGAATGCTCTTCTTCACAGGCATCTCACAGCTTGCAGCTGCAGCAGCAGCGGCCGTGCTGAATCCGAGATATTTCAAGAAGTCCCTGCGTGGAGATGTTGCATCCAATAATTCATTGAATTCGTCTTGTACCCTTTCCTGGTAATTTTCACTGCTCTTCAATTCACCAAAACTCTGCCAGTATTTTTTTTGCTTCATAACTATGGTTGGGTTGAACTTAGGGATGAGTTGTTTTGCGTATATATTAATAGTGACACTTCTGACATTCTGTTCCACCAATTTTTTCTACCGTTACACTGTCCAATTTCTTGTTCTTCATGTCTTCATGAAACTTCTCATAAATGCTGTAGAATTTATTGTCGGTGAATTGAACTTTTGTTTCTCTGTGACAGTTCACACACCATCCCATGCTCAAATCTGAAAACTGATACACTTCATCCATCTTCTGGATTTCACCATGACAAGTCTGACATTGCTGCTTTCCTGCATTCACGTGTTGTGCGTGATTGAAATAAACGTGGTCAGGAAGGTTGTGGATGCGAACCCATTCAATGGGTTTCCCTTCACCAGAATATTGCTTGGTGGTTGGATTCCAACCGGCATACTTGTACAACTTTTGAATTTCCGCAGTGCCATCTACTTCAGTGCCATCTTCGCGGTATATTTTAGGACCTTTTGCATACTCATTGATGCCCATGTGACAGTTCATACAAACGTTCACGGATGGAATATTTGCGTGCTTGCTTTCTTGTGCTCCACCATGGCAATACAAACAGTTGATTTGATTGATGCCGGCATGTACAGTGTGAGAATAATAGATGGGTTGCTCCGGCTGATAATTTTGTGAACGTCCCAAACCTTGCGCACCTTGGAACAACAAATAACCTCCCCCAAGGAACGATACAATTGCAAATACAGCGATGTATACTTTGTTGCGATAGAATGGAACAGGTTCAGCAGCAGGAGTGCCTTCTGCTTCGTCTGACATTTTTCTGAGGTTGCTGTTCACCTGCAACAAAATCAAAGCAATCACTGCAAGAATGATGGTGAGAATTCCATACAACAAATTAGAATCAGATTCACTTGATTGCGATTCGGGAGACATCCCTCCTGCAGCGGGAGCTGCAGCAGCAGCGGCTTTCGAACCACCTTCGTTGATGTACGTTAAGATGGCATCGATGTCTCCATCCTTTAATTCAGGGAATGCAGTCATCTGAATTTTGTTGTATTCATTGTATACTGCAACAGCGCGCGGATATCCTTTTTTGATAACAGCTGCACTGTTTCTTACCCACTCGTACAACATTTTTTTATCGTCCCAACGATCTTCCACTCCTTTCAAAGCTGGTCCAACCAACTGCTTGTCAATCGCATGACAAGAAGCACATTTTTGATTGAACAAAGCCTTTCCGTCTTGTGCATTTGCAGCAAGAGATAAGGTCAAAAAAGTCAATAAAATAGTTACAGAAAATAAATTTTTGAAAAAGCTTTTTTTCGTATTCATACCCTCGGTGAATTGTGTTGAAATTGGTGGGCACCTAATGTTGGCCGCAAATTTACTGTATGAATTCAACAATATACCAACATTGTTAATTTTTTTTTGATGTACATCTAGACTGCAATTCAATGCTTTACAACACCCAACAAAGGCAAATTGTCATAAAATTGTATGATCTTCATCATAAAAGATTTAACAGTTTAAATTAAGGTAAAGCAGTCGATTTTTTTCTTCTCTTTGCACCATGTTTGAAAGCCTGCAAAAGAAATGGAAAGTCACCCCCAAGCAAATGGGATTGATCCTTTGCACCTTTGCTACCACAGGAACGCTCACCGCGTATATCTCCAGAAGCATT
>SXYR01000144.1 GCA_005788265.1 Bacteroidota bacterium | reverse complement strand
TTACCCAGAAAAAACATATGCTGCCCTTGCAGCCTTCATGCATGCAAAAAAAATCCAGTCGGTTTATGCGGTTGGCAGTCAATTTGAAACTTATGCATCCTTTTTTATGGTGGAAAAAATCCAGCTTGCAGTTTTTAAATCAACCGATGATTTGATTGTCCATCTTCATCCAATATTTTTCAAAGACCAGGTGGTGCTGATCAAAGGGGCCAGAAATTATCAATTTGAACGCATCGGTCAGTTGCTTGAAAGGAAAATACATAAAACAAGATTGGAGGTAAACCTATCCATCATCAACCAAAATTTTAAACACCATCAATCTCTCTTGAAGCCATCCACCAAAATAATGGCAATGGTGAAAGCGTTTTCATATGGTGCCGGCAGTTTTGAAATAGCGAATTTGCTTCAACAAAATGGAGTTGACTATATAGCTGTTGCATATGTGGATGAAGGCGTTGAATTGAGAAAAGCAGGTATCCACCTTCCGATTATGATCATGAATTCAGAAGTTGATGGATTTTCCTCACTTGTTGAATATGATTTGGAGCCAGAAGTTTTTTCATTGGAGCATGCGAGGAAATTGGATGTTTTTTTAAGAAAGGAGGGGATTCAACACTTCCCGGTACATCTTAAAATTGATACAGGCATGCATCGATTGGGATTGGACAAGGACCAAGTCAATCAATATATACAGGAATTTGCTTCCAGCAGCTTTGTTGTTCAATCTGTGTTCACACACCTCATTGCATCTGGGGATGCAGAACATGATATGATTACCCAACAACAGTTGGATCTATTTGAAAATCTTTCTGCAAAAATTCAATCCATTTCTGATCGTCCAATCATCAGGCATGCATCCAATTCTGCTGCCATCCATCGTCATCCCCAAGCCGAATATGAGATGGTAAGACTCGGCATCGGATTGTATGGCGTCATTGCTTCTCCCACTGAGCATCTGTCAATTACGGAAGCAGTTGAATTGAAAACGACCATTGCTCAGATTCGAAGAGTAAAAAAGGGTGAATCAGTTGGATACGGACGAGGAACGATTTTGAAGAAAGATACCAATGTAGCTACCATACGCATAGGGTATGCCGATGGTTTTCCAAGATCGCTTGGCAATGGCAAGGGTACTGTTCTGGTCAGGGGAAAGTTATTTCCAACCATCGGGAATGTATGCATGGATATGACAATGCTCAATCTGGGTGATGATGACCAAATTCAGATTGATGAAGAAGTGCTCGTGTTTGGGCCTGCTCATTCCATCAAAAAAATTGCCCAACAAGCAAATACCATCCCTTATGAAATCATGACCGGTATTTCTGGCCGGGTACCGAGGGTATACTTAAGTGAATAACGAGGGTTGCCTCATTTCCTACCCGTATATTTGCAAAAAATAGTTTGTGAAATTTCGCCACGCCATTGTTCTAACCCTTCTTGTGCTCATCCTGGATCAATTGATCAAGATCTACGTGAAAACTCATTTTTACATGGGTGAAGAGTATATTCCATTTGCTTCCCTGCCATGGTTCAGGTTCCATTTTATAGAAAATGAGGGAATGGCATACGGATGGAAATTAGCAGGCTCATGGGGGAAGATTGCATTGACCACTTTTAGATTGGTTGCAGTGGTATTTGGCACTTACTATATATTGAGTATCATCAAGAAAAAATACCATAACGGGTATGTATTTTGTGTCACCTTGATTTATGCAGGGGCAATTGGCAACTTGATTGACAGCCTGTTTTATGGAATGGTATTTGAATTCAGTGATGCATATGCTCAAAATCTTGCAAAGGGTTTTTGGCAGCAAGGCTTCATGGGTGGATATGAGGCTATTTTACATGGGCGTGTGGTGGACATGTTTTATTTTCCCATCATTCAAGATATGACGCTTCCTTCATGGATGCCGATCTGGGGCGGTGAACCATTTGAGTTTTTTAGACCTGTTTTTAATTTGGCAGATGCTTCTATTTCAGCCGGACTGATTTCTATTTTGGTCTTTCAATCCAGGTTTTTCCGGAATGCATCCGATTCATCAGCAGAAATTTCAAAGGACAATCAAATAGATTAACCTCCCCAACCCTCGCGATCCAAGTTTCTATAGTGGATAGCTTCTGCAACATGGCGGGTGCCAATTTCTCCTGATGCTTCCAGATCGGCAATCGTTCTGGAAACTTTCAAAATTCTATCATAAGCTCTTGCAGAAAGACTCAACTGCTCCATTGCTTTTTTAATCAGGGATTGACTTTCGTTATTCAATACACATAGTTTTTTTAGATCCGTACTTTCCATTTGTGCATTTGAATAGATTCCATTTTTATGTTTGAATCTCATCTCCTGGATATTTCTTGCACTGATAACTCGTTTTCTGATTTCATTAGAATCTTCCTGTACTTGGTTTGAAGTCAAATGTGAAAATGTTACAGGGGTGACTTCAACGTGAAGGTCGATTCGATCTAACAATGGTCCAGAAATTTTATTGAGGTACTTGGTTACTGCTCCAGGCGGGCAGCTGCATTTTTTTTCCGGATGGTTGTAAAAGCCACATGGACATGGATTCATGGATGCAATCAACATAAAAGATGCTGGAAAATCAATTGCCAGTTTGGTTCTCGAAATACTCACTTTTCTTTCCTCCATTGGTTGACGCATCACTTCCAGCACTGTTCGCTTGAACTCAGGCAGTTCATCCAAGAACAATACACCATTGTGCGCCAGCGAAATTTCACCTGGTTGAGGTGTGGATCCACCTCCAACAAGTGCGGCATCTGAAATGGTATGGTGGGGGCTCCTGAATGGACGTTTTGTAATTAGCGTGGTTTCTTCAGAAAGTTTTCCTGCAACGCTGTGTATTTTAGTGCTCTCCAACGCCTCTTCGAGTGTCAGCGGTGGAAGAATGGAAGGAAGCCTTTTTGCCAACATGGTTTTGCCAGCACCGGGTGGACCAATCAGTATCACATTGTGACCACCTGCAGCGGCTATTTCCAATGCGCGTTTGATGTTTTCTTGCCCCCTCACTTCTGCAAAATCATTTTTAAATTTTATTTGTTGCTGAAGAAACTCATTATTCATGTCAATCTTTGTTGGCAAGGCAGATTTTCCTTCAGTCCTAAAAAAATTCACAACATCCATGAGCGTATGCATTCCATACACCTCAATCTGATTGACCATTGCAGCCTCTTTGTTATTGGCAGCAGGAAGAATCAATCCTTTGAATCCATCTCTTTTTGTTTGTAAGGCAATTGGAAGTGCACCTCTGATATGTCTCAGCTCACCATCAAGACTAAGTTCGCCCATGATCACAAATTCATTGAGCAGATTGGATGGTTGAAGTTGTTCTGATGCTACGAGAATTCCAAGGGCAATGGGCAGGTCAAATGCTGTTCCGCTTTTTTTGATATCTGCCGGAGCCAAGTTGATGACTATCCTGGTTCTTGGCATTTCAAATTTATTTGATTTCAATGCGCTTTCAACCCTGCGAACACTTTCCTTTACTGCTGCATCAGGCAATCCAACGATGCAATACTCTTTGCCCTGTGCGGTCCAATTGACTTCAACCGCAATGGGTATTGCATCCACTCCGTGAACAGAACTTCCATGTATTTTGATAAACATGGATTGAAAATAAAGCGCATGTAGAAAATGACAGGAGACAAAGGACGGATTTGCTTGAGAATTTTCTATCGGCGGAATGGCTATTTTCCCAGATGTTCCAACAGTGCAGTGACGCCTTCCTTTTGGAGTATTAAATACCCCATGCGATCCTGGCTGATGCCGTTTTTCAATTGGTAACTGAAATAAAGATCATTGTCTTTTAATGCTGTTTCAAAGTATTTAAAATCCATCGTTGGAAGATCCTTCAGTTCATCTCCTATTTCATAGAGATGGGTGGATAGTATAAAGAGACAATGCTTGATCTTGATGAGTCCCCTGATCACTGTCGTTGAACATTTCATCGCATCTTGAATATTCGTGCCTTTGAAGAGTTCGTCAATCAGTACAAGCCAGTTTCGGCCATCGTTGATTTTCTCAATGGTTTGCCTGATCCTTTTTACCTCATTGAAAAAATAACTTTCTCCTTTTGAAATATTATCTGCGATGTTGATATTGCTGAGTATGCCTTCAAAAATTGATAGTTTCATTTCTTTCGCAGGGACACCCATGCCCAGATGTGCCATGTAAACGGCTAGTCCTACTGCTTTGATAAGGGTGCTTTTTCCAGCCATGTTTGCTCCAGTAAGAAATATAAAGTTGCTTGCCTTATTCATGTTGATGTTGTAACTGACCGGATTTTCAAGCAACAGGTGCCTGAGATTGACAGATTCAATAAGGGTCGCCTCCTGTGTAAATTGAGGGTTGTTTAATTTCAATTGAATATTGGCTTTTGCCATAGCATACCATGCGTCTAATTTTCCGTAGAGTTTGATCAAGGTTCTGATTTCTGCCACCAGGTCAATATGAAACATCCTTCCCAATTGCAGAATTTCGCGTTGATTCAATTCGTTGAAAGATTTTTTTTGGATCAGGTCTGCAAGACTTTTATCAGCCAAAATCTTTCTGCTTTGACAAAGTATTTCCTCCAAGGGTGCTGGTAAAATTGTAGGGCCGAAGAATGCGTGAATTTTTTCATACCCCTTGATCAGGTAAAACAATTGTTTCATTGAAAACAGCATCAGCGCATAATCTCTCGGATGCAACCATTTGTAAAAAACTGCTTGCAGGTTGCTTATGTTTTCCGGGATGGGATCTGGTTGATCGTCATAAAATTTCTCTATGACCAGCAATGTGCCGTTTGTGATTTCAGAAGGCCATTGGTCAATATTTTTTGCGATGAGGTTCAGGATTTCCTGAACCGCAACGATGTGCTTTTTTTGTGTAAGTGGGTGATGCAACATGTGCATCAATTCAGATTTACCTTCGGCAGTTGCTGTATAATCAATCAGGTAGAACAATGATGCATTGTCTTGAGGGCTAAAAACTGAAAGATCGCTCAGCGTGGTTTTGTCAATAAACATGATCAATTTCTGTTGAACAGCAATCTCATGCCTCTTTTATTCTTGTGGACTGTTTCATTTTCATACACAATTTCACCATTTACAATTGTTTTGTGGATGCTGGCTGGCATTGTAAATCCTTCCAATGGACTCCATCCGCATTTGTACAAGATATTATTTTTTGAGATAGTATGGGCTTGGTTCATATCCACGATTGCCAAATCTGCGTAATAATTCTCACGGATGAATCCTCTTTCTGCAATTTGGAAGCATGTGGCAGGTGCATGTGACATTTTTTCAACGACCTTTTCCATGGTGATCCGTCCTTGTTTTACATATTGCAACATCAATTGCAGGCTGTGTTGAACAAGTGGAAGTCCAGCATGTGCATGCTCATATGATTCCGCTTTCTCTTGAAATGTATGGGGTGCGTGGTCAGTAGCTATGATGTCCAATCTGTCATCCAGTAAGGCTTCCCAGAGAGCGGCTTTGTTGTCAGCAGACTTAATTGCAGGATTGCATTTGATTTTATTGCCCAGTCTCTCATAATCATCTGCGGTAAAGTGCAGGTGGTGAATACAAACTTCAGATGTGATTCTTTTTTCTTGCAGTGGAAGCATGTTTGAAAAAAGCTGCAATTCTTTCGCTGTTGAAATATGAAGTATGTGCAGTCTTGTATTGTATTTTTTTGCAAGTTGTATAGCCAGAAAAGAGGATTCAAAGCAGGCGTCTGTATTTCTGATGATCGGATGATCAGCAGTTGTAAGAATGGGTTTAACCGACTTCATTTTTTCAAGATTGGATTTGATGATTCGCTCATCTTCACAATGTGTTGCAATCAATAAGGCCGATTCTTTAAAAATTTTATCCAACGTCAATACGTTGTCAACCAACATATTTCCGGTTGATGATCCCATAAATATTTTAATACCACAAACGCGGTCTCTCAGATCATTTGTTTTTAAAACTTCCTCTGTATTCTCATTGGAAGTGCCCATGAAGAAAGAATAATTTGCAGGTGAGGAGTTGGCAGCAATCTGGTATTTATCTTCTAACAATTCATGTGTGGTTGCTGCTGGTTTTGTGTTGGGCATTTCCATGAAGCTGGTAGTTCCCCCAGCCACTGCTGCACATGATTCGGTATGAATATTGGCTTTATGGGTAAGTCCGGGTTCCCTGAAATGAACTTGATCATCGATTACACCAGGCAGTGCAAACTTATTTTCTCCATTGATTTCTTTGGCATTTTTATTTTCTATGATACCACCGATTTTCTCAATTCGCTGATTGCAAATGAGCAAATCTCCTTCAATGATTTTTCCTTCATTGACAATGCTTGCATTTTTAATGATTGTAGTAGACATATAAAAAATTTATTTACCCAAGCCCCCGCCTTCAAAGTGAAGTGTAAACATGATCAATCTGGAATTCATGATGTTCATCAATTTTGAAAAATTGATTTCTGGATCACGTGCGTGAACATTTGATAGTCCGTAGCTGATTTTTATTTCTGGAGACAGGATGAAGTAGGGAAAGAAAAATTGGAATCCAATCCCTCCCTCAATTCCGTAATCATTTCTTTTGATTTTAAGTACATCGCTGGTTGATTTCGCATTGCTGGCAAGATCAAATTCATATTTGCCCCCCATCAGGGTATATACCCGCATGTTATTGATTCTGTCGCTTTTCAATCGTAATTGAAGGGGGAAGGTCATGGTGATGGATGGGGTTGTCTCTTCAGCTTCAGGTTCATTTTTTTTATAAAACTTGATGATTTTATCACTGAATACGAGGTTCAATGGTGAAAAACGAAGATCGAATCTTTTAGAGAGCTGGTAGTTTGCAAGTATCCCCAAGTGAACCCTGCCTGTATTGATTGATTCAATTCCACTTACGAGGTTGTTGTTGATGAACGAAGAATCGTGAGAAATATTATAGTTGGATCTGTTGTATCCCAGGGATATACCAAAATAGTAGCGCTTGTTGTCATGATCAGGCAGGTTCAATTCTACTGCATGTTGTGATCTTGCAACAAGACTGATCAACAGCGTACAGGTCAATACTATTTTTCTCCAATGTAGATGGTGCATATGCCGAATGTCAATCTTTTATAGAAAGTTTTTTTGAATCCAATCTTTTCCATTACCTGTAGGAGGTTCTTTCCTTCTGGAAACTGTTGCACAGACTCATTCAGGTACTGGTATGCATTTTTGCTTTTGGAAAACATGCCGCCGATTCCAGGAGTAATGTTGTTCATATATACATTGTAAAATTCTTTGATCACTGGCATGGTGGGTTTTGAAAATTCAAGGATCATCAATTGTCCCTCAGGTTTCAGTACACGTAATATTTCTGTGAGTCCCTTTTCTAAATGTTGGAAGTTTCTGACACCAAAGGAGACAGTAACCGCATCAAAACGGTTGTCCTCTTGTTGCAATGCTTCGCTATCTCCCAATTGCAATTGGATACAATCTTGCAATCCAAGTTTTGCTACTTTTTCTCTACCGATTTCCAACATACCTGAGGAAATATCAATCCCTATGATTTCTTTTGGTGACAGCAGCTTGGCTGACATGATTGCAAGATCTGCTGTGCCGGTTGCAACATCAAGGATGGATTGAGGGTGTTTTATTTTCAACAGACGCAGTGCTTGTTTTCTCCAGCCAATATCGATGCCGATCGACAAGAATCTGTTCAGAAAATCGTATTTATGAGCGATTTCATTGAACATTTGAGCCACCTGTTCTTTTTTCGGTAAATTTGAGGCCTGATCCGGTACAATCCTGTCGTGTGCGTAGTTTCCCATCCCGACAAAAGTACTTAAAATCGATACAAGCGCTCTTAACAGAATGGTAAATATCCTTCAAAAATGATCATCCATCATGCCACATATGTGATCAGCAGTCCGAAGCTGGAAGATTGTCCCAAAGGCGATCGTCCGGAGTACGCTTTCATAGGAAGAAGCAACGTGGGTAAATCATCTTTGATTAACCTGTTGACGGGTATGAAACAACTCGCAAAGATTTCTGCCACACCCGGCAAGACTCAGTTGATCAACCATTTTTCCATTCAAAGTAAGTCAAGTGAGCAATCCAAATTGGAACAGTGGTTCTTGGTTGATCTTCCGGGATATGGATTTGCCAAGGTTTCTGCATCACAGCGAAAGGGTTGGGAAAAGATGATTGATGGGTATATAAGGGGCAGAGAGAATCTCCTGAATCTTTTTGTATTGGTGGATGCAAGGCATACTCCGCAGGAAATTGATTTGAAGTTTATCAATCGGTTGGGTGAGTGGAAGATTCCATTTGCCATTGTTTTTACCAAATCAGACAAAGAAACACAAAAAGTAGTAAGCGCCAATGTGAAGGCCTTTGGAGATGCATTGAAAAAGTGGTGGGTTGAATTGCCACCTATTTTTATTACCAGTGCAGAGAAACGTACAGGTGGAAAACATATTTTGGGCATGATTCATGAGATGAATCAAACCTACAAATCCGCTCATTCAAAAGTTCAATCATGAATTTGCCGGCGCAGGTTCCAACATGGCTGAAAATGCTATACCCCCAGAGGGTTTGGCAAATGCAAGTGAAAGAAAAAATTCTTTTTATCAGTTTCGATGATGGTCCGCATGAATCCATTACTCCTCAAGTATTGGACTTGTTGAAAAGTCATGGTGCGAAAGCTACCTTTTTTTGTCTCGGTAAAAATATTATAAAAAATCCCTCCATTTTTGAACGGATCCTTTCTGAAGGACATGCCGTAGGTAATCACGGGCACCAGCATTTAAACGGATGGAGCACCAATGACGATGCATATATAGAAGATGTCATTGAGGCAAACAAG
>SXYR01000143.1 GCA_005788265.1 Bacteroidota bacterium | reverse complement strand
TGTCTTTTGCCTTAAAAGCTGCTTCTATTTTAAAGTGACTTACCGGTACAAAAGAATTGATGGCTCTTTCTCTTTCAACGAGAATTCTTACTGCAACACTTTGAACCCTGCCTGCAGAAAGATTGTTCTTCATGCTCATTTTTCTCCAAAGAATGGGAGAGAGCTCAAATCCAACAATTCTATCCAATATTCTTCTGGCTTGCTGTGCATTGACCAAGTTCATATTGACTGTTCTCGGTTTTTCAACGGCAGATTTGATGGCGGGTTTGGTAATTTCATGAAAGACAATTCTTTTGGTGGAAGCTGGATCAAGTCCCAATACCTCACAAAGGTGCCAACTGATGGCCTCACCCTCACGGTCCTCGTCCGTCGCCAACCATACTTCTTCCGATTTTTTGGCCAATTGTTTCAGTTCTTTCACTACTTTTTCCTTTTCCTCAGGTACTTTATATCTTGGCTTGAAACCTTTTTTAACATCTATTCCCATTTCATCCTTTTCAAGGTCACGGATATGACCATAGCAGCTCTTCACTTCGAAATCACTGCCTAGGATTTTCTCAATGGTTTTAGCTTTCGCAGGGGACTCAACTATCAGTAAATTTTTTGCCATAATTTCCTCAAATCGATGCAATAATAAGGTAAAGAGAATGATTTTTGGTGTTTGTAAATCATAAGGAAGATGTTAAAACGGTTAAAATCAGGAGAATTTTCTTTTATAATCATGCGTATAATCACCTGAAAATCAACATTCAAAATTGGTCTTTCGGTTTTAATAATTTTTTTTCAAAATTATTTTCTGTAATAAAATGCAATAATTTCTTAAAGGTAGGCAAACACCGTTAATCAGTTTGAAAGATTAATTTTGAAAGATGGATGAACATCTTCTCATCAAATTTTCTAAAATAAAATTACTTGCATTTGATCTGGACGGAGTACTTACCAATGGAAAATTGCTGGTTCAAAAGGACAATGAATGGTTGAGAGAAATGGATATAAAAGATGGATTGGCCATCCAATTGGCACTTCAACATCATTTTCATGTAGCTGTTATCACAGGATCATTTTCAGAGGCAGTTGGTCAAAGATTGCAATATTTGGGCGTGCATGATTTTTTTCAAAAGGTAAAGACGAAATCAACAATGTTGAATTCGCTTATGTCAACGTACAAGATGAGCAAGGACGAAGTTTTATTCATGGGTGATGATTTGCCCGATCTGGATGCTTTTGCTGTGTGCGGATTGAAAACCTGTCCTGCTGATGCCGTAACCGAAATAAAGGAAAAGTCAGACTTTATTTCAAGATGCAGGGGAGGAAATGGGGCAGTTCGGGATGTGATCGAGAAAGTACTAAAGACACAGGACAAATGGAACTTTGCAGACCCCATTCAAAGTATTTAAATTCATTTCATGTTTAAACTGGGAGCATTCCTACAATTGATTCGCATTAAAAACCTGTTGTTCATAGCACTTACGCAGGTATTTTTTTATCAGTTCATTATATGTTCCTCTTATGTTCAATTGCTGGGCAGCAATCCATTGCTTTCAAGTGAATTGTTTTGTTGGATGCTGGCAGCATCTCTTTTGATTGCCGGTGCAGGGTATATCATCAATGACTATTTTGATTTGAATATTGATAAAATCAACAAACCGGAAAAATTAATTGTCGATAAAGATATCTCCAGGAGATGGGCCATGATGTTGCATTTTATTCTTTCAATAACTGGGCTTATTATAACAGCATATGTTTCCATTCGGCTCAATAATTTTCTACTTTTTTTATTAAATGGAATTGCAGTGATCTTGCTATGGGTGTATTCTACCACATTTAAAAAGAAACTGCTTTCAGGAAATATCATTATTTCCTTGCTTACCGCTTGGGTGATCTTTATGCTGTTTGTAGCTGAAATCAATTGGAAATCTGGAAGCTGGATTCCAGCCACCAATTTGGCATTGATCAACATATACAAGCTGGCAATTCTTTACGGGGGATTTGCCTTCATGGTGTCTCTGGTCAGAGAAGTCATCAAGGACATGGAAGATGAGTTTGGTGACAGGAAGTATGGCTGCAAAACAATGCCCATCTCTTGGGGAATTCATGCGACAAAGGTTTTTGTTTCAGTATGGCTCGTCGTATTGTTTGGGTCTTTGTCTGCCATCATGGTATATGCTCTTTTCAACCATTGGTACCTCATCAGTCTTTATATTTTTTGCTGCTTGTTGTTGATGATTGTATTGATTTTTATAAATCTAAAAAAAGCCGTCAGGGTGGATGATTATACAAAATTGACCCGACAAGTCAAGTTGCTCATGCTGTTGGGTATTTTTTCAATGATTTTATTCTATTATTATTACGGATGAAAAGAATAATCCTTGCATCCGGTTCTCCCCGCAGAAAAATGCTGTTGGAATGGGCGGAAATCAACTTTGAAGTGATGGTATCAGATGCCGATGAATCTTTTGATCCAGGCGAAGCACCTGAGCAGGTAGCCATGCAGATTGCCTCAAAAAAAAACCAATCCATTGCAGACAAAATTTCACAGCAATTAGATCAATGCATTCTGATTGCTGCAGATACCATCGTGGTGCTCGATGGAACAATTATCGGAAAGCCTGAAAATAAAGAACATGCCATCCATATTTTGAAGCAATTGTCAGGGAAAACACATGAAGTGATTACTGCAGTTGAAATTAGATCCTCTGATAAGATTGAAAAATTTTATGACAAAACATATGTATCATTTTACGCTTTGGAGGATCATCAAATTGAACATTATGTAGATCATTACAAACCATTTGACAAGGCAGGCGCATATGCCATCCAAGAATGGATTGGCGTAACAGGTATTCAACATATCAATGGTGATTTTTACAATGTGATGGGATTGCCAGTGAGTCGCGTGATTCAAACATTGAAGCAATCATTTTCTTAAATTTTCAATTTTCCCAATTGAAGTTTACTTCTAATTTAATATTGGGGTGAATACTTTCCTTTACTGGGCAGCTCCATGCAATTTCTTCCAAGAGTGTTCTTTCCTCTAGGGTATAATGATGATTGGTTGGCCAGTGAAAAGTAATTTTGATGCCACTGATTCTTCTCGGGGCTGGTGACATTATTTTTTCGGTATCGGTTATGACATTCCTCAGTTTGGGCTCAAGTTCCTTTGCTCTAATCGCCATGGTGGTGAGCATACAAGCTGCCAGCGAGGTGCCAATCAAATCTGTGGGAGAGAATCTTTCTCCTTTTCCATGGTTGTCTGTAGGGGCATCGGTCTCTATACCAGACCCTGATTGCAAATGGGTTGCTAAAGTTCTCAATTCGCCTGTATAGGTAACTCTGGATGTCATGCTTTTTTGCATAAATTTACAACACATTCATTCATCATGTTGATCTCAAACAGGGTTTTCTTCCTCTTCGCTACTTGCCTGATCCTTTTCAATTCAAGTGCTGTTTCTCAACAGCGGAACAAAGAGCAGGCAAGAATTGAAAAGAACCGGAGGATCAATCAAATGATTAGAAACGAAGAAGAGGGTGTGCCTGCATTTGAAAAACACAGCATTACATCTATCAAAAATCATCACGATGGATGGGGTATTGCATTTGAAAAAGGGTTTTCTACTTCTGCCTACAAGACTACGATCTTACAATTGGAGCTTACCGAGAAACAGCATCGCAAAGAGCAAAAGCAATCGACACCTGGCAGCATCAATGGTGGATTTGCCTATTTTGGAAGACCTTTTGTTTTTGGAAAACAGAATATTTTTTACCAGGCCAAACTAGGATTTGGAAAACAAATCATGCTTGGTGGCAAAAGCAATAAAAACGGTGTGGCTGTATATGGGATTTTTTTGGGGGGATTCAGTGCTGGCTTGGCAAGACCTTATTATATTCAATTCTCTGTAGATACAGGCGTTGCATACCTCAAATACCAGGCAGAAACCAAAGATGCTTTTCTTAACCTGGATCCTACGAAAGACATCATTGGAGGAGCTGGACTTCGAAAAGGGTGGAATGAAATCAAATTCAATCCCGGTGTTTATGCCAAAGCATCCTTGAGATTTGACTGGGCCCGTTTCAATCAGGTAGTATCAGCTATTGAAGTTGGATTCATGGCGGATTTGTACTCAAAAAAAGTAGTGCAGATGATTGACGTATCAGGAAGATCCTTCTTTCCATCAGGATTTATAGCCTTGAACTTTGGAAGAAGGAAGTAGATTAACTTTGTCCTCAAATTGAACCTGTGATGGACGCAATTGCAACAGCAGAAAGACAAAAAAAACCAGATTGGCTAAGAGTGAAACTTCCCATAGGGGAAAGCTATAGGCATGTTCGTTCACTCGTTGATACGCATAAGCTTCATACAATCTGTGAAAGTGGTAATTGTCCCAACATGGGTGAGTGCTGGGGTGCCGGTACAGCAACATTCATGATTTTGGGAAATGTGTGTACCAGGAGTTGTGGTTTTTGTGCAGTTGCCACTGGTAGACCAGATGCAGTGGATTGGGACGAGCCGCAAAGAGTTGCAGAAGCGATTCACTTGATGAAAGTAAAACATGCCGTTATTACTTCGGTTGATCGCGATGAGCTTGCTGATGGAGGAAGCACCATTTGGTACAATACCATCCGCGCAGTAAAATCACTCAATCCTGAAACTACACTGGAAACATTGATTCCTGATTTCAAAGGAATAGATGATCAAATTCAACGCATCATTGACGCTGCTCCCGAAGTGGTTTCACATAATATTGAAACAGTTGAACAACTCACAAGAAAGGTGAGGATTCAAGCCAAATATTGGAGAAGCATGGAAGTGCTCAGAAAATTAAAACAGGGTGGTATGAGAACCAAGTCAGGTATTATGCTTGGACTGGGTGAGACCAAAGAAGAAGTTATCCAAACAATCAGGGACCTGGCAGACAATGGGGTAGATGTGATCACCATTGGCCAATATTTGCAGCCAACCAAAAAACATTTACCTGTACAGCGTTTCGTTCATCCCGATGAATTCTTTGAATACAAGGAAATTGGTTACGGACTGGGAATTGATTATGTAGAAAGTGGCCCGCTGGTAAGATCATCTTATCACAGCGAAAAGCACGTCATTCCAGGTTATGGCAAGAAGGCCTGGGAGCAAGAAATTGCGCTAAAAAACAGCTGATTATTTTTCTTTTTCCCAAACCAATGCACTTGCACCCAATATAGCGGCGTCGGATTCTTTCAGGTGGCTAATCAAAATTTTTACTTTGTTCTGAAATACTTGGATCAGGTTTTCTTCCATGTGTTCCCTTGTGGGTTTCAAAATCAAATCACCCGCCTTGGTGAGTCCACCAAACAAAACAATTGCTTCTGGACTGCTGATCATCACAGCATTGGCAAGAGATATACCGAGAATTTTCCCGGTGAATTCAAAAATTTCCAGCGCCAATTTATCTCCTTTGATGGCTGCATCATAAACAGCTTTGGAATCGATGGTGTCTTTATCCAAATCCCTTAAGAGGCTTGGTTCGCTGCTGTTCTCAAGCACTTCCAACGCAGTCAATCTCACTCCCGTTGCAGATGCATAACTTTCCAGCGACCCTTTTTTGCCCGTTCCTTCATGTATTCTTCCATCAGGTAAAACAATGGTATGTCCAATTTCGCCTGCAAATCCATCATGTCCATATATCAATTGTCCATTCGCAACAAATCCGCTTCCCACTCCTGTTCCCAGTGTGATCATGATGAAATCCTTCATTCCCTTTGCAGCTCCGTACATCATTTCTCCAATTGCAGCAGCATTGGCATCATTTGTAAGCGTAACATCAAGCTTGAATTTATCACTAACGAGCTTTGCAATGGGTATGATTCCTTTCCATGGCAAGTTGGGAGCATATTCAATGGTACCGCTGTAAAAATTTCCATTGGGTGCACCCATTCCAATTCCACGCATCCTTCCAATGCCTCCAGCTTTTTCAATCAAGGTGCTCAAGTGTTCATGCAGCTCATCAATAAATGTATCAATGGTTTTATGTTTCTTGGTAGACATTTCACTGGAGAATAAGACATTTCCAATTCTATCCACAATGCCAAACTTCGTTCCTGTTCCACCAATATCTATACCAATTGCCAATGGCTCATGCGTACTCATCATTCACGGTTTTTTATAAAAAAAAGCAGCCAAATAATTTTGGCTGCTCAATATACAAAGATTTAAGATCAATGTCCACCTGCAACCTGTGCATCCACATCCAGTCCCTGTTTTTTCAACACAGCTCTGGTTTGTAATGCATGCCATGCCAGGTATGCAAAGCATACAAGTGGTACAACATATGACAACTGAGTGAAAGTGTGTACACCTGCATCGTTCACAGATTCAAGATCGATGATAGCTCCCTGAGCAGGTGGAATAATCGCACCACCCAAAATCATCATGATCAAAAATGCAGATCCCTGGCTTTGGTATTTCCCAATACCATTCACGGCCAATGCAAATATGGCTGGCCACATCACTGAACAACACATGCCTGTGCTGATGATAGCAAAATTGGCTACCATGCCTGTTGTGGTCAGTGCTACAACCATTGCTATTGCTCCCAATACAGAGACTGAAAGCAGGAGTTTTACTGGTTGCTCGTTTGCATATATGAAAGCCAACACGCCGATTGCAATACAGATG
>SXYR01000142.1 GCA_005788265.1 Bacteroidota bacterium | reverse complement strand
TGAACTGTTGCTCGATTTCACACTCTTTGTAGTATGGTTGTTTGTTACGATTTTAACCGGCGGATTCCTCCACCATTTCATCCGTCAAAGGCTTGTCCTGCCTGGATTTAAGAGGATCCCCATGATCGCAGCCTGCATCATTCTTCTGACCTTCGGGGTATTATATTTATTGAACTTTTTCATAACTTTCTAACCGTGAACAGTTGACGGTTAACAGTTGACGGTTAACTGTTAACTGTCAACTGTTAACTGTCAACAAAACTCAACGCTATGAAAAGAACAGTGAACTTCCTGCTTGCAACTGTTGTGTTGCTTCCTATTGCTGCTTACTTTCTCGGTACGCCTCCAAACGAACACCAAATCAATATCCTGATCGAATGCGCTTACATGGTTTTGGCGGTGATTGCCTATACATTCATCGTCGGACAATTGACAGGAAACAACTCACAGGTTGATAAATTATGGAGCATCGTTCCTATTGTATACACTTGGTACATGACCTATAAAGGCGGATGGAATGAAAGAATGGTGCTCATGTCAGTACTGGCTACCATCTGGGGCATTCGACTTACCTACAACTTCGCAAGAAGAGGAGCATACAAATGGAAATTTTGGGAAGGCGAAGAAGACTACCGATGGGAAATTCTGCGCAAGAGACCCGGATTCAAAAATCCCATTGTATGGATGCTCTTCAATCTCTTCTTCATTTGCTTCTATCAAAATACACTGATCTTCCTTTTCACCCTGCCTGTCCTCACAGCCCTTACACCAACAGCCATGCCATTGAATGGTATTGACTATCTCATGGCTGGATGTATTGTATGGCTCGTCTACATTGAATACAGGGCCGATCAGCAACAGTATGATTTTCAAACAGAGAAATACAGAAGAATCAATGCAGGAGAGGATTTAGGACCATATGCTGCCGGATTTGTATCGACAGGATTATGGGCAAAAGTCCGTCATCCCAACTATGCAGCAGAACAATCCATATGGATTGTATTCTATCTCTTGGGCGCCCATGCAACAGGAGAATGGATCAATTGGAGCATTGCAGGCGCTGTGCTGCTTGTTATACTTTTCAAAGGAAGCTCTGATTTCTCGGAAGAAATTTCATCCAACAAATACCCTCAATACAAAGAATACCAACAAAACGTGGGACGATTCATCCCTAAATGGTAAGATCAAATAATTATGATCTAAATATTTCATAATTATAAATATGTATATAATTTTATGAATGCCCATTCATTCTACCAATGCACGCGCTGTGCCCCAGCCTGTGATAAATGTTAGTGTACCAAAGAGAAGAGGACTCACCACTTACCCTTTACCCCTTATCCCTTCCCCCTCAAACATCCCCTTCGACAAGATTGAAATCTATGTCCTCGCCCCCTATCTGGAGACAGAAGACAACAACATCAATTATTATTACGACTTCACACAAAGCATTGAGGAGTACACAAAAATTTTTAATGAGCTGAAAGCAACATGGAAATGGCAACCGGTGACGATGAACAATTTTTCATCCATCATTGATTCCATCATCAATAAAAAATCAAAACGCATACCTGTCTTTTTAAATCTCTGCGATGGAGATGAAGTGAACGGCACACCGGGCATTTCTGTTTTGAAAAAATTGGAAGCATCCAATCTGATCTATACCGGTGCCGAAGCATATTTTTACGACATCACCACTTCCAAAGTGCCGATGAAAAAGGCATTCGACAAATACAAAGTGCCCACTGCAAAATGGATGATGATTCAATCGGCCAAAGATCCTGTAGATGATATGTTTGAAACAGTGGGTAGAACTGTTATTCTCAAACCTTCGGTTTCCGGCGGCAGCATGGGAGTGGGTGTGAAGAATGTGGTGAGCAGCAAGCCTGCCATGAAAAAGCAGTTGAAAAAAATGTTTGAAGGATACCGCGGATGGGACCTTTCCATAGACGGCATCATCGCGGAAGAGTTCATCAAGGGAAGAGAATTCACAACGATGATCACAGGTTCAAGCAAGTATCCAACTACATGCAAAGTATATGAACCGGTAGAGAGGGTATTTCATCCATCACTTCCGGAAAAAGAAAAATTTCTCTCCTTCGATCGCCTGTGGGAAATATACGAAGATGAAACACCCATGCCTTCCAATGAAAATTTTTATGAATATAGGACTGTAGAAAAATCTCTCTCAGACCAAATCAAAAAAATAAGTTTCGACGCGTACAAATCTGTCAAGGGCACCGGATATACAAGAGTAGACATCAGAATGGACGATCTTACGGGAAAATTGTATGTGCTGGAAGTCAATGCCCAGTGCGGTTTGAGCGAAGACGAAGATTATACATCGATCGGTGCAATTTTGAAAGCAAACCATACCAGTTTCAAATCAATGATTCTTGAGGTATTGCAGGATGCATTCACCAGAAAAAAAATAAAATGGGATTAAAGGTTTGTGTCTTACAGCCTGACTATTCAACCTCTTCAGTAGATTATCAATATTATGATCCGCCGAGACAATTGTCTCATCTGATGCCTGATGCAGATTTCGAATACGTCTCTCTGAATAAACTTACCACCTACAAACAATTGATGGAGTGTTCGAAAAAATATTTCGACATCTATGTAAACCTCTGTGAAGGATACCTCGAATGGGAAGTGCCTTCGATCGATGTGATTCAAACACTTGACTTATTGAAACTGCCCTATACTGGGCCAACTGCGACTTTATACGACCCACCTAAAACACTTATGAAATACCTCGCCTACTGCGAGGGCGTGAATACCCCACCATACCATGAAATCAAATCGCTCGATGATGCAAAAAATATTGCAGCATCTGCCAACTATCCCCTTTTTGTAAAACCCGCGAAAGCAGGCGATAGTCTTGGCATCGATCAAGGTTCACTTGTGCAGGATGCAGATGCTCTCCTGAAAAAAACTGCTTCCATCATCAATGAGTATCCCGTATTGCTTGCGGAGGAATACATTGACGGAAGAGAATTCACGGTATTGGTTGCTGCAAATACCGACGGCAAAACATGCAG
>SXYR01000141.1 GCA_005788265.1 Bacteroidota bacterium | reverse complement strand
TGCTGGAGTGCATCAACAATGAGCATGTCACAGACATTCTTTTGTTAAACAGGAAACACCATCCAATTACAGATCCAAAAGTCAAGGAAATCATAGTAAAAGATTTCATGCAAGCAGAAGGTATTCAAGATACGCTTCAAGGTTATGACGCCTGCTTCTTTTGTGCAGGCATCAGCTCAGTTGGATTGAAAGAGAACATATACAAGCATATTACCTATGATATCACCATGCATGTAGCAAAAATACTCTCCACTGTAAATCCGGCCATGACCTTTATTTATGTTTCTGGCTCAGGCACCGACAGCAGCGAAAAAGGAAAACTGATGTGGGCAAGGGTAAAAGGCAAGACCGAGAATGATTTGTTGCAATTGCCTTTCAAAGCTGTATACAATTTTAGGCCGGGTATCATGAGATCAACCCCTGGACAAAAAAATGTAAAATGGGGGTTTAAAATCATTGATGCACTGTATCCGATGCTCAACTTTTTATTTCCTGCATTTGTGAGTACACTCCAGGAACTTGCACTTGCGATGATCACCGTTGTTATAACTCCCTATAAATCAACAACCTTGGAAGTAAACGACATAAAGAAAATTTTAATATAAAAATAATTGACGACTAGCTTCTTATGATACATAATGAGTAATTTCAAGGGTCGAATTGATATGATCGAATCAAATCAACATCAAAATTATTCCTCAGGACTCAACAAGTACAGTGGTGCATGGGATCATGCAGCAGTGAGACATTTGTTGAAGAGAACTTTGTTTGGTGCCACGAAAAAAGATATACAATATTTTCTGTCTCTTGGATTTACTGCTTCTGTAGAAGAATTACTGTCAGATACATTTACTGAACCTGCCCCGCCTTTAAAAGATTACAATCCAACAGCCTCCGTTGCTCCTGATAATGCTATTTCAATTGGACAAACATGGGTGAATGACATGTCCATTGATGGAACCCTTTCATCATTGAGAAGATCTTCATTTAAAAAATGGTGGACTGGATTGATGATCAACCAAGGAAGATCCATCAGAGAAAAAATGACACTTTTCTGGCACAATCATTTTGCCACTGAAACAATTGAAGTAGTCATTGCGCAATACACCTACAGGCACCACAAATTGTTAAGATCACTTGCACTTGGAAATTTCAGAGACCTGGTAAAAAAGGCAACGCTTGACCCTGCGATGTTGATTTACCTGAACGGGCAGAACAACAACAAAGCCGTACCCGACGAAAATTATGCCAGAGAGTTACAGGAGTTGTTTGTAATAGGCAAGGGAATAAATGCCCAATTCAGCGAAGAAGATGTAAAAGCTGCAGCAAAAATTTTGACAGGATGGCGCAACAACAATACAAAGCTGGAACCCTATTTTGATTTGACAAGACACGACATAAGCAATAAAACTTTCTCTGCGTTTTATGGTGGAAAAACAATAGCAGGTATCAATAGTGCAAATGGCGGTGAAGCAGAATTGGATCAATTGATTGAGATGTTGCTTTCCCAAAAAGAAGCCGCTCTCTTTATTTGTCGCCGGTTGTATATATGGTTTGTTTATTACAATATCACACCAGCCATTGAACGTGAAATCATTGAACCACTCGCAGATATTTTCCGCAAAAACAATTATGAAATACTGCCAGTGCTTAAAGCATTGATCAGCAGTGAACATTTTTTTGACAGCGCAAACAGAGGATGTCAAATAAAAAGTCCGGTTGATTTAATCATTGGACTTACCAGGGAACTGGAAATAAAATTTCCCGCAAGAGATCAGGTAAGTACCCTGTATACATTGTGGAATCAGTTGGTGGTTTACCTGTCCTCCTCACAGCAAGATCTTGGAGATCCCCCTGACGTAAGCGGATGGAAAGCATACTACCAGACACCCCTCTTCTATGGAAATTGGATCAATACGGATACAATGCCCAAAAGGCTTCAGTATACTCAAAACTTGATCAGTCCAGGATACACGGCAAGTGGATTTAAGATGATGGTACCTGCAATTGATTATGTAAAAGGATTTCAAAATCCATCGGACCCAAACAAATTGTTGGATGATATATGCAACCATTTACTTGGAGTGGATATATCTGCCACACATAAAAACCAGATCAAAAAAGATATATTGTTATCTGGACAGATAGATGATCATTATTGGACCAATGCATGGGATACTTATATCAATGCCCCCAACTTGACATCCAATACCAATTATGTAAACAATGCACTGATCAACCTCTTGAAATACATCATCAACCTGCCAGAATACCAGCTCTGCTGAAAATGAACAGAAGAAATTTCATACAAAATTATTTGCCTGCAGGATTCATGGTGCCTTCGTTCATGAATGGCATTGGTATCAAGGCATTCGATGCCGGACATACCATGTTAAACAATCTTCTTTTGCCGGGCGCCGAAAATGACAGGGTGCTCGTATTGGTTCAACTAACTGGTGGAAACGATGGGCTGAATACGGTTGTTCCAATTGAATATTATGGCAACTATGCCAATGCAAGAAAAAATATAAAAATTGCAGAATCGGCTGCATTGCGCATTGGCAATATTCAACATGTTGGTCTGCATCCAGCAATGACAGGACTTCAACAACTTTTCAATGACCAAAAATTAAGCATTGTTCAATCTGTAGGATATCCGCAACCAAATTTTTCACACTTCAGGGCAACTGATATTTGGATGAGTGCCTCGTCGAGCAACGAGTTCCTGAATACAGGTTGGCTGGGAAGATTACTGGACGAGACCTATCCCGGTTTCCCAAGCGGTTATCCCAATAACAGTATGCCAGATCCACTGGCCATTCAAATCGGTTCCATCACATCCTTGTCTTTGCAAGGACCTGGTCAGCCCATGGGAATGAGTATTTCCAATACCACCAATTAT
>SXYR01000140.1 GCA_005788265.1 Bacteroidota bacterium | reverse complement strand
TTGGGAATATTATAATGTATGACAAAACGGATATCGGGTTTGTCGATGCCCATTCCAAATGCAATCGTTGCAACAATCACCTGCATGTCTTCATTCAAAAACATGTCCTGCCGTTCCGCCCTCAACTTGCTGTCGAGTCCGGCGTGGTAAGCCCCTGCACTGATCCCATTCACTTTCAACATTTCTGCAAGCTCTTCGGTTGTTTTTCTGTTGAGTGTATAGATGATGCCGCTCTTACCTCTGTTCTCATGAATGAATTTTACAATGCCCTTGATGGTCTGGTCTTTGGCCACCTTGGGTCTTACTTCATAATCCAGATTGGGCCTGTTGAAAGAAGAAATAAAAATATCCGGATTTCTCAATCCCAAATTCGTTACGATATCTTGTTGCACCTTGGGAGTGGCGGTTGCAGTAAGTGCAATGATGGGGGCTGATGGACTGATCTGATCCATCATTTCTTTCAGTCTGCGGTATTCGGGTCTGAAATCATGTCCCCACTCTGAGATACAATGCGCTTCATCGACTGCAAAAAAGGAAACATTCAAGTCACTGAAAAAATCCAGGTTCTCCTGTCTGGTCAGGGTCTCGGGTGCAACATAGAGCATCTTGGTTTTACCCGACTTTAAATCGTCGTGTACTTCCTTGATCTCTTTTTTATTCAATGTTGAATTGAGAAAATGTGCCACATCGTCTTTGCTGCTGTAACTTCTTACCAGGTCAACCTGGTTTTTCATCAGGGCAATCAGTGGCGAAACCACAATTGCACAACCTTCGCTGATCAGGGCGGGCAATTGGTAACAAAGACTTTTTCCGCCCCCTGTCGGCTTGATTACAAATGTATCGTTGCCGTTCAGGAGATTTTCAATGATGGGCTCCTGGTTCCCGCGAAATGATTCGAATCCGAAATACTCCTGCAAGGGACCGGAAAGGTCAATACCTGATTTCTTCGCAGTTTTTTTGGTGGAAGATTTTGCTGAGCTGGTTTTGTTTGACTTTACTGGGGACATCTTTCTCTTATAATATACGAAAGGGCAACGAATTTACCTAATTGCAGCGCTTTATCAAGCTTTCGCCAAGCTAAAACATTTATAATTATGGTAATTTTGCCCCTCACCAAATCGGTGCTCCCCAGGCAACAACCGAATGACAAGCCCTTCAATTATGGAAATCGCTCGGCGCACGTTGGAGCTGGAAGCTCAGGCAGTTTCAGATCTTGCTGCATCTATTCAACCCTCATTTGAAGAAACAATACATGTGTTAAATGACATGAAGGGAAGATTGGTAATCAGTGGGATTGGGAAAAGCGCCATCGTAGGACAAAAAATTGTTGCAACCCTGAACAGTACCGGAACCCCGTCCATATTCATGCATGCTGCAGACGCCATTCATGGTGACCTGGGTATGATCCAACATGATGATGTGGTCATGATCATTTCCAAAAGTGGGGAGAGCCCTGAAATCAAAATGCTCATCACCCTGATCAAAAATCTCGGAAACACCCTGATTGGCATGGTCGGAAACATGTCATCCATATTGGCTGCTTCATCAAACTATATATTAAATACTACGGTCAGTCAGGAAGCCTGCCCCAACAACCTTGCCCCGACTGCCAGCACTACGGCTCAAATGGCCATGGGGGATGCGGTGGCTGTCAGCCTCATGGAGTTGAAGGGATTCACGGCAGATGATTTTGCAAAATTTCATCCTGGCGGAACATTGGGGAAGAAATTGTACCTCCGTGTGCAAGACCTCAGCAAACTGAATGAAAAACCTGCAGTTGGTCCGGATAGCAATATCAGGCAAGTGATTGTGGAGATGACAAAAAAAAGATTGGGACTCACTGCTGTAACAGATGATGCAGCTAAACTGGTAGGCGTTATCACAGATGGAGACCTGAGAAGAATGCTTGAAAAAGACATCGACATCGAACACAAAAAAGCAAAAGACATCATGAGCAGGCAACCCAAAACCATTGCTCCCGATGCACTGGCTGTGGATGCACTCGACAGAATGAGGAAAAATAACATTACCCAGCTGATTGTAAAAACAGGTGAAGAATATACAGGTGTTATACATTTGCATGATCTTATCAAAGAAGGACTGGTTTAAATAGCAACCATGAAGAATAAACATCACTATGTAGCCATCATGGCAGGAGGAATTGGAAGCCGCTTTTGGCCCATGAGCAGAACTTCTTATCCAAAACAGTTTTTGGATATCCTCAACTCCGGAAGAACGCTCATTCAATCAACATACGATCGATTCAAAAAATTCATCCCCGAGGAAAACATATTCATCGTCACTTCTGATGAATACGTCCCCATTGTGCAGGAGCAACTTCCAGAGATGAAAATGGCCAACATCGTTGCAGAACCTTCCAGAAAAAACACAGCTCCTTGTGTAGCGTATATATCATACAAGTTGAAGGAATTGAATGAGAAGGGTGCATTGATATGTGCACCTGCTGATCACTTGATTTTGGATGAAACCGGATTCACAAAAGTTTGTTTAGAAGCACTGAGCTTTGTAGCCCAACACAAAGCATTGATCACACTGGGAATCAAGCCTACGCATCCCAATACCGGTTACGGCTATATTCAGTTTGAACAACAACCTGCAAGCGACAATGTATATAAAGTAAAAACATTTACCGAGAAGCCCAACCTGGATCTGGCGAAAACATTTTTGTCGAGCGGTGAGTTTCTCTGGAATGCAGGCATTTTCGTTTGGCAGGTAGGCAGCATTGTAACTGCATTTGAAAAACACCTGCCTGAAATCGCTGAACTCTTTGAAGCAGAAAAATCTTCATTCAACACGTCATCTGAAAAAGATGCGATTGAAAAAATTTATCCGCAGTGTTCGAATATTTCAATTGACTTCGGCATCATGGAGAAAGCGGAAAATGTATACATCATCCCCTCCTCATTTGGATGGAGCGATCTGGGCACCTGGAATTCTGCACACGATAACATGGAAAAAGATTACCTGGGCAATGCAGTGGCAGGAAATGAAGTGATGGTCATTGATGCTACACGCTGCATGATTCATGCCCCCAACAATAAATTGGTACTCCTGCAGGGAATGGATGACTATATTGTAGTAGACACCGATGATGTATTGATGATCTGCAAAAAGGAAAAAGAGCAGGAGATCAAACAATACGTGGCTGAAGTAAAAAGAAACAAGGGAGATAAATATCTTTAGTGAATGATCCCCATTCAATCCAAACTTCCCCATACAGGGACTTCTATCTTTACAGTAATGAGTGCATTGGCTGCAGAGCATCATGCCATCAACATTGGACAGGGATTCCCTGATTTTGAAATGGATGAAGAGCTGGCTGCATTGGCTGCTCAAAAAATTTTACAGGGATACAACCAATATGTCCCCATGGCAGGATACATGCCGCTGAGGGAATCCATTGCAGAAAAAATTTTCAGTCTCTACGGCAACCATGTTTCTCCTGCCGATGAAATCACCATCACACCGGGTGGAAGCTATGCCATCTACACTGCATTCACCACCATCCTTCAACCGGGCGATGAAGTGATTGTGCTTGAGCCCGCCTATGATTGCTACATCCCCAATATTGTGGCAAACGGCGGTGTTCCAGTGCGCGTACCATTGAAATTTCCCGACTATTCCATCGATTGGGAAAAACTAAAAGCTGCCATCAACAGCAAAACAAAAGCCATCATCATCAACAGTCCGCACAACCCCACCGGAACAATTTTATCGGATGATGACATGCAGGAACTGCAGAAAATTTTAAGCAATACAAATATTTTTCTGATCAGCGATGAGGTATACGAACACCTGGTCTTTGACGGAAAGCAACACAACAGTGTGTTGAAATACCCGGAACTCTACAACAGAAGCTTTGTTTGTTTCTCTTTTGGGAAAGTATACAACTGTACAGGATGGAAACTGGGATACTGTGTGGCGCCAAAAGCATATACAGCTGAGTTCAGGCGACTCCATCAGTTTGATGCCTTCTGCTGTTTCACGCCTACGCAAGTGGCATTGGCAGAACATCTGAAAAAGAAAGAAAGATATCTGTCGCTTGGTCCCTTTATGCAACAAAAACGAGATTTCTTTTTGGAAAAAATGAAATCATCCCGCTTCCAACTGCATTATTCTTCGGGCAGTTATTTCGTATGCGGCACCTATAATAATATTTCAGACATGTCCTCGATGGACATGGCACTTCATCTTACCAAAACCATTGGTGTAGCTACCATACCCGTTTCTGCTTTTTACCAGGATGGATACGATGATAAAGTATTGAGATTCTGTTTTGCCAAAAAAGAAGAAACTTTGAGCGCAGCTGCAGAACGCCTGTGCAAATTGTAATTACTTGGCCCTGTCAATGATTTCCCAATCGTTCACAACGGGATGCTGATGTTCTTTTTTAACAATGATATTGAATTGATCAAGGATGTCTTTGTGCAGGGATGCAATATTGTTTTTTTCCTGAGGATCTGTTGAAAGATTGTACAATTCCCATGCTGCTCTTGGATCCTTGATGATATTTTTTCTGACTCCTTTCCAATCACCCATCCTCACTGCCACCTGTCCTCCGTTTTCAGGATACTCAAAATACAAATACGGATGTTGTTCTTTTTGTTCCTTCCCCAAGAGCGTGGGTAAAATGGAAATGCCATCTGTATGTTGAACCAGATCTCCTGTGATGGCAGAAAAAGTTGCCAGCATATCATATTGAACACTGACCATATCTGATTGTGAACCGGCTTTGATCTTTCCGGGCCATCTTGCTATAAAGGGCACCCTGATGCCGCCCTCATACAAATCCATTTTCTTCCCTCTCATTCCACTTACACTGTTGAAAAAAGCAACATCTACAGGAGCGGAAAAAGTTGCACCATTGTCTGATGAAAACATCACGATGGTATTTTCATCCAATCCCAATGATTTTATTTTTTGCATGACAATGCCCACCTGATCATCCAGATAACTGATCATGCCTGCATAAGTTGATAATGGAAACTTGTTTGCAGCATAGCCTTTTTGTCCGAAGTAGGGACGCTCATCAAACATACCCTTGTACCGGTTGACGTATTCATCCGGCAACTGCAGAGAAAGGTGTGGAACGGTATAGGGCAGGTAAAGAAAAAAAGATCCTGATTTGTTTTTGTCGATGAATGCCAGTGCCTTCTCCGTCATTTTTTGCGGAGCATAGTCTTTGCCTTTGTAATAATTGAAATCAGCATCGGTGGCAGTGGTGGAATCAAGCGGACGATGAACGTAGATGAAAGGATTGTTCAGAGAATCCCATCGGTCATTTTCCCACAAATGAGTGGGATAAAAATTATGTGCCTGTTTCTGATCAAGGTATCCATAATAATAATCAAATCCATGGTTCAAAGGAGTACCGGTCGTACCGGTAACACCCATTCCCCATTTGCCAATCATGCCTGTTGCATAATTTCTTTCTTTCAGCATTTTTGCGATGGTATAGGCACCCTCGTGCAATGGCAATTGTCCGCGTTCCGTTGCATCTTCAAATCCTCCCATTTCATAATTGCCCCTGATATAGGAGTGGCCGGGATTTTTTCCCGTCATCAGCATGCAGCGGGAAGGAGCGCAAACAGGTGCACTGCTGTAATGTTGAGTGAAACGCATTCCCTCCTTGGCAAGTTGATCAAGATGGGGTGTTTTGATTTTGGTCTGACCATAACTACCCAACTCCCCATAACCCAAATCATCTGCATAGATATAGATGATATTCGGTTTGGAATTTTTTTGTGCTGATAAATAAAAAGGGTTGAGCAATGACAACCCGAAAACAATGACAACTCGACAACTCAAATCCCTAAACCCGCCACGGCGGGCAAACTCAAAACCCATAACTCAAAACTTTAATGAGACGCTTTCAAATAACTCCATCCCTCCGTCTGCTTTTTGATGAGCTCAGCAACTGCACTTGGTACAACGGTTGCCATGGGAGAAACTTGTGAAGGATCAATTTTCAATCTGCGCAAAGAGTTGTTGCACACAGCGAGTGTAACACCTTTTTCTTTGGCAATCTTGATGCGGGATGCAAACTGTGTGGAATCTTTCATCACGGCAAAGACTGCTTGTCCGTGAAACACCACTTCAATATCAAGATCCGGAATTTCGGTACGTGCGTTGTTGATCTGGCGAAAGACCGCTCCCTGAACGGTTGTATCTGCACTTGATAAATCCCATACTACCCTGTGCTTTGAAACCTGTGCTTCTGAAGCAAACGAGAACAAAAGAAAAATGACAATGAATGAAAGGTATTTCATTAGAGAGAAGCTTTAGATGATTAAGTTATCAATAAAACTGATAATAATCAAATGCTCTTCTCTTCT
>SXYR01000139.1 GCA_005788265.1 Bacteroidota bacterium | reverse complement strand
GATGATGGTATACATCGCACCGAGGGTCATGTTGGCAGGTATGAAATCTTTCTGCGCAGCATCGCCTGTATAACTGATCTTGGATCCCATATTGGTCATGGCAAGCCCCAATGAAAGACCGGTCAAATCTTCCGGATTGGACACATAATAGATTCCCAAATCACCTGCTACAGCATTGCCTGGCTTGTACGCCACACCGCCAATCTGTGCATTGGCTAGTGCAGAATTGATATACCTGAGTCCGACACCTAAACTCAACTGATCTGAAAGTTTTCTTGAGTAACCAAAATCCAATCCCAATTCTCTAGGCCTTCCGGTACCAAGTGAGTTTCCAAAATTGTCAGTAAACTCAATATTTCCCAAATTGAAATACCTGAGTGATCCAGAAATCGATTGAGTCTCATCAATTTTTTTATACCCAGCCAAGGATGCCAAGAAAACATCATTCAAGCCCAAGTCTTTCAACCAAGGCGTATAGGTGAGTCCGATGCCCGAACTGTTTTTAGCAAAAGGGTATTTGGCAAGATTGTAGAATTGAGCATTTGCGTCTGGCATGGTGGCAACGCCCAAATCACCCATCCCCCCTGCTCTTGCATCAGGTGAAATTCTCAGAAAAGGAACAGCGCTGGTCACTACATTGAGCGTGTTCTGGGCATAGAGCTGTTGGGCAAGCGTAAGCAATAAACCCCCAAATAATACCTTGAGTGATTGTCTCATGGTTGAATGAATTGATCAGTAAAAATTAAGTTATTAAGTCGGGTAAAAATGTGACTATATGTGGTGGTTTATATTGGTAAAAATAAGCATTCCTCTTTAAAGCTTAATGAGCTTTAGCAGTTTTGAAGTGTTTTTTCCCTGTTTTGAGACAATTGTCAATTTTGCCAGGTACATTCCTTTTTGAACGGACATGCCCTGCATGTTTTTGCCATCCCACTCAAATCCCAATGTAAAACTTCCTTTTTGATTGAGTGTCTGCTCCTGATGCCTGATCCATTTGCCATCTATCCCATATACATCAAGTGCAGATACATATCCAAGATCGGGAATATTTACATCGGCTGAAATTTGTATCCGCTCTGTAAATGGATTGGGAAAGGAAATAAAACGCTTGATGATTTCATTGTTTGTTGATTGTACAAAAAATTCAATTGAAACAGTTGATGAGTTGTTGAAGACATCCCAAGCCCTGATATCTATTCGATGTTTACCAGCTGAGAGTCCCTCTAGCTGATAAACAACTATACCGCTGCCATTCGCTGTGGGTTTGAAATAGCCATTCAGTTGAATGGGTTCACCGAACCGTTCGTCCAAAACCGCTGTGATCTGATGCCCAATACTTGCTTCCGAAAGATTGATGCCAGACAGATCTGACAACTGCAAATACATGATAGGGTCAGAACTAACTTCATCACCCGATTTGAATGAAATGGTATCAAGGTATAGGTTGAGATCGGGACCCTTCGCATCAGTGATGGAATTAATGCCAGATCCTCCAACGATGAATTCCTGGTAGGATCCGCTTGCATCTATGTTTCCGTTTTCGGCATAGTACACCAATTTGCCCTTTCCATATGCATAATCAATGTCTTTGGGCAAGGTGAATGTGAAATTGAATTTGCCATTTTCAACTTTGATTTTTCCCCTGTATAAAACATTTGTATATGAAGAAAATGACATGGACTTGCTGTCAGCATCATTGGCAAGTGTTTTCAAATTCTTTGGCTTGTCAAATAAAGTGGGGTAAAGATTGCCATTGAAATTGGAAAGAATGGTACCAGCAGGACTTTTTACTTCACCTGTTACAGTATATTTGCTCAAGGCTTTCAACGTATCAGCTGAAATGGCGGTACCCTCCTGTACAATGGCACTTGTACTCACAAAATGATCCGGCATGGCGAGTCGCATTGCTGGATCACCAAGCAAGGTAAACTTCCTTACGTTGACAAAATCGGTGCTGTTTTGATAAGTAAAGTTTTTTGCATCTCTCAATGCATTTCCTAAACTGGGAAAAGTATTGTCAGTGTTTCTTGCTGTTAAAAAGGAAAGAAAATTATTGTTCATCTCACGATTGCTGGAAGCAAAAACCAATCGAGTAGTAGTCACCAACCCAATGGCTCCGGTATTTCTTCCAACCAACAGATCTTCTCCAAGTGAAAATTGGGATTGATCGTCAAACGGTGCAAAATCACATGTGGCTGTTATAAAAAAAGGAAGCCTGTTTTCATTTTTCCATTGCGCAAGCAAATCTTTGTCCAACAACACCTCATAAGCCAATCTGGTGCTGTTGCCATGTCCACTATAATTCCATACCAACGACCCATTGTTGATGTCTTTCAACACTTCACGATTGACATCAGGATAGCGGCTTCCGCCTGCATTGCTCTCCTGTTTATAAGCATCCAGATAAATCTTGTTGGTATTCAATTGTGGGGCGGCTCGCTCCAGAAGAGATGCATGCAGTTCAGCATCTTCAACATGCAGATTATAATCCTCATCGTCTGCCACGAGGGTGAAATTATTTCTCCACTCACCCAGGGAGAGACTGTTTTTATATCGAATGATTTTGTCGACTGTTCTCTTAGCCTGCTCCGCATTTCTGACCGGCAATCGTCCTATACCCAGATCCAACAATGCAATATTTTTGTTGTTGTTGATATCATCTTGATCATCGAGAAAACCAAAATAATCATCTGTGACATAACTCAGCAGAGGATCAAGCGACTCATTGGTTTGATACGAGGGAACCTTGCTGTTTCTTTGAAGCGCTTTCTCTTTGATACGGTAGGAGGCACTCCCAAAAAGCAGCACATATGAAGGTTTCACGCCATTGGCACCGGAACGATCAACAAGCATTTTCAGAAAATTTCGAATGGCCGTAGGATCTGGTGTCCCGGAAGAAAATTCATTGAATACCTCTTCAACATCAATGACCATTCCAGCAATGCGATCTGATGTGTTGTGAAAATCGCGCAAACGAATTGCTTGCTCCATCAGTGTTTTTTCAGCAATGATGATGAATGCAGATGAAGAAAGCTGATGCAAATTCTGATTGGAAATTCTTCCAATGATCTGTGGACTCGCAGCTTTTGCGGGATCAAAAACCATGTACTCATTTTTTTGATGTACACTGTCCACAAAACTTAGATTGCTTCCACTCAACGATGTCTTGATTTTCTGTGGGGCATGCTGATCAGAAAGATCCCATACTAAAAAATTTGATCCTGCATTGGATACAACAAAGTTGACTGGTTGATTGACTGGACTGGATTTCAAACGAAATGACATTTGTGCCAGCCCCTGTACATCCAGTTTTCTTTTAAACACAATATTGAACCAGTTCAACCATGAGATTGCATTGAGACTGCCTCCGGTATGCTGATAGCTGATGGTAAGACCGTTTCCGGAAAGTACGCCATTTGCAGAAAGGCTGCTGGTACTGGCAACTGGCGAAATCAAACTTCCCGGTATTGGATTGGTGAGATGCTCCAAAACTTTTTTACCATTGACTAAAACAGCCACCTTATTTTGTTGGTCTACACTTGTTCCGATGACCTCGCTGTTCAATGTAAATTGTTCACCAGATACTGCGGTTGAAATATTCAAGTTGAAATCGCGGACAGCAACCCTGCCAGGCTGGTTACTGAATTGTTCTCCATACCATTCTTTGCCGCTTTTCAAAAAATTGATGCTATCCAGTTCATGATGCAGGTGCTCATCAAATAGATCCACCAAATTCCCGGTTCCTTCATAGGCTTTTTTGGGAAGCATGCGTTTACCGCTGACAGATCCCAAGTGAATAAAATAAAACGAAAAATCACTGTATGGATTTTTGGAATAGATAAAGCCTTTTGCGGTACTGTCGCGCTGCCATTGATGTGGACCCGGTGCGTAAAAAAGAAAAAAATCATTGGCATCAAAACTGCCATCTCCTCCGTCTGAAACCTCAATGGCAACCTCTTTTAAATCGTCCTGAATTTCAGCATCATTCGACTCCGGCAAGACCCCGCCGCCATTTCCAAAAAGCCTGATTTGAGCCGACACAAGGTTGCCTGTGAGTCCGGCTGACCTCATGTCATTCCCTGTAATTTTGTAAACACCCCCCTGCTGTATGGCAATTTTCATCCACTGACCAGAGCTCAACACTGAATTGTTCAAGTATTTTCTCTGTCCGGGTGCAACAAAGAATATCCCCGTGAGGGTCAGAAAAATGAGGCATTTTTTCATAAAGGGGTGTTAACAAATTTAGCATTTACTAAACATAATAATTCTCACAATTCATTGATTTGATTTTATTTAACACTTAAATTTGTTGAATACCATGGGTAAAGTATGCTCCTGGGACACCTTAAAAAGATCGTATGAGGAATTTTTTGTATTTATCTGCTATTGCCTTGCTGTTTTCAGCTTGTAAAGGCGGTGGTCTGTTTTCAAAAAATAAATTTCAGAAATCATCCGTGACCGGTTGGAATTACAACGATAAATCAATGGGCGGATTTCAGAAGTCCAAAGTCGTTGAGCAAGGAACCGGACCCGGACTTCAATTCGTTCAGGGTGGGACATTTACCATGGGCGCAACAGAGGAAGATGTGATGGGTGATTGGAACAATGTTCCCAGAAGAGTAACTGTTTCTTCTTTTTACATCGACAAAACAGAAGTAGCCAATATCCATTACAGAGAATATTTGCGTTGGATTGAAAAAACATTTGATGATCCAATGTATGAGAATTTGATCAATGCTGCCAAGCCAGATACATTGGTATGGAGAAAAGCGCTCTCCGCCAACGAGCCACTCGTAGAAAGTTATTTTAGACATCCTTCCTACAATGAATACCCTGTGGTTGGAGTAAGTTGGAGACAGGCAAATGACTTTTGCATCTGGAGAAGCAATCGTGTAAATGAGTTGATCCTTGTACAAAAAGGAATGGTCAATCCAAACCAACTGAAAACATTCCAGGGACAAGCAGAGGAAAACTTTACCACCAAATCTTATCTCCTGGGTATCTATGCTCCGCAACCTGCCAAACCAAAGAAAAAGCCAGAATTGTTGGATGAAAATGGGAGACCCAGAAACTATGCTACGATGGAAGACGGAATTTTGCTTCCAGAATACAGACTTCCCACTGAAGCGGAATGGGAATATGCAGCACTTGGATATATCAATCAAAATCCGAACGTAAAGAACAAAGAAGGGAAACGCGGTGAAGAGCTTTACATGAACAGGCAGGTATATACATGGTCACGCAATGTAAATGGATTGAGAGACAGCCGCATGGGAAGCTGGCAAGGAAAATACATGGCCAACTTCAAAAGAGGAACTGGCGATTACATGGGCGTTGCAGGTGGATTAAATGACAATGCCTCCATCCCAGGACCCATTAATTCGTTTTACCCCAATGGATTCGGTTTGTTAAACATGGCTGGAAATGTGAATGAGTGGGTCTCTGATATTTACAGACCATTGAACAGCAAAGACCTGGAAGACTTCAATCCATACAGAGGAAATATATTCACCAAACTCGTCAAAGATGAAAATGGAGAATACCAAAGAGACAGCATGGGCAATATGAAGAAAGCAATAGTGTCGGATGAAGAAACAAGAAACAGAAGAAATTACCAGCGCAATAACTTAATGAATTTTATGGATGGTGATTCACTTTCCATGGCTTCCTACAACACCGGATACAATACGTTGATCAGCAACAAATCACGCGTTTATAAAGGAGGTAGCTGGGATGACAGAGCATACTGGCTCAGTCCGGGTTCCAGAAGATTTTTAGATGAAGATCTTTCCAGCGCAACCATTGGATTCAGGTGTGCGATGGACAGATTTGGTAGTCAGGAAGGAAATGGATTTAAAAACGGAATGCACTTCAGCAATACCAGACAGAATTCCAGAAAAAGATAACAGCAGTTTACAGAAGCCCCTTGATGGGGCTTTTTTGTTACCTTTATTTAAACCCTATAAATGACTTTCCCCATTATATTTGGCATACTTGCCGTGATCATCATCATCATCAGAAGAAACTACAGAGCCAGGAACAACAGAGAAGATTAAAATGGAAAAACTCTACTCTTTTTTTCTCGAACATCCACATATTCAAACCGATACACGTGCCTTAAAAAGGGGTGAAATATTTTTTGCATTGAAAGGTCCGAATTTCAATGGCAACACATACGCCCAAAAAGCCCTTGAAGATGGAGCAGCAGGTGCGGTAGTGGATGAACCAATTGGAACCGAAGGTGATCATATATTTTTGGTTGAAGATGTCTTAACTACTTTGCAACAACTGGCACTGCATCACAGGAAACAGTTCAAGATTCCATTCATTGCCATTACCGGAAGCAATGGAAAGACAACAACGAAAGAACTGATCCATGCGGTTTTATCATCTACATATAAAACCTATACCACCAAAGGAAACCTGAACAACCACATAGGCATTCCACTTACCATACTGTCCATTCAAAAAGATGCTGAAATTGCAATTATAGAAATGGGCGCAAATCACCAGAAGGAAATAGAAGCATACTGTACTTATGTGCTTCCAACGCATGGCATCATCAACAATTGCGGAAAAGCGCATTTAGAGGGATTTGGGGGTATAGAGGGAGTGAGAAAAGGAAAGGGAGAGTTGTTTGATTTTCTTGCCAATCATAAAGGAATTGCGTTCATCAACAGTGATTTGGATTATCTGATAAACATGTCGAAACGGATCCAACACAAAGTATATTATGGAAATCAACTTGGAGCCTTCCAGACAACAATTTTTCAAAATGATCCCTTGCTTGTACTGGAAGTAGATCATTCCACCCTTCATCAGCAAAAAATTTTCACCAACCTCGTTGGCGCATACAATAAACCCAATGTGGAAGCTGCTATATGTGTAGGAGAATATTTCAAGATTCCATTTGACACCATCAGAAATGCGATTGAATCATATGTACCCAGCAATGCCCGATCGCAGTTGATTGAGAAAGGTTCCAATACAATTATACTTGATGCATACAATGCCAATCCAAACAGCATGCAAGCAGCGCTGGAAAATTTTTCCCTGCAGCAAATCACAAAAAAAATAGTATTGCTTGGCGCAATGATGGAATTGGGTGAAGATGCCATCAAAGAGCATCAGCACATCATTGAACAACTCAAGCAAATGCATTTTTCACAAGTAATATTGGTTGGAGGAGATTTTGAACACACCGTCCACCCATATCGGTTTTTCAAACATGTGGATGATGCATGTATTTGGCTGAAAAATCATATGCCATCGAATTCCACAATTTTAATAAAAGGATCCAGAAGTATGAAAATGGAAAAGCTGCTGGAAGTACTGTAGTGAGACAATTATCACATAGAAATATGCTCAGATAAAATACCTTGCAGCCGATTGAAAGCAACATGAAAAATACATATCTATCCAGCGTATTGAACAATCGGTGTCCCAGATGCAGAAAGGGAAATATTTTTACATCCAACAATGCATACCGACTGAGTGAAACAACAAAAATGAAAGAACATTGTGAGGTATGTGGCCAACCTACTGAAATTGAAGTTGGTTTTTACTATGGTACCGGTTATGTGAGCTATGCGCTCTCTGTTGCATTCAGCGTTGCTACGTTGGTTGCATGGTGGGTGTTGATTGGTTTTTCATTGGACGATACCAGATTTTTTTGGTGGATGGGCACCAATGCAGTGATGATGATTATTCTGCAACCCCTGGTCATGCGACTTTCCCGCAGTTTATGGCTTTCATGGTTTGTTAAATACGACAAAGATTGGAAAGAGCATCCTTTGGAGTCCTTTGAACGGATCGTACCCAATCAGGAAGGTTAAGAACCCAAAAAAGTCCGATATTTGCTGCTCTTAAACAAAGAATTATGGGCAAATACAGCGCAGGAGTACTTTTTGGTGAAGAATTAAAAGCTTTGTACCATGATGCCAAACTGCATGGGTTTGCACTTCCTGCAGTAAATACCACCGGCACGGATACCATCAACGCTACACTGGAAGCTGCTGCTGCCGTGAATTCTCCTGTCATTGTACAATTTTCAAATGGCGGTGCTCAATTCATTGCAGGGAAAGGAATGCCCAATGATAAGTTGCAAGCAAATATCTCAGGTGCCGTCTCAGGAGCATTGCATATTCACAATGTTGCAAAATATTATGGTGTACCTGTTGTGCTTCATACCGACCATGCAGCTAAAAAATGGTTGCCATGGATCAGTGCACTGATAGATGCAGGTGAGCAATTTAAAAAAGAAAAAGGTCAGCCGCTTTTCAGTTCACATATGCTCGACCTGAGTGAAGAACCGATTGAAGAGAACATTGAAACTTCGGTACAGTTTTACAAGCGCATGGCTCCATTGGGCATGGGCATTGAAATTGAACTGGGGGTTACTGGTGGTGAAGAAGATGGAGTAGACAATTCGGATATTGAAAATGATAAATTATATACACAACCCCAGCATGTTGCATATGCATACGAGCATTTGGGAAAAGTCGGCGAACTTTTCACCGTCGCTGCTGCATTTGGAAATGTACATGGTGTTTACAGTCCAGGCAATGTGCAACTTCGTCCTGAGATCTTGAAAAACTCACAAGATTACATCCAAAAAGAATTCAAAACAGGAGAGAAACCAGTATTCTTTGTATTCCACGGTGGGAGCGGATCTCCGCAACATCAAATCAGAGAGGCCCTCAGTTATGGCGCTATCAAGATGAACATAGATACAGATTTGCAGTGGGCATACTGGGAAGGAGTTTTAAAAAACTACAAGAAGCATGAAGCATACCTGCAAGGTCAGTTGGGCAATCCGGAAGG
>SXYR01000138.1 GCA_005788265.1 Bacteroidota bacterium | reverse complement strand
GCACGGTTTTTTGCAGGGAAACTGCTGTCTACAAATCCGGAGTTGAAATTCAGATGGATCACTCCCCCATTTTTCCCCAGTGCTTTGATTTGGTCATCTGTCATATTTCTTGGAACAGGGCAGAGTGTGTATGCGCAACTGTGTGAAGCAATCACAGGCTTTTTGGAAATGCGTACCGCATCGTAAAAAGTTTTTTCACCCACATGTGAGATGTCAACAATCATTCCCAATGCATTCATGTGCTGCACTATTTTTTCTCCAAACGCATTGAGACCGTATGGGTGGCCCAAATTATTTTTTGCTCTTTCATCTGCAGCAGAACTCGCCCAATTTGTGCTGTTGTTCCATGTCAACGTCATGTACCGTGCACCCCTCTTGTACAAACTGTCGAGGTAATCCAGTCTGTCTTCGATCATGTGTCCGCCTTCCACTCCCATCATGCATCCCAACTTTCCAGTTTTTACAGCAATTGCAAGGTCTTCGGGTGATTTTACCAACATGGTGTTGGTTGGATTTCTTTGGATGATAGCGAACATGGAATCCATTTCTCTGTTTGCAAAAGCAAAAGCAGTGCCTTTCCCGTAATTTTCATCGCAGAAGATGGAAAATATTTGAATGTCTATGCCACCCTCTTTCATTCTTTTCAAGTCAGAATGTGTGATTCCTTTAAGCGACTGCTCAAAAGCTACTTTCTTTTCAATGCTCGTGCTGATAAAATCATTGTGGGTATCAATGACAATGGCCTCCTTATGAATCTTGTGATGAGATTGTGCTGCTGAAATGATCGAAAGGCAAATGCATGCAGTAGCTATGGCAAAGTTTTTCATTGTTTACTTCAATTGTTACTGAAGTTAACGAAAAGGAGTTATTTATTTCAGGAGGGGCTTGGGGAGGATGCCGGACTTGAAATATTTCGATGCGTCTAGTATGTATTGGTAATAAATATATTGTTCAGAATAAGCAACCAATTCATACGATGGCCTGTAGGCTATCATGAATTTTTCCAGGTTGGCACCAGCGAGTCCTGTGATTTGTCTCACCAATTGTTTCGTAAATCTGCTGTCTACAAATTTTTGTTGTTCCTCTTCAATCAATCTGTTTTGCAGGGATCGAAGTGATTTGTTTCTTTTAAACCTGAATGAGTTGATCAGACTTGTCAAATCGAGTCCAGGCGTGCCTCCCAACGTGCCCGTTTCTGAAAGTTGAAGTCCTCCTCTTTCGAATTCAAATACCTTTCTGTATTGCTCTCTGTTGGCTATTGAATCTTCTTTGTATGTTTTTTTGATGACAACAATTTCTTTCAATGTTTTGTATTTGTCTTGCACTGTTACTTGCAAAGCAATATCAAATCCTGCTGGGTAATTGATTTCTTTGACTGGGAAATAGATGGTTGATTTTCCTCTGAACGTAAATGCAATGGAATCATTTTTGTCAACGTTCATACCATATCTGCCGATGGAGTCGGTATACGTCACTTCACCTTTTTTGGTTGAGACCTTCACAGATGGGACTGACACCATTCTTGTTGAATCATAGACCCTGCCTGTCAGCCAGATTTGTGAATTGGAATGGGAGGTGATGAAAATAAGGAGAGATGATATGATGATTTTTTGCAGCAAGTATCAATGTTGTTGGATCCATTTCTCGATTTGGATCGGGAAATGTTGGTGTTCGAGTGCGTGTATTTTTTCAGCGAGTGATGCGGGGGTATCATTCCCATCAATGGGTACAGCAGTCTGGAAAATTGTTTTCCCGTGGTCGTACGCTTCATCCACCATATGAATGGTAATTCCAGTTTCTTTCTCTCCTGCCTCCATGACAGATTGGTGAACACGATCGCCATACATTCCTTTTCCTCCAAATTTGGGAAGCAGGGCAGGATGGATATTGATGATACGCTCGGGATATGCCTGGATCAGATTTTCAGGAATTTTCCATAGAAATCCGGCCAGTACAATATGTGTAATATGTTGATTTTCAATTTCTTCAAGATATTTTTTTGATTCCAGGAATCCTTGTTTCTCCAACATAAGCGTAGGAATCTTATACTTCGCTGCAATTTCCAGCACGCCTGCTCCCGGCTTATTGCATACGATTAATTTTACATGTATATTTTTATGATTTTCAAAATATTGTATGATTTTTTCTGCATTGCTTCCCTTCCCGGAAGCAAAAATGGCCAGTTTGGCTTGGGCGGGACCCATGAGCCTCATTCTCCGGAGGATTTTCTTTTCGTAGTTCCAGAAAAATTTGAATTGTCCGAAGAAGAAAGAAACGATCAGGATGATGACCTGATAGCCAAAGACCAGAACCAGCAAACGCAAAGCCAGTCTCAGTTCTCTGTCGTTTACGGGATCCAGCTGCAGCCATTCGGTAATGCTTCTGGAGATATACGCGGTGAGCGTTCCTGTGGTAGCAAAGGTGCAAAGGATCAATCCCATTTGCTTGGGGGTGACTTTCCATTTCTTTTGCAGGCTTTCAAACATGGTGCAAAGAGAAGAAAAAAATCGACTGCT
>SXYR01000137.1 GCA_005788265.1 Bacteroidota bacterium | reverse complement strand
ATTAAACTTTGATCAATGGAAAAATTTCTCGATGGAGAAGCCATTGCTGCATTAGAGAAACTCGAAAGAGCAGCTCTGATCAATTCCATAACAGGCTTCAAAAGCCTCAATCTCATTGGCACATGCAACAAAACCGGGCATGCCAATCTGGCTGTTTTCAACTCGGTCATTCACATAGGTGCAAATCCTCCTTTGATGGGATTCATCGTCAGACCTGATTCGGTGGAGAGACATACATTGAGCAATATCGAGGAAATTGGATTTTTCACGATCAATCATGTGAACAAAGAAATCTACAGGCAAGCCCATCAAACTTCTGCAAGATACTCTAAAGATCAATCAGAGTTTGATGCATGCGGACTCACCCCATCCTACAAAAATGGATTTGCCGCCCCCTATGTTGAGGAAAGCAATATATGCATTGGACTTTCACATCAGGAAAGAATTGATATCAAACTCAATGGCACTGTACTCATTATAGGCAAAATTGAACATTTGTATTTTCCTGCATCTGTTTGGTCCAAAGATGGATTTGTTGATATTGAAAAAGCTGGCACCATCGCCTGCTCTGGATTGGACAGCTATCATCAAACTGAAAGATTGTCTAGATTATCGTATGCAAAGGTTGACAAACTACCAGAAGAAATTGTAGTAGCATACAAATGAGGGCTAATTTTTTTCTACAAATCTTACTTCAGACAAAAGTATATCCCTAGGATCAAAATCGACCTTGGTAGGTTTATCTCCAATATAAAATACCTTGCTTTGGGACTGCTTGTTCAATTGAAACTTCAAAATCTTTTGCTGTTTGTTTCCATTTATTGAATACCCTATTTCAACTGGTATATCAAAAAGGATACCCCCCTTCTGTACTTGTTCTGCATCAATCACAATTGCTGTTTTCTTTTCATCGTAATGCCATGAAGCATTGACAACTGGGTTAACTGGCTGGTACAGCCACTGGTTAAAAAATTGCTGAAGATTTAACCCAGATGACTTTTCCATCTCTTTCCTAAAGTCTTCGGTACTGGCATTTTTATTAAAATACCTTGAGTAATAAGATTGTATACCTCGTTTGAAATTTACCTCACCAATTAAATTTCTCAACATATGCAATATCCATGCACCTTTTTGATAGGTTAATCCATTTGTAACTTCCTCCTTCTCGGCGCTACGGGCACTGATGATACTGTGATCAGGCATTTTTACCGACAAATCCAAGACTGTCTTTTTTGCTTTTTGTATCCCTTTTGCAAATTCAGCAGATCCATATTCGTACTCAATGAACAACAAAGTAAAGAATGTAGCAAATCCTTCACTAAGCCAAACATCATCCCAGCTATTTTCAGTTACAGCATTGCCAAACCATTGATGTGCAATCTCATGTATGACAACATTTCTGGTGCGTTCATCTCTTTTACCATTGACAAGATTTTCTGCATAAAAGATGGCTGAAGATGTTTCCATGCCGCCACCCACACTGGGGGATTGAATGTTTGCAAGTTTTTCATAAGCAAAAGGACCAATATAGTTTGTATAAAATTCCAAGACTTTTTTGGTTGGTTCTTTAAAATCATAAAATCCATGCTCCCTGTTCTTGGCATATACCCAAGTCTCAATTGACTTGCCTTTGAATTGATAAACATATTGAACAGCAAAGTCTGCCACGCCCAGCACAAACAACCAACATGCTACCGGAACAGATTGTTTCCAATGAGTGAGTTTGACGTTGTTTCCCAAATCAGATTCTTCCAATAACAATCCATTTGAAATTACCTTATAATGAGAAGGGGCTCTTACAATAAACTCAGAGGTGGCTTTGTCTGATGGGTGATCGTAGGTTGGAAGCCAATGACGTGCTCTGTTCGGCCAATTTTCACAGAAAAAACTTCTGTCACCAAACTTCGTCTTACCAATTCTCAGGGCGTCAAAAGGAATTCCATGGTATTTGATACCAACGTTGAGTATTGTGTTCGGGACAGATAGTGATGGCAATTCGATGATCAATTCATCATTCGAATGCGTGTATACAAGCTTGGTGCCGTTTAATGAAATCTGATCAACAATCATCCCTTTCCAATTGCGCAGTGAAGTAGCATTGATAAAATCAAGTCGAAATTTTTGTACCCCGGATTTTTTAAACAAAATGGATATTTGTGCATCCCCATATATCATATCAGTGGTGTCGGATAAACTGATAGAAAAAGAATAATGTTGAATATCAATGTTCTTGTTAACAGGATATTCGTCTGCCAACGCAATCATTGGAATGATCAATGAAAACAGCGAGAGAGATTTTCTCAAAAACGATCCCATCATAGATAAGTAACTTTTTTCAAGTAATATCCTTTGCTGTCAATTTGTGGAACTTGAGAAGCAGTTAGAATGATTCCTTCAGATGGGATTTCAATTCTAGAGACTTTACCATTGATCGACACTTCAAATGGTAACGTCATGAAATAATTATTAATCTTAATCTGGTAACGTTGGTACCCCATTTCTTTGACAGAAACATCCAATACATTGGTTGTTCTCAAATAAAAATTGAAAAAAGGTTCTAAATTCTTTTTGGAGGCATTGCTGAAAAGTTGCTCAACATCCTTCGTTGTAACAAATTGATCGTAGGTGTATTGAGGGTCGGTTGCCAGTTTTTTAAGTGTTGGCAGAAAAACTTCATCTCCAATAAGAAATCTCAGGCTGTGCATGAAGAAAGAACCTTTTCCGTAAATATCACCACCTGAATAAACTTCCTCTTCAGTGACTTCATCACCCAATACCATTGCTTTTTTATTCCTCACATTCCTTCTATGTCCGCTGATGATCTCATCATAAGCATCTTGTCCGCCTATTTCATACATCGCCAATGCTTCGGCATATGTTGCAATGCCTTCTTGAATCCACATATGCGCCCAATCTTTGTTTGTGATTTTATTTGCCCACCATTCGTGTGCATATTCATGAAACAGGTTTGCAGAATATTCTTGGCCAGCGATGGTTTTATATTGAAATTTATTATCGAATGTAATCATGGTTTGGTGTTCCATTCCTGAGTTGGGCACTTCAGCAATTCCAATTTTTTCTTTTATCCAAGGATATTCACCAAAATATTTTTCAAGTATCTTACTATCTCTCTTTCGGGTCTCAATCACTTTTTTTGCATGCATTGTATCAACTTCCAATACATAATATTCTATGGGGACTTTGTTTCCGTTAATGGTAGTGTACTCATCTTTTACCACCTCGTACTTCCCGATGTTGAATAAAATGCAGTAATTGCTGATGGTATAATTTGTTTTCCAATGATAGGTTGATTTATTCTTTTTGGTTGCAACATTCACCAGCAATCCGGGTCCTGCTACTTTTAAGTGCGAAGGAATCGTTATTTGCAAATCAGCTCCTTCGTTGGGTTCATCACTGGGATGGTCTTTACAGGGGAAATACATTTTTCCACCTTCTGCTTGGATGTTGATTGACATCCAGTCGTTTCCATTGCTGTCTTTTTTCCATGTGAATCCACCGTCCCAAGGTGGCCTCGCCGCCGCGGGTGGAATACCTGAATAAAAAACAATCACTTTTTTGTTTCCGGGTTCAAACGAGGCTGGAGAAGTTATAAACAGTTTATCATCTTGGTGAGAATAGGATACAATTTTCCCGTTGACGGTTATTTTGGAAACTTTGTACAGGTGAATCAGATCAAGCAAAATTATATCAGTCTTTTTGGCAATATTCATGGTGATTTCTGTAAAACCATCGATTGATTGAGTAGACATGTTCACGTCCAATGCAATGGCATAGTGCCTGATGTCCATGTTGGCCTGCAGCGGATGGAGCTTTCCTCCAGATGTCAAATACAAAATATCTCTGTCATTGATGTTATCAGTATGCTGTGCATGCAAATTCAGGCAAAAAGGAAAGAAGACCAGAAAAAGCAGCTTTTTCATATACAATCATTTACAGTTTATTGAATATACTGAAAAAGACGAAAATTAAATTGAAAGTGACTATTTCCCGATGCAGAATTTAGAGAAAATATAATCAAGTTGGTCCTCGTTTGTGATGGTTCCCGTTATCTCTCCCAGATGATAGAGACATTGGCGAATATCAATGGCAAGTAAATCGCCAGGTACATTTTCCTGCATCCCTTTTTTGATT
>SXYR01000136.1 GCA_005788265.1 Bacteroidota bacterium | reverse complement strand
TCAATGCAGTAAATGAAAAGTTCAAATTGATTTCAGACTGGGATGAGCCATTGGTGCAAAGTATCAGAAGTGAAAGCGACAAACGCTATTTTGAATACATGATCAGAAAAGACATGATCAAAGAAGCAGAAAAAGTTTTACAGAGTTAATCCTCTTATTGCTTTCTCTTAAATACTTCTTTCCCATTCAATACTGTGGAGAGCACTTTTACCCCCCTTATTTGTACTGGATCTATTTCACGCAAGTCCTTATCCAACACTGCAAAATCAGCATACGCTCCCGCTTTGAGTACACCTGTTTTGCCATTCATAAAAGATGCATAAGCATTGCTGGCAGTATAGGCCTTCAATGCATCTGCTACTGAAATTTTCTGATCAGGATACCAGCCGTTTTCATTTTTCCCATCCCCCGTTTGTCTGGTCACCGCAGCATAGATGCCAAACAAGGCATCTACAGGCGCTACTGGCCAATCTGATCCAAACGTGACATGTACACCACCACCTAACATCTCTCTGAATGCATAAGTGCCTTTCAACCTGCTTTCTTCCAGCCGCTTTTTTGCCCAAATTCCATCATCGTACATGTGGTATGGATGCATAGACGCAATCACTTGCAGAGTCGCAAAATTTTTAACGGCTTCCAAACGAATATGCTGAGCATGTTCTACCCTAAATCTTCTGTCACGTCCCCCATTGATCTTTTGTGCTTCCGCATACACAGACAAAATAAAATCATTGGCACGATCTCCAATGGCATGCACTGCAACATGCAACCCTGCTTTGTCTGCACCCAATACCCAATTTCTCAAATCAGTTGTATCAGTTATCGTTAATCCATGAGAGGATGGATCATCCAAGTACGGTTGATGAAACCATGCTGTTGTTGACCCCAGCGAACCATCTACATATCCTTTCAATCCGCCCCACTTCAACATATCATTTCCCCTCCCATTTTTTTGTACAAAAGAATCCAGCCTGTTCCATGTAGCCAGTGGAACAAAGGAGTACATCCTGATCATTGAATTGTTTTTTGCTGCAACTCTTCTGTAGGTTTCAAGGTCTGCCCATCCACCATATGAACCCATGTCGCATACTTGTGTAACTCCTCTTTCCAATGCATGTTCCGCTGCAGCTTTGTAGTAGGTTTCCAGTTCGCTCTCACTGGGAGCAGGAATGGCTCTGTCGATCAATGACATTGCCTGGTCTTTGAAACATCCTGTCAGTTCTCCTTTTGTATTTTTAACCACCACTCCACCGGCTGGTGAAACAGTGTTTGCAGTAACCCCTGCAAGCTGGATTGCCTTTGAATTCGCAAAAGCCATGTGGCCATCGTACCTGCTGATGAAGATGGGATGATCTCCCGATACCGAGTCAATCCAATCTTTGCTGGGCAATTCACCACCCCAATTCTCATTGTCCCAACTGCCTTCTTTTATCCAAGCATCGCCGGGATGTTGTTTGCAATAATCACTGATTCGCTTGATGAATTCCGCCTTGGTCATGGCATCTTTCAACTTAACACTTGAGAGTCCGTAGCCAGCCGAAAGAAAATGCGTATGGTTATCGGTAAATCCTGGCACTACCATCTTACCGCCTAAATCTATGGTTGCTGCTGCATCAAATGCAGAGCTATCATCTCCGACGTAAACAATTTTTCCGTCTTTGACTGCCATGACAGCCGCAGTTGGATAAGAGGAATCGCCTGTCCAGATTTTACCGTTTACATATAATGTATCTGCTTTATTGGAGGAAGTACATGCATACAAAGCAACCGTTGCGAAAAATAGGACAGCAATTTTTTTCATTGTATTATTCATTAAAATAGTTCCATAAAAGTTTAGATAATTTTCTGGTCAGCTGCCAGGCTTCATTTTCGTTACCCCAGCTGATATTTTTGTTGTTTTTCGTGAATACACTGAAAATATACGGGCGTCTGCCGTTTACATAAAGAATTTCACTTCTGCTGGCATTGACTGCCCCATTTTTAGAGGCAACAAATACAGTTGGGGGAATGGCAGACAATGCCTCTTCATCCCAATATTGACGACCCATGATGCGCAGCATCTGATCGCTTTTGTCTTTGCTGATGATTTTCCCGTGTACAATGTCCTCCATCAACCTACCCATTTCATTCGGCGTTGATTGTCCCCAGCCAAATATTGACCTGTCGCCTTCCCTCCCGGGAGTTCTACTGTTGACGCGGGTTGCATGATAGCCCATGCTGTCCAATAAATGATTGATTCTTTTTCCGGTTCCGGCAATGCTTTGCAGCCATAAACTACCTGTATTATCAGAGATGGTCATCATCAGCATCATTACTTTGCTCAATTCAATTTCCGACTGTGGCTTCAAGTATGCAACGATGTCCTCGCCAGGATCGTAATTCATTGTATCATACCATACCAGTTTCTGATGATAGTCCAATTCTTTTTTGTGAATGCGATCCATGATGCCGATCAATATCGGGACCTTCACTATGCTGGCTGTTGGAAAAACAGTATCGCCATTGTAGGAAACTATTTTGTCACTCTTTAAATTTTTTACATACACCCCTATCTGTCCATTGAAGCCCTGGATAAGTGTTTTGATTTTCTGCTCTAATTTCTTATCAACCTGTTGAGCAAATGACTGAGAGAGGGAGAATAAAAAAAATGAAAAAAAGAATATTTTTTTAAACAGACTGCTTACCGGCATTTGACTCCTGGATTTTATGCAATATATATTTATTCAGCTTGTAATGTTGATGTTGGGCAGAAGTCAAATAGAAGGCCCCTTGTATTTTCCCGATACAGCTTGGAGCACCACATAGGCATTCGAATGCCCTGTCCATTTTCCACTCAGTAGAAGGATAAAAAAAAGTGATTGGATCGCCAGGCTGCAAATCCTTCAATGCAATCAATTTCATCTCGGTGGTATCAAAAAATGCAGAGGGATCACAACTGTGATTCACGTACTGCAAAAATTCAGGCCCCAGTAAAATATGTTCTCTGTCGCTCAGTTGAACTGTAAGATAGGTAGGCGCATGCAATACTTCTCTTGCATAAAAGGGAGAGATAACGTCTCCCTTGGAAAATTGCTTATTGGATAGCAATCCTTTACTGCCTTTCTCATCTTCCACCAGCAAAGCAAAGGAATGATCAGCTATGATTGTATGTGAACCAAATTTCATATTTGAATCAACCGCGCATGATGCCCTTCACAAATCCAACCGACTCGGCCATGCCCACCAGTGGATCAGTCATGTCTTTTTCGTATTCAACACTGCATACGCCTTTGTAATTGACTTTTTTCAAGGCCTCCATGAATGCAGGATAATTGATGGCACCGCGTCCGATTTCAATCACCTTGGCATCCTTTGCCATGGCGGTCACATCTTTCAAATGCAAATCAAATAACCTGTCGCGGTATTCTTTCACCGTTCTTTCCGGCAAAACCCCTGCACGAAGGGTATGCCCGATATCAATACACAATCCTACACGGGGATCAAAATTTTTGATGCGGTCGTAAATATCTTTGGGAGATGGGTATAATTTATCCTCTGGACCATGGTTATGTATTGCAAGACGGATATTCGTTTCCTTCACCTTCGCTTCTGCATAACTGAGCAAGTCCTGATTCGGTACACCCACGATCATTTCAACACCCACTTTCCTGGCATACTCAAAAGCCTGATCCACCGCCTCTTTGGAGCGCATATATATCACACCAACCGTGTAAACATTGATGCCACCATCGGCAAATTTTTTCTTGGCAGCTTCAATGGCTTCATTTGAACTGTTCAAAGGCAGGTGAATTTCTTTCAATGATAAATTTTTCACGTTGAGCTTTTGCAACATGGCAATCATTTTGTCAATATCAAATCTTGCAAAAGAATAACCCGCGAACCCAAGTGGAAATGTTGTTGGAGCCTCAAATGACCCCAATGCAAATGATGGCTTTGCAACAGCACCTGCAATTCCAAGTGCGGACAATTGTAAAAATGATCTTCTATTTTTCATAAAGCAATTTTTTTTGGACGAATTAATTTATTTAGAATGCTTAAATTACTTAAAGTTTTATAACGGCAAAACATTTGCCCTAATATATTCACGCAATGCTTTTCATAACGATTGCCCTTTGCATAGTTTTGCTGATTCTGCTGATATCTTGGCTGAAATTCAACACTTTCATTTCTTTTATCATTGTTTCGCTGGTGGGGGGGCTGCTCTTGGGAATGCCACTGGAAAAAATTCCATTCGCCATCCAAAAAGGTGTTGGAGACACACTGGGATCGCTCCTGATGGTGATCCTGTTCGGGGCAATGATTGGAAAACTGGTTGCCGAATCTGGTGCCGCTCAAAAAATAAGCGACGTACTGTTAAAAACCTTTGGGGAGAAAAACATCACCTGGGCACTGGTATTGACAGGATTCATTGTCGGCATCCCCTTGTTCTATAATGTGGGATTCGTACTGCTGGTTCCATTGATTTTTTCTATCGTATACCGCCTTAAGCTTCCTGCTGTATACGTAGGCATCCCCATGTTATCGGCACTTTCTGTCACACACGGACTCCTTCCACCACACCCATCACCTGCAGCATTGGTGAATCAATTGCATGCAGACATGGGCAAAACACTGATGTATGGGATCTGCATCGCCATTCCCACCATCATTGTGGCAGGTCCACTTTTTGCCAGCACACTTAAAAAGATGAATGTTGAACCTCTTCAAACCTTCAAACCAAAAGAAGTTGATCAATCAGCATTGCCTGGATTTTTAAACAGCATCATAACATGCCTGCTTCCTGTTTTCATCTTGCTGATTACTACCTACTTCAATCTGAATCAACAAGCAGCTGCCACACCGGGAATCATTCAATTTATTGCAGATCCCAGCATGCTGATGTTTATCTCCATGTTGTATGCAACGGTTGCACTGGGCATTGCGAGAGGAAGTTCCTTGGCTTCTATCATGTCAACCTACGCAGACTCAATCAAAGATGTATTGATGATCATATTGATTGTTTCAGGTGCTGGTGCACTCAAACAAGTGTATGTTGACAGTGGAGTAAGCGCACAACTGGCAGAAGCATTCACACAATTGCAAATGCCCCCCTTATTGCTTGGATGGCTGATCAGCGCAATCATTCGTGTTGCCATGGGATCGGCTACGGTAGCAGGACTCACCACAGCAGGCATCATCGCACCCGTGGTAGTTGCCACAAATACCGACCCGAGTTTGATGGTATTGGCAGTGGGCTCCGGAAGCCTGACACTCTCACACGTGAACGACAGTGGCTTCTGGTTGTTCAAAGAATATTTCAACCTGAGCATCAAACAAACGCTGCAATCATGGACCATTATGGAGACGATCGTATCAGTCATGGGACTCACCGGTGTATTGGTCATTGATTACCTGTTAAAATAAATCGATTTCGTAGCAAGAGTATTTCATTTCATCCAATTCAGTAAATTAGACAGTCTATTTACATTTTAAAATTGCCATATGTTTCCAAGAAGAACATTTTTGAAATCAACCATCGCCGCAAGCGGCATGCCATTGCTTTCTTCCTTTGCCCATTCAAACCAAGATGAAATCATTGCAGAAAAAAGAATCCGGTTTTCAGTCATCAATATCAACCACAATCATATTTATGGCATGTGCAATGCCGTCATCAATGGCGGTGGAGAACTGGTTGCAGTTTATGCAAAAGAACCAGCATTGGTGGCAGCATTCACCAAAGCATTTCCACAAGTGAAAGTGGCATCCAGCGAAAAGGAAATCTTGGAAGATAATTCCATCCAATTGATCCTCAGCTCGGGCATACCGGTTGAAAGAGGCCCGCTTGGAATTGAGGTCATGAAACACGGCAAAGATTACCTGGTGGATAAGCCTGGCATCACAACACTTGAACAATTGGCTGCAGTAAAGAAAGTGCAGAAAGAAACCAAACGCATCTATGCGATCATGTTCAGTGAACGCTTTGAAAACAAGGCAACCATCAAAGCCGGTGAACTTGTCAAACAGGGATTGATCGGCAAAGTCATTCAGACCATTGGACTCGGCCCGCATCGCATCAATCCAAAATCAAGGCCGGATTGGTTTTGGGATAAAAAGAAATTTGGAGGAATCATCACGGACATTGCTTCCCATCAATTTGATCAATTTCTTTTCTTCACCAATTCCACCAGTGCAGAAGTCGTGGCCTCACAAATTGGGAATGTCAATCATCCGGAAAAACCTGATTTTGAAGACTTCGGAGATGTGATGCTGAAAGGCAATGGTGGACAAGGTTATATCAGAGTGGATTGGTTTACCCCCAATGGATTGAAAACCTGGGGCGATGGCAGATTAACCATTTTGGGAACCGAGGGATTCATTGAGATCAGGAAAAATATTGACATTGCCCGTTACGACAGCGGCAACCATCTTTACTACGCCAATAACCAGGAAACAAAATATATCGATTGCAGAGACGTTCAACTTCCCTTCGGAAGGATGTTTGTAGACGATGTTGTCAACAGAACAGAAACGGCCATGTCGCAGGCACATTGTTTTCTTGCAACTGAACTTTCACTCAAAGCTCAAAAATTCGCAAAAAGAATTTAATCAAAGTTTGATTTGCTGATGCCCTGCACGAAGAGGAATTGATTTCCCCTTCCATACAAAAACTCCTGGAACATTGTCAGGCAAAGTGATATCGGCCGATATGCCTACCTCGGCTGTCTTTCGTATTTCAACTTTGATCATTCCTGACGGGTGCGGCATGCTTCCCACCACATGATTCAATTCCCCCAACGCAGGCGCAATGCGCACTGCAGCAAATCCGGGTTTGGAAGGTGTGATCCCACAAATCGTAGCAAAAAAATCATAATTGGGACTTGAACTCCAGGCATGGCAATCAGATCTGGTTGGATCGGGTTCTTCAGCAAATGTTGTCAACCCCAAATCAATCATATCTCTCCAAGGTTTCAATTCTTTGTAATATTTATTTGCATTCCCTGTATAATTCAGTGCCCGGTTCAGGTAAAAACGATAATAAAAAGTTGCCTGGCTAAGCGAAGTATCCGACAATGTGTTCATCATGATTTTTTGCTGCATTGGCAATGGGACACTCCCGGATAAAATGGCCATGATATTGGCATGTTGGCTGAAAGTATTTTTCAACGGCGTATTTGCAATCACAAATTTTTTGGGATCAAAGCATGCAGTAAAAGTTGATTTGCCCAGTTTGTCTGCAAGCAAGCGGTAATAATTGGCTTCATTCGTTTTACCAAAAAAGCTGAACAGTTCTGCAGCCTGCTTCAAGGTATATATGTATTGAAACGTGATCACAGAGGAGTTTCCATCGTTGGCACCATCAGGAGTTCCGCCTGGAAATTTCTGATTCCAGTCTACAAAATTCCACCACTTCATTGGCCCCAGCATATTTTTTTCTTGGTCAATTTTTTTCTCATACCAATCCAATACACCAGCTACCGGCATCAAAAACTGTTCGACAAACTTGAAATCATTTCGGTGCATCCAATAATCATACAACATGCTGACCCAATAAAGTGAAAAAGGAGGGATCACCTGTAATCGACTGCTGGGATAACGCCCTTGTGTGAGTCCCTCTGGGACACGCGAATGATAAAAATCCAGGATGGCTTTGCGCATCAAACGATCATCACCCGTTACGTAGAGAGAAATCAATGATTGAATTCTGGTATCGCCTTCGTATTGCAATTGCTCATAGTAAGGACAATCAAAATAAGTTTCACCTGCACAGAGCTGAGCCGTTCTCCATCCAATATCCCAAATCTCTTGCAGCGATGAATCATTTGATTTGAAGGACGCCTTCACTTCAAACGGATAGCCCGTAGCCATCCCATACAAATCATTGATCACCAATGGCTCATCTTTTGTCACAATGTCTACTTGCATATAACGATAGGTTCTGAACCAGAGGGGTCGAAATATTCTCTGTTCGCCACCATCGGAAATAAATATATCATAGTTGCCAACAACCAGTTTACTGTCAACATCATTTCGGTTCCCTTTTTGAAAATCTTTTCTTCTTTGCGGACCATTTACATTCACACCTTTGTATTTTGCTGAATTGGTATCCACCAACAATGCCTCGGTATAGCTCAATTTGATTTCAGCATTTTTACCTTTGCTTGTTATCAATTGAGGATATGCAACTGTATTGAATGATTGATCCAGTAAAATGGAAACTTTCTTATTTGCGGGTATCATCAACGGTTTGTTACCTGCAAGAAAATCATTGCCGATTTCCATGCCCTCCGTTCTGCGAACACTCGGAATGCGTTGCATTTTTTCAAACATCAATGGAATATTTCTGGGTTGGAGACTCCACAAATTGTCTGAACCGTATCCAACATTGACAGGATTGCCTATGGCCAGCGCCTGTTCCCATCGACCATCATTGTATGCAGGCTGTTCCCAACCCCATGGATATTTGGTTGCATCCACTTGATCACCTGGTCCGACCACCATATATGACTTCACCCTTGCCCCGTTATCAAGTGAACAAGGCGTGTATGAGCTGTCTCGCAAAACTTTCCATGTTTTATCGGTATTGATTATTTTTTCTTTATCGCCATCCCCCTGCAAAACAAATGCAGTTTGGTTGGATATCTGAGCAACAGGTGCGTGAACGCCCATGTTCCAAACCATTGCTGCAATGGTATTTGCACCTTTTCTTAAATAGCTGGCAATATTGATAGATTCAAAATACCAGTTGTATAAATCACCTCTTGCAGGTCCGCTGCAAACAGCGATGCCATTGACAAACAAACGGTATCTGTTGTCGGCACTCACATGTACAATAAATTGCTGCGGCAAGCTATCGATGGAAAAGTTTTTTCTGAAATGATATACCCCATAATCTCTTTGTGGAACATTTGGACACGTAACCCAAGAGGCTCCCCAGGACCCTTTCAGGAGATTGGGGTTGATGGCGGTTTGGGCATCGGTTAAGAGGCAATGAAGCAGAAAAAACAGCGTAAGCATTTTTTGCATGGTAAATAATTTAAAACACCAGTCTGCCCGGGTGCGCAATAAATGAAACACAATTGTCATCCAACCTTCCGCCTGGGCAATTCAAAAATTTATTCAATTAAATGTAATAAATCTTCCGATCGAATTGTAACTTAGGTATTCATCATTCATTAAAAAGCTTGCTATGTCGAATCAAAAAAATCGAAGAAATTTCATCAAAGAGAGTTCCCTTGCAGCAGCGGGATTCTTTATCGTTCCCCGTCACGTTATTGGGAAGGGTTATACAGCCCCAAGTGATAAACTAAACATTGCAGCCATTGGCGCAGGTGGCAAGGGTCAGTCAGATATCATCAATGCATACAACAACGGTGCTTGTAATGTAGTGGCATTGACGGATGTTGACTTTGACAGGGCAAAAGTTGCAGTGGATAAATTCCCCAATGCAAAACGCTACAAGGATTTCAGAAAAATGTTGGAAGAATCAGGCAAAGACATTGATGCAGTAACCATTTCAACGCCTGATCATTTTCATGCGTTTGCTGCCATGGCCTGTATGCAAATGGGCAAACACGTGTACGTTCAAAAGCCCCTCACACATAATATTGCCGAAGCAAGGATGTTGACAGAGGCTGCCAGAAAATACAAAGTGGTAACCCAAATGGGTAACCAGGGTTCTTCAAATCCACATCAGCAAGTTGCCATTGATTGGTTCACCAAGGGCTTGATTGGTCCCGTGCACAAAGTAGAAATATGGACCAACCGTCCTGTATGGCCACAAGGAATTCCCGTTCCAAAAGACAAGCCAACAATGCCGGCATCCATGTCACCTGATGATTGGAACACCTGGCTCGGCCCCGCTGATTATGTAGACTATCATCCTTTGTACCATCCATTTAAGTGGAGAGGTTGGTGGAATTTTGGAACAGGTGCATTGGGAGATATCGGATGTCATACCATTGATTCTGCTTTTAGAATTTTGGGATTGGGTTATCCGACTGAAGTAGAATGCAGCGTGGGACAGGTTTTCATCAAGGACTGGACGCCTGAATACATTCCAGAAGGATGCCCTCCATCCGCGTTGGTTGAAATCAAATTCCCTGAAACCAAGAAAAATAAATCACCATTGAAAATGGTTTGGATGGACGGCGGATTGAAACCGTTCCACCCTGATCAGATTCCGGCAGACGAGCCATTGAGCCCTGATGCAGGTGGTGACAACGGTGTGTATCTCCACGGGTCTAAAGGCGTGATGGTGATCGGCATGTATGGAAACAATCCAAAAATTTACTTGAACAACGGAGAAAAAATCACCATGCCAGCTCCAGATCCAAATATACCACGCGGTTTACCTGAATGGGGTCACCAAGTTCATTGGACTGAAGCTTGCAAAGCTGGTTTCAACAGCAAAGAACACAAAGCCTTGACTTCTTCGTTTGATTATTCAGGACCGTTGACTGAAACAGTTTTGATGGGCAACCTAGCGATCAGAAGTTATATGTTGCGCAGAGAAGTGAAAAATGCAGCAGGCAGAAACGGTTTCGAATTCTATGGCAGAAAGAAGCTTTTGTGGGATGGCAACAACATGAAGATTACCAATTTCGAAGAAGCAAATCAATTTGTAACAAGAAATTACAGAGCTGGTTGGGAAATCAAGAAAT
>SXYR01000135.1 GCA_005788265.1 Bacteroidota bacterium | reverse complement strand
GTTAATTTAGCTTCATATTTATTTAAAACCAATGAAATCTTTCGTTGGGTCAAGAGCCAAAAAAATACTGATGCATTCAAACATAGGACAGCCGTTTTTTACTGATTTCAAGGTAGATTCAGCTCTTGATTGGCAAATGTCTCGGGCTGAAAAATATGCAATCATCAACCTGTTGACACACCTCAAGCCCAATGTCTCCATTGAAATTGGAACTTTTAAAGGAGGCAGCTTGCAAGTGATCGACGCCTTTTCACAAGAAGTTTACTCTATTGACATCAGTTCTGCTCCGAAAAAATTTCTCTCTGAGAAGTTCAATAAAGTACATTTTTTGGTAGGGGAGAGCCATGTATTGGTATCGCAACTTTTAAAAGATTTGGATACTCAAGGCAAATCGGTTGACTTTGTGTTGATTGATGGTGACCATACAACAGCAGCTGTCAAACGGGATATTCTAACTGTCCTAAATCATCCTCATAAAAAGAAAGTCCATATCATCTTGCATGATTCATTCAATCCACAATGCAGAAAAGGAATCAGTACGATTGATTACAAAAAGTTTCCACATGTGAAGCTGGTGGAACTGGATTATATAGGCGGATCTTACTGGCACAATGACACCTACAGGGAAATGTGGGGTGGATTCGCATTGATTGTTATTGATCCCACTCACAACAATGGCGTTGAGATAACTGCTTCATTGCAGCATATGCAAAAAAGTTTGTTTTGGCGATCGGTTCATCTCTTCAAAGACCCACTTCAATTTTTGGTCCCTTTTAAGCAGCGATTGTTTAGAAAGTTGGGAATCAGACAAAGGATTGAGATGTATAAGCAGTTTGACGATTAGACGCATGTAGTAACTACATTGATTTTTAGAAAGTCAATCCATCCCAAGCTCTCTTTCAATTTCTTCCATCTGTACGATGTCCCAGGCCTCTGACTCGCTAGGAGTGATGTTAAAGGCATCAAATGCTTTGTCTATTCCCAATTCTTGCTGCAGATGATTTGACAAAGCGCAAACCACAAAAGATTTGTTGTTGGCTTGTTGGATTTGATGCAAATCGTGCAGTACTGTTAAAAATGAAGCATCAATTTCTTCAACGTGACTGAAATTCAGTACGAGGCTTAATTTATTTTCTGTTTGTTTTTTATTAACAATCTCCAATAGTTCTGCTGCCATAATTGCAGTAAGTACGCTGTCCTCTATGTTTATGACATGAAATACTTCTTTGGTATCAATTTTGACTTTCATTCGTTACCTTTTTGCATGTGTTTGAAGCAGCAAAGATACCGATTTGTTTAAGTTCGGTCAATGTTGACAAATATGCGATTCTACAGGAAATGGAGTCGGCAAAATCTGGGAATTATTTGGTATCATTGTGAGGGACTAACAAACAAATTTTATGGATAACAATTTTTCGGCACAGGTAAAGGAAATCATTTCCTACAGCAGAGAAGAAGCGTTAAGGTTGGGGAACGATTTTATTGGGACAGAACATCTTTTGTTAGGCGTCATTCGTGAAGGGGAGAATACTGCTTTGAAGGTCCTTCAAAATTTGAATGTAGATCTATATGAACTGAGAAAGGAAGTTGAAATGGCGGTAAAAGATAAGTCGGGCAAAAACATTCAAAATATCAACAGTCTGCCTCTTACCCGTCAGGCTGAAAAAGTTATCCGCGTCACAGTTCTTGAAGCCAAGGCATTGAAGAGTCCTATGGTTGAAACTGAACACCTGCTGCTGTCCATCCTCAAAAACAAAGAAAATATAGCGACGCAAATTCTAAATCAATTTGATGTTGACTATGATATGTTTAGGAATGAACTGAGTGTAGTAAGAAACAATGATGTAAAAAGTGAATTTTCTGATGAACCCGAGGAAGAATTTGATGAAGAAAGAAAAGGCGCTCAGGCAAAAGCACGTCCAGCAGCAACTGGATCCAAAAGTAAAACGCCCGTTCTTGATAACTTTGGACGCGATATCACAAAACTTGCAGAATCAGGGTCTCTTGATCCCATTGTTGGAAGAGAAAAAGAAATCGAACGTGTTTCTCAAATTCTTTCCAGAAGAAAAAAGAACAATCCTATTTTAATCGGTGAGCCTGGTGTAGGAAAAACCGCCATTGTCGAAGGACTCGCATTGCGCATTGTGCAGAGAAAAGTTTCACGTGTGCTGTTTGACAAACGAGTTGTGTCACTTGATCTCGCAGCATTGGTGGCAGGAACAAAATACCGCGGTCAGTTTGAAGAGCGCATGAAAGCGATCATGACTGAATTGGAAAAGAACCGGGATGTGATTTTGTTCATCGACGAAATCCATACCATTGTTGGTGCGGGTGGTGCGAGTGGTTCACTCGATGCGTCCAATATTTTCAAGCCTGCGCTCTCAAGAGGAGAATTGCAATGCATTGGTGCCTCTACCTTGGATGAATACCGCATGCACATCGAAAAAGACGGTGCATTGGACAGGAGATTCCAAAAAGTGATCGTAGAACCGCCATCTGTTGATGAAACCATTCAGATACTTAACAATATCAAGTCTCGTTATGAAGATTACCACAGCGTGGATTATTCACAAGACGCTATTGATGCTTGTGTGAAATTGAGTGACCGCTATATGACGGATCGTTTGCTTCCTGACAAGGCCATCGATGTATTGGATGAAGTAGGGGCAAGAGTGCATTTGAAAAACATCAATGTGCCAGATGATATCATTGAACTTGAAAAGAAAATTGAGGACATCAAGCTGGAGAAAAATAAAGTTGTGAAGAGCCAGCGGTTCGAAGAGGCAGCAAGTTTGAGGGATAGAGAGAAAAAGCTTCAGGAAGAATTAGAGACTGCGAAAAACTCTTGGGAAGAAGAATCAAAAAATAAACACTATCCAATTTCTGAAGAAGACATTGCAGAAGTGGTGAGCATGATGACTGGTATACCCGTGAAACGCATGGTGCAGGCTGAGACAGAGAAACTGCGTAACATGTCTGTAGACATGAAGGGCATGGTAGTTGGACAGGATGACGCCATTTCTAAGGTGGTGAAAGCCATACAGCGGAATCGTGTTGGATTGAAAGATCCTAAAAAACCAATTGGAACTTTTATTTTCCTCGGTCCCACAGGAGTTGGTAAAACAGAGCTTGCAAGAGCACTTTCCAGAAATATGTTTGATTCTGAAGAAGCATTGATCCGCATCGATATGAGTGAATACATGGAGAAGTTCACAGTCAGCAGATTGATTGGTGCTCCTCCCGGTTATGTGGGTTATGAGGAAGGCGGACAATTGACAGAGCGTGTAAGAAGAAAGCCATATTCAGTAATTCTTTTGGATGAAATTGAAAAGGCGCATCCGGATATTTATAATATTTTATTGCAAGTATTGGATGATGGCCAACTGACAGACGGACTGGGAAGAAAAGTTGATTTCAAGAATACCTTGATTATCATGACTTCCAATATTGGAGTACGTCAGTTGAAGGACTTTGGTGACGGGGTAGGCTTTGCAACATCAGCACGTCAGGCCAACGCTGAAGAGGCCAACAAGGCAGTGATTGAAAAAGCACTGAAACGCACCTTTTCTCCAGAATTTTTGAACAGGGTGGATGATGTGATCATTTTCAACGCTCTTGAGAAGGAACATATTTTTGAAATCATTGATATTCTCATGAAGGGGGTGCTCAAGAGGCTTAATGCACTTGGGTTTACACTTGAATTGACCAGTGAGGCAAAAGATTTTATTGCCGACAAAGGGTATGATCAACAATTTGGAGCAAGACCGCTGCACAGGGCCATCCAGAAATATCTCGAGGATCCACTTGCTGAAGAAATTCTGAATATGAATATCAAAGAAGGGGATGTAATGATAGCAGATCTTGACAAGGAGAACCAAAAGATTGTCTTTAACATCAAGCAGTTGCCTGAGAAGAAAGAAAAATCAAAAGTATAAATCTGTCACAAACAAATAACTTTGTGCCGCAACAGCTGTTGCGGCATTTTTTATGTTTACAACTGAGATTGGAAAAGATGTTTCAAAGGCCAGACAATTGCTGGAGCTTGGCGAGTTGGTTGCTATACCGACAGAAACCGTCTATGGACTTGCAGCAAATGCACTTGATGTCAAAGCTGTTGCAAAAATTTACGAAGCAAAAAATCGTCCGGAGTTCAACCCTTTGATTATTCATGTGGCAGACATGGATCAGTTGAAAGCATATGTTGAACAGGTTCCATCAGATTGCATCAAATTGTTGCAAGCATTTTCACCAGGTCCGCTTACCTATTTGTTGAAAAAAAATAAAACAATTCCTGATATCACTACCGCAGGCAGCGAATATGTAGCTGTCAGGATTCCCCAACATCCCCTCACACTTGAGTTGATTGCTCAGTTGAGTTTCCCCTTGGCAGCTCCCAGTGCCAATCCATCAGGCTATGTGAGTCCCGTTAGTGCACAACATGTTTACGACGGATTGCATGACAAGATCCCCTATGTATTGGATGGTGGGAATGCCGCTGTTGGATTGGAGTCGACCATTATTGGATTCAGAGATGGGGAAGTTATTTTGCATCGATTGGGTGGAATCGCAATAGAAGAAATTGAAAAAGTATTGGGCAAGCCTGTTAAAGTTTCAATAACACATGATGCACCTGAAACACCCGGACAGCTGAAGAGCCATTATGCCACACGGAAGAAATTGTTGATAGGAGAGATTCAGCAGTTAATAAAAGAATACGGCCACTTGAAAATTGGCATCATATCGTTTCAAGAAAGCTATACTGCAATTCATCCGCAAATCATTTTATCAAAATCAGGCGATATGGCAGATGCCGCATCTAGGCTATTCAGCGCAATGAGAGCAATGGATGAAAAGAATATTGAT
>SXYR01000025.1 GCA_005788265.1 Bacteroidota bacterium | reverse complement strand
TCTGCTTCTTGGCATTGCGTCATTTGCGCAACCCGCTCCCAAGCCTTTTGGTGCAGTTCCTGCTGCAAGGCAACTCAAATGGCATGAGACGGATGTATACGGGTTGATTCACTTTACCCCAACTACTTTTGAGAACAAAGAATGGGGATATGGTGATGCAGATCCAAAAATCTTTAATCCCACTCAATTCGATGCAGAAAAAATTATTGCAGCAATGAAAGCCGGGGGATTAAGGGCGGTTATTCTTGTTTCCAAACACCATGATGGATTTGCGCTATGGCCTACCAAAACAACCAACTATAATATTTCGCAATCCCCTTTTAGAAATGGGAAGGGTGACATGGTAAAAGAATTTGAACAGGCTTGCAGAAAATTAAATATGAAATTTGGGGTTTATTGTTCTCCTTGGGACCGCAACAATCCTCGTTATGGAACTGCTGCTTATGTAGAAGACTATCGAAATCAATTAAAAGAGTTGTATTCCAATTATGGCGAATTGTTTATGTCTTGGCATGATGGTGCCAATGGGGGGGATGGATATTATGGTGGATCAAGGACAACTAAAAAAATTGACCGAGCTACCTATTATGGATGGGACACCACCTGGGCCATCACCAGAAAAATGCAGCCCAGTGCAAATATTTTCAGTGATATTGGATGGGATGTCCGTTGGGTTGGAAATGAGCGTGGATTTGCAGCAGAAACTTCATGGGCAACTTTTACACCTGTTCCTGCGGAGGGGGAGAGCAAGACTGTACCCGGACAATTGGATGATAAACAGAATCCTTTTGGAACCCGTCTTGGGAAGAACTGGGTTCCTGCTGAATGTGATGTCCCTTTGAGAAAAGGGTGGTTTTATCATCCAGAAGAAAAAGACAAAGTGAAGACACCTGAACAGCTTTTTGATCTTTATTTAAAAAGTGTTGGAAGGGGTGCTGCATTGGATCTGGGGATTGCTCCAAATACGCTAGGATTGCTCGCCGATGAAGACGTTGCATCCCTAAAGGGATTTGGCAAGCTTGTTGGAGAATCCTTTAAAAACAACCTTGCAACAAATGCATCTGCTTCATCCAAAGAAACAAGAGGGAAAAATTATGATCTTAAAAAATTGGTGGATGGGAATGTCAATACATATTGGGCTTCCGGAGATGATTTCCATCATCCAACCATTGAATTTTCTTGGAAAGACAATGTCATTTTTGATTTGATCCGATTGAGAGAATTTATTCCCCTTGGACAGCGCATTGAGTCATTTGTAGTAGATGCGTATGAAAACAATCAATGGAGGAAGATTGCTGAATCAACTTCTGTTGGTGCCGCTAGAATTATTTATTTGAACAGCCCTGTCAGTACAAACAGGGTCAGGATCCATGTCAACTCCTCACCTGTTTGTGTTACATTCAGTGAAATTGGGTTCTATAAAAAATCAGATCTTTAAACAATAAACTTGTCGTTATGAAAATCTTACTTGCTGTCATGTGCTCCTTTTTTTTATTGACTGCGGACGCACAACAAAACTTTCTCAATGAGTCAAAGCCAGATCGTGATACCCGAATGGAATGGTGGAGGGATGCGACCTTCGGCATGTTCATTCATTGGGGCGCCTATGCAGTTCCAGCTGGATCATACAATGGAAAAGAGTACGGCCGCATTGGCGAATGGATCATGCACAGTGCGAATATTCCTATTCCAGCATATGAAAATTTTGTAAAACAATTCAATCCGGTTCAATTCAATGCAAAGGAATGGGTCAACATAGCAAAAAAAGCAGGCATCAAATATATTGTCATCACTTCCAAGCACCATGATGGGTTTTCTATCTGGGACAGCAAGGTTACAGACTATGATATCATGGATGCATCTCCATTCAAAAGAGACATTCTCAAAGAACTTACTGATGCATGCAAAGATGCGGGCATCAAAATGTGTTTTTATCATTCCATCATGGACTGGCATCAGCCGGATGCTGAAAGCAAGAAAGACTATACCCATCAGAACAGCCCCAATCCAAACTTCGCAAAATACCGCGAGGAATATTTAAAGCCGCAGTTGAAAGAATTGATTCAAAAATATGATCCTGCAGTTCTTTGGTTTGATGGAGAGTGGATTCCAGAGTGGACGGAAGACCAGGGGAGAGACTTATATAACTTTTTGAGAAGTTTAAAGCCAGATCTCATCATCAACAACCGTGTCGGAAAAGGCAGGGCAGGTATGCAGGGGATGAATAAATACCAAGATGCTGCAGGTGATTTTGGAACTCCAGAGCAGGAGATTTTGGAAGGAACATCCGATACCGACTGGGAAAGTTGCATGACAATGAATGACACTTGGGGTTTCAAAAAAAATGACAACAATTGGAAATCGAGTGAAACATTGATTCATAATTTGATTGACATTGCTGCCAAGGGTGGAAATTATTTGTTGAACGTAGGACCAACAGCGGAAGGATTGATTCCTGCAGCTTCGGTAGACAGATTAAAAGACATGGGAAATTGGTTGAAAATCAATGGTGAAGCTATATATGCAACGAAGAGTTTGAAAAAATACAAAGAAGGCGACAATATAAAGTATACCGTTAGCAAAGATGGAAAATATATCTATGCCATTGTTATCAAAAAATCTGATCAACCCGTTGTATTGAAAAATATACAAGTGAGTCCTGGTTCGAAAATTAAAATGTTGGGGGTTAAGAAATCCATTTCACATCAGCATGACATGAAGGAAGGGACGCTGACCTTGAATTGGCCAACAAAATTGCCGTGTGATCATGCCTGGGTATTTAAGATAGAAGGGAGCTCTAAAAATTAAAAATTTTGAACTACATTTGCGGCGGAGAGATGGCAGAGCGGTCGAATGCGGCGGTCTT
>SXYR01000024.1 GCA_005788265.1 Bacteroidota bacterium | reverse complement strand
GGTAGGAAATGCGATGGCCTTTACCATGCCAAAGTTTCAAACGATGAATCAGTCAGCTGTATTGAGCAAAATATTCAAAAGAACATTGCTGATTTTTTTGATTGGCTATCTGCTATACTGGTTTCCCTTTGTAAAATTGAATGAAGCCAATGAATGGGTCATGAAGCCCATTGAAACGACAAGAATATTTGGGGTACTTCAACGCATTGCACTTTGTTATGGTGCTGCTTCCCTGATGTTGTATTATTTGTCTAAAAGATCGGTTATTATTTTAAGTGTTGTTTTTTTATTGGGATACTGGCTATTGATGTATCTCGGAGGTGACTATAGCATGATGGGCAGTTTTCAGATCAAAGTTGACAGATGGCTGATTGGCGAAGGTCATATGTACAAGGGCGAAGGCGTACCATTTGATCCAGAAGGATTTCTCAGCACATTCCCATCCATTGTAAATGTGATCATCGGCTACTACACAGGTGTGATGTTGAGAGAAAAAGGCAAGGAATACGAAACCATTACAAAGCTCTTGCTTGGTGGAGCTGTATTGTTGGCCATGGCCTATTGCTGGAATTACAGTTTTCCAATCAATAAAAAATTGTGGACTGGATCATTTACATTGTATACCTGTGGAATTGATTTGATGCTCATAAGCTTTCTGGTATATATTTTAGACAAGACCAATTACAGAAAGGACTGGATCTATTTCTTTGAGGTATTCGGAAAGAACCCATTGTTCATTTACTTGCTTTCTGATTTCGTTCCAATCATATTCAATATGTTGACAGATGCCAAAGGAAGGTCATACGAAGAAGCCATCAATCTTGACGTCTTTCAGAAACTCACACCTGGGCCATTTGGATCATTTTTTTACTCCGCAACGTTGATGATTTTCTGTTGGGCTGTTGGGTATTGGATGGATAAAAAGAAAGTCTACGTCAGAGTATAGGCAGTTCTGTATAATCAAATTGCTCCCTGGGTTCCTCTATCTGCCTGAAATCTTTGCGAATGGTATGTGCCGTCATTTCATCGTCATTGATTTGATGGGTGGCGAGTGATTGAATAGCATTGAAAGACAAATCAGTTTGAATCCATTGCGATGCCAACCCATCCGATAAAATCACTGGCATCCTTTTTTTCTTGTTGTGAATTTTTTCCATCAACGGATTGGCAGCAGTTGTGAGAATTGAAAAACTGTTGACCATTTCCCCGGTTGACTGATCCAACCAGGGATTGAAGATGCCGGCCATGAAAAAATATTCAGTATTTTTTAAACTTATATAATAAGGATAGGCGGTATCCTTTCCACCATCAGGCGTGAAGTGTCGCCATTCATAAAACCCCGATGACAGAATAAGACATCTGCGGTGCAGTGCCGCATCTTTATAGGTGGGGCGCTGAAAGATGTCTTCCCCTCTTGCATTGAGTGTATTGTGGGGGAAATCTTTTTTACCGGTTTGGGGATGGAGACCTCCTTTTCTAAAATGCAACAAGGCGTCTGCCGTTTTTATATATGAAGGTATGAACTCCCAATGCATCATTTCCAACGTAAAATCATCGCCATTTCCTATGGGTTTGACAACTGGCCAAAGTGGATATTCGAATCCGCTTGCCATGGGCTGTTGAAGATTGAGATCAAATTCAGACAGTTTTTTTTCTTTTTTGTTGAGCCTGATATGCCCAGCCCGATTGATGTCTACCCCATTGTAAAAGCACATCCTGCAAATTATGAAAAGACACCCTTTCAGACCATTTTTAATCAAATACGCCTATAATCCCTATTTTTGTTGCTCTCAAGCATCAAGAATGGATTACAATACTACAAGGCCACATTTGGCGATGAGGGAGTATGGCAGACATGTACAAAAAATGGTAGACCATATTCTTTCAATAGAAGACAATGAAAGAAGACAAAAAAATGCCCAGGCAGTCATTGAATTGATGGGGTTTTTCAATCCACACTTAAAAAGTGTCGAGGATTACCGACACAAACTTTGGGATCATCTTTTTTTAATTGCTGATTTTAATTTGGACGTAGAAAGTCCATATCCAATTCCCACCCGCGAATCACTCAAGGCAAAACCGGCACCGCTTCCCTATCCAAAAAGATACCCGAGGTATTCTCATTTGGGCAAACACCTTGAATTGGTGATTGCAAAGGCAATGGCTGAAGAAAATGAAGAAAAACGTTCAGGATTTGCACATATCATTGCTTATTACATGAAGCTCGCATACAATACCTGGCACAAGGAATTGATTCCAGATGAAAGCATCCGCAGTGAATTGAATTCAATTACACAAGGACAACTTGAATTCACCAATACACCGTTCGTAAGAGCATACAGAGAGCGGGATGAACGATTTATGAAAAGAGGTGGCAAGGGCGGCGGATTTCAACAACGCAACCGAAATGGTGGCAGTGGTAAAAACAGACCACAGCAAAAATTTGGCAAAAAGCGTTTCAAATAAAGCTTGTATTAAAGCATCTGCATGAAAGCATTTGAAGTCCAGGGTGGCATCCAACTAAAAGGTGAGATCACTCCCCAGGGTGCAAAAAACGAAGCGCTGCAAATCATCAGTGCCGTTTTACTCACAACCGATACAGTAACGATTCAAAACATTCCTGATATCTTGGATGTCAATCTGTTGATTGATTTATTGGCAGACCTGGGTGTGAAAGTTGATCGCACAGATCGCCATACCTGTTCATTCAAAGCAGATCATGTAGCCTTGGAAAAGCTGGAGGATCCTGCATTTCAGCAAAACAGCAGTCGTTTACGTGGATCAGTAATGATTGCAGGTCCGCTGTTGGCAAGATTCAAAAAAGCCTTCATTCCCAAACCCGGTGGAGATAAAATTGGAAGACGCAGACTAGATACCCATATCATTGGATTTGAAAAATTGGGAGTAAAGTTTGAATATATCCAAGGTGAAGGATTTTTCAGATTGCATACTGATCAACTGATTGGGACAGATCTCTTGCTGGATGAACCATCTGTTACGGGTACAGCCAATATTATTTTTGCAGCTGTCATGGCCAAAGGAAAGACAAGCATCTACAATGCTGCATGCGAACCATATATTCAACAATTATGCAAAATGTTGAACAGGATGGGCGCAAAGATCACAGGTATTGGATCAAACTTACTGAGCATCGAGGGTGTGGATTCACTTGGTGGAACCATACATGCCATGTTGCCTGATATGATTGAAGTTGGTTCATTCATTGGACTGGCTGCCATGACGCAAAGCAATATCACCATCAAACATGCAGGAGTGGAACATTTGGGCATTATCCCACAAAAATTCCAGCAACTGGGCATCCAAATGGAGTTGAAGGGAGATGACATCATCATTCCTTCTCAGGATGTATACGAAATTCAACATTTCATTGATGGTTCTGTATTGACAATCTATGATCATCCATGGCCTGGACTAACACCAGATCTGCTGAGCATTCTATTGGTTGTTGCCACACAAGCCAGAGGCAGTGTTTTGATTCATCAAAAAATGTTTGAAAGCAGGTTGTTCTTTGTTGATAAGCTCATTGACATGGGAGCAAGAATTATTTTGTGTGATCCCCACCGTGCAGCCGTTATAGGATTGGAAAGAGAGCAATCTCTTCGCGGTATTACCATGGCGAGTCCGGATATCCGTGCAGGAGTAGCTTTGCTCATTGCGGCACTCAGTGCTGAGGGAAAGAGCATCATTCAAAACATTGAACAGATTGACAGAGGTTACCAATATATTGACAAGCGTTTGAATGCGCTTGGTGCAGGTATTAAACGAATTGATTCTTGATCATGCCAGCAACCAATCCAAAAAAAATTATCATTTTAACATCCCCTTCTGGTGGTGGTAAAACTTCCGTGAAATCAAGATTGATGGTCGCGTTAAACAAAGAACTCTCATTCAGTGTATCAGCAACCACCAGAAAAATAAGGGGAAATGAGCAGGAAGGAATTGACTATCATTTTATCAATGAGGATGTCTTCAAAAAATTAATCGAGGGCAAATCTTTTATAGAGTGGGAAATGGTCTACCCTGGACTGTACTATGGTACAACAGTTGAGGAAATGAACAGAATTTGGGGTGAGGGTAAAGTACCTGTATTGGATATTGATGTAAAAGGTGCCATCAATGTAAAAACACAATTCGGCTCGAATGTTTTGGCCATTTTTATTGAACCTCCTTCGTTGGAAGTCTTGAAAACCCGGCTTCAAAAAAGAGGGACCGACTCTGAAGAAAATATGATGATCAGAATCAATAAGGCTACTGAGGAACTGCAATACAAGGGGCAATTCGATCAGGTAGTTTTAAACGATGATATCGAAACTGCTTCTGCAGAGGTCATTGCACTGGTTAAACAGTTCATTGCGAACTGATGTATCTTTGTTGCACATGGGATCATTTTTCTTATTCGGAATTTTTATCGCATTCATACTAGCAGGATTTTTTGCCGGCATAGAGGTCGGATTTGTTTCACTCAACAGGTTGGCTGTTGAGCTCAGAAAAAAACAACGGTCAAAAAGCGCAGGTATCCTCTCTCAATTTTTAGATGAACCATCTAAGTTCATTTATGCCATGAATGTAGGAATTGTTATGATGCTTGTCATCTATGGACTCTTTGTAGACAAACTGCTCACCCCCTTGTGGCTGCAAACTGAAAGTTATTTATTGGATGATTTGATTCCATACTTTCTTTACATACGCATTTTGTTTGACCTGGCTGTATCAGCAGCTGCATTCTTGTTGTATTTCTTTTTTAGCAGGGCTTTGTTTGGATCCAAGAGTGATACAATGATGTACTTCCTCACCCCCATCTTTGCATTTTTCTACAGGATTTTTCATCCCATTGCTGGTATGTTTGTAAAAGTTTCTGAATGGATTTTGGAGAACCTGATCAATGTGCACGTAAGAAAAAATAAAACATCTTTCACAAGACTTGAGTTTGAAAATTTTATCCAACCAAGAGATGAAAAGGCAACAGAAAGTCAGGAGCTGAACAAAGAATTGTTTGAGAATGCACTCACCCTGCCCTATGTAAAAATTCGGCAATGTCTGGTCCCAAGAAAAGAAATTGAATCAGTTCAAATCAATGACAGCATTGAGAAGCTCAAGCAGAAATTCATTGAAACCAATTTAAGCAAACTGGTGGTATACGACAAGACTATTGATAATATTTTAGGTTATGTTCATCAATTGTCACTGTTTAAAAATCCAACAACAATCCAATCCATATTGCATACCATCCCCACTGTTCCGGAAAGCATGACTGCAAATGATCTCATGAATTTACTGATCAAAGAAAGAAAAAGCATGGCCTGGGTGGTTGATGAGTTCGGTGGTACTTCAGGCATTGTAACCATGGAGGATCTGTTGGAGGAGTTGTTTGGTGAAATCAAGGATGAATATGATACGGAAGAACTGATCGAGCGAGAGATCAACGAAAATGAGTTTGAATTTTCTGGAAGGTTGCGCATTGAAGATATCAATGATAAGTACAAATTGGGGCTTGAAATGAATGATTCAGAAACACTGTCAGGATTCATCATTCATTACAACGAATCGATTCCAAGAATCAGAGAACGAATTGTAATCGGGAGATTTGAATTTGAAATTCTTGAAGTAACTGAAACAAGGATTGAGCTCATCAGAGTGAAAAAAACACTATAAAACCTTCTGGGGAGATTTTATGAAGTCACGGTTTGGCTTGTTGACCCTGGGTTTGATCCTAAACAGGAAAGACAAGTAGCCACTGGTATTTTGAAGACTTAGATCATTGTTAAACACATTCAAGTTATTCAATCCAACGATCAAGGGGCCCATCCTGACTGCTGCGCCAACATGCAATTTTGTCTTTGTATTGTATATAACAGGAAGATAAATCCCAAATCTATCTCTCTCGTATCTGGCAGTGATTGAAATGACTCCCATATCATTTAAAATATAGTTGGCATTACGGTTGACCATAGAAAATGGAAGGTTGACAGATGCATTCACAAAAAAATGATCTGTTATTTTACGATCAATGTTTAGATTCAAACGGGATGGATGAAATATGTTGAAATTTCCGTTGAGCTTTGTAAAGCTTTCAACTACGGTTGATACCGTATCATTGAAACTTGCAATATTATCGGTTACTCCTACGAACTTATCCAATAAGACTTCCGGCGTCATTGCATCTCTGATACCATTCGTCTTTGCACTTTCAGGATAATATTGGTAGTTGGCAAACCCTAGGTCCAATATTGAAAATCCAATCTTCCACCTATAGTTGTAATCCAATCCTTCATAAAACCAATCCGATTCATTTTTGATAAGCAACTCAGCACCCAGGTCAATGGATGCACCCCATTTGGTCTCCCCCATCACATTTCTTACATTGTCTCTGAATTTGATGGTGTTGTCCCAAACAGTTGCAGTGGTTGAATACCCATAAATAAAATCAGCATTGGTTACAGTATACAGGTCATTTCCAAACAGGTTGGTCTTTTGAAACTCAAGACTGTCTATCTTTCCTGCCAGTCCAAGCAGGCCCCTGTTTACCCTGAGATTTGTACCAACATTGAGAATCATTCTTCTGTTGTCAATCAAATTATATGAGAAATTTCCGACATATTCCAACCAATTCGAGGAGGCTGCATTGCCATTGAAAGGTAGGCTCCCACTGTTTTGCCCAAGAAAAGAAATGATATCGGTAGCGGAATCTGTCAAGTTGTAGTGACTGGTATGCAGATTGATCATGCTTCTGATGTTGACTCCAAATCCAACAGCAGTCTTTGGATTGATTTTATATTTAGCGCTGAGCAAGGATAGATTCAGTTGGGTGATCAGATCTCTTGCAAAATCACCTTCCGTAAATTCAAATGTGGTAATCGGCTTCCTTCGCAATAAAGGTGCATAACCGAATTGAATAAAATTTGTGTAATTATTTACAGAAAGCGAAGCAATTGAAAAATCGAAAGTGTCTTTTGAAGCAATCGTAGTAGCGGGATTCTGATACATGTTGATGCTTCCTGTAAACCTTGATCCAATCAATGCCAGATTCGACTGAGAAAAAATAGGAGGTGGACTGAAAAATAACAGCAAAAGAGAACAGATATGTATAATAGAGGATCTCAACGAATTATAAAGTTACTCATATATTTAAGAGTTTGTCATGTGCTTTAACACATGGTTTTTATAATTTTTCAGTCTAATACAAGATGAAAAAGGGAATCCTACTGTTTTTTAGCACTATTTTTTTTGTTGCAGTCCACGGAAATCAAGTTCAAGACACAACTGTAAAACCATTGCAGATCAATGGGAGCATTGGCCTCACCAACAATGGAATTTCCATCATTCCAACCTTTTCACTGAATGCTCCTGCCGCCATTTTTAATTTTTATGTAAGGAAAAACCGGTTTTCATTCGATCCAGACATCCGCGCAACATTGGATGGAAGAAAGGGATCTATGATTTTCTGGTTCAGGTACAGGTTTATTCAGGGCAAGAAATTCAATTTGAGTGCAGGAATACATCCAGCTTATAACTTGGCACTCAGAACGATTACAGAAGCTGGAAAAATATCGGACATCACGCAAGCAAGAAGGTTTATTGCCTATGAAATT
>SXYR01000134.1 GCA_005788265.1 Bacteroidota bacterium | reverse complement strand
CAGGTTCTTGCCCGCCAAAATTATTCGCAGGAAATCCAACAATCACCAACTTGCTTTTGTACTGCTCGTACAACTTTTCAAGATCAGCATATTGTGGCGTGTATCCACATTTAGAGGCGGTATTCACCACCAAAATTTTCTTGCCTTTGTACTTTGAAAAATCGATGGTGCCTCCGTCAATCGAAGGGACCTTGAACTTGTGTATGGATCCTGTAGGTGCCATCATCAAAGACATAAGAGCTACAAGTAAATATTTCATGATAAATTGATTTGTATCCTAAAATAACAAGCTTCCTCCTTATTTGTTCAATTAACTTTACACCATGTTATTTTCTTCCATCCCGGGTCAGCATGAAGTGAAAGAAAAACTGGTGCAGCTTGTGACCAATAACCGGTTGAGTCATGCACTTTTGTTTTTGGGGAAAGAAGGAAGCGGAGCGTTGCAACTGGCCTCTGCACTGGCACAATACATTGTATGTGAAAACAAAACATCCGATTCCTGCGGCACCTGCCCTTCTTGTAAAAAAGCCTCTGCGCTCATGCACCCTGACATTCATTATTCTTTCCCAACCATAACCAAAACAGGAATTGACAAACCCGTTTGCAATGATTTCATTGAAGAATGGAGGAGCTTTAACAAAGACAATCCCTATGGCAATGTATATGACTGGCTGCAAACCTTGGAAGCAGAAAACAAACAGGGAAATATCACGGCACATGAATGTGAAGACATCCTCCATAAATTGAATCTGAAAAGTTTTGAAAGCGGTTATAAAATCCTGATTCAATGGATGCCGGAGTATTTAGGCAATGCCGGCAATAAACTATTGAAACTCATTGAAGAACCTCCTGCACAAACCTTGTTCATTTTGGTTGCTGAGGATGAATCCAAAATACTGCCTACCATTCTTTCAAGAACACAGCTGATCAAAATCAACCGTGTTGCTACCAAAGATGTTCAATCGTGGTTAATTGATGGCCTGAGCGTTCCCAAAGAAAAAGCCATCTCCATCGCACCATTGGCACAGGGAAACCTGAGAGAGGCCATGCAGTTGCTGCATCACGGAGATGAGAACTGGCAGGATCTTTTGCGTGACTGGCTGAATGCCATTATCAAGAATGGTCCGGGCGCACAGGTGAAATGGGTGGATGAGATGAGTAAAATTGGAAGAGAAAAACAGAAACAGTTTATTGCTTATTTCATTCATTTGTTGTCCATTTCAATCAGGATATCGAATAATGAAATTCCACATGACATTGCAGAAAATGAAATTGATTTTGCGCAACGTTTGCTGAAATTGGCAGATACCTCACAGATCCAATCCATGGTTGAAGAATTGGATAAATCCATCTATTACATTGAAAGAAATGCCAATCCCAAGATGCTCTTCATGGCCCTCAGCATCAAATTTTACCATATTATTAAAGATAAAATGGTAATTTTGATCAATTAGTGATGACGGATAGTGCGGGAATCGGTTTGCCATAAGAAGCTATTTACATCTTATATATTGTGTTGCGCGGACTTGTGATACTTCGAAAACAACTTCCTCAAACCCAACTCCCTGCTGATCGTACATCCAATGATGTGGAACCTGTTTCCATTTAAACACTCAATATGGGATGCAGCTCATGCGGAACAAAAGACGGTAAACCCAGCGGTTGTAAAAGCAATGGCGGGTGCAGCAGCGGCGGATGCAATCGCTTGAACGTGCATGACTGGTTGGCAAATTTGCCATTCACTGACCCGGCTGTTTCATGTAAAATTGTAGAAATCAGCTTCAACAACGGAAGCAGAAAAGAATATTTCAAAAACACAACCCTTCACCATTACAACAAAGGTGAAATGGTAAGTGTAGAGGGTGTAAGCGGATTCGATGTTGGCATGATCAACCTCAGCGGCGAGTTGGTCCGTCTCCAGCTCAAGAAAAAAAGAATTCCAGAAGACAGCGCAGAAATCAAAAAAATCCTTCGCAGATCAACAGAAGTTGATCTTCAAAAATGGAATGAAAGCAAATCAAGGGAGCGAGAAGTGCTGGCCAGATCAAGAGCCATTGCCAAACAACTCAAACTCGTCATGAAGATTTGTGAAGTGGAAATACAGGCAGACGGCAGAAAAGCTACTTTTTTTTACACGGCAGAGGACAGGGTTGATTTCAGGGAACTCATCAAACTTTACGCGAATGATTTCAAAGTAAAAGTGGAGATGAAACAAATCGGTGCGCGACAGGAATCTGCGAAAGTGGGTGGAATCGGCAGTTGCGGCAGAGAACTCTGCTGCAGCAGTTGGCTGAATGAATTCAAAAGCGTTACAACGGCCATGGCCCGCTACCAAAACCTCAGCATCAATCAAACCAAACTCAGTGGTCAATGCGGGAGATTAAAATGCTGCCTCAATTATGAATTGGATACCTACTTAGATGCATTGCAACATTTCCCTGATCATGCAGATGTTTTGCAAACTGCCAAAGGAAATGCGCAACTCATCAAAAAAGATATTTTCAAAAACCTCATGTGGTATACATTGCCCGACAGCAATAAGCAATATCCACTGTCGATTGAAACGGTAAAGAAAATCAAGTCACTCAACAGCAAAGGTATCTTCCCTGAAGAATTGGAAACAGAGGAAGTGGCAACCACCAACAAGGCAAAAGAACCGGAACCACAGTTTGTGGATGTTGTTGGACAGATCAGTCTTCGTTCACTGGAGAGGAATGCGCAGAAAAGAAAAGGGGGGAGACAACAGCAAGGGACAAGGGAGCAGAGACAAGGGACGAGGGACAGGGGACAAGGAACAAGGGAAGAGGGAAGAGGGACAAGACAACAGCAAGCAACCAGGCCACAGCCAAACAGACCTAGCGATAGAGCAGATAACAGAGGACCCAAACCGTTGGGGAAGCAAATAAAATTGAATCGAAACGATCAAGGAAGCCCCCGTGACCAGGCATAAAATTTCCGCTGTCCTTTACACCCGCCATTCGCTTCAATCTGCTTTCATATAAATCACCCAATGTTCCTGCAACAGCAACACAGATGGTAATCAGTAACATTTCGAATGAAAAATTCCATT
>SXYR01000133.1 GCA_005788265.1 Bacteroidota bacterium | reverse complement strand
CTTCCAGGATATTTTAGTGTAATTGACAATGGCAGATTCATTGGATACTCTGATGATGCAAACATCAATGGATACGTAAAAAAATACGGCAATAGGCCTTTTCTTTTCCCGGTAGGCACTGGCAAGGATCTTAGAACACTGGAGATAACAGCACCGAAAAGATTATCAGATGCATATGCAGTTGCATGGATAGAAGGTGACCCGTCTCATGACATGGACCAGACAAGCCCACATATTGGAGCACATCCTGTTACATCCATCTTAGACCCAATCAAAGCAGTAAGCAACGTAGGTCAATGGGATTGGCAAGTAGGTGATGCAGGCAATTTGGGCAATGGTGCAACTGGTGATGGATCAGATCTTGGCATTCACGTAAGCATACCTGATATGCAAAACTTTGCAGAGGCTTCAGCATTGAGATTGGTTGGATGGAACGGATCACAATGGATTGATTTGAGCGGAACTGCCACTGCAAACGGGAATACCGAGGACAGTCAATTAAGTGGAAAAATGATTGCAGGTATCACTGCACTGGCAATTGGAAAAGTTGCAACATACAACAATGACGAGCATGGCAGCTTCTTGTTGTACCCAAATCCAGTAACCAATTTTGATCCTATCAATGTACGCTTCAAATCATCTTACAACGGATTTGCAGATATCATCGTTTACGATGCAGTTGGTAAAACAGTCATCAAAAATCTCATTTCCTTCAAAGCAGGAGTAAACCTCATACCAATTGATGTAAAAAAACTACCTAACGGAAACTATTACCTGAACATCATCGCATCGAACGGCGATGTGATCGCAAGAGGTAAAAAATTCATTAAACAATAAAACCAAGACATGATTAAAACATTAAAATTTTATCAAAGCATTGCTGCTGCCCTGATGATCTTGATGATTTGTTATACGCAGGATGCTGCATCTCAAATCAAAATAGGAGAAAATAACAAATCTATGAACACAGACGCAATGTTGGAGATTGAATCCAACAACAAAGGTTTCCTCCTGCCAAGGGTATCATTGATTTCAACTGCTTCCGCCACACCACTCAAATCATTTGCAAGTGGAATGGTGGTATACAATATATCCAATACCAATGATGTAACGCCAGGTCTCTATTACAGCGATGGATTGAAATGGATCAAAGCAAATAACAATGCCAGCAATGCTGGTTTATTTTTCAATGCCCAAAACCATACTGAAATAGTAACCACAGATGGACAAACGACTTTCAAAACCCCTTATACGATCACAGACCAATCAAAAATTTTCTTCTACAGAAATGGCATTTTAATCATGCATACGATCAGCAACAACAACTTGATCATTTCAGAACTGCCCTGTAAACAGGGCGACCAAATCAGGATTATCCAATTATTATAAATCAAAAAACAATCTAATGAAAAAACTACTACTGTTCTCGATTGCAGCAGCAATCAGCTTCGCAGCCTCAGCACAAAAAGACACGACCAAGGTCATTGACAACAAGGGTACGATCAAATGGGTCATTTCCAACACCGCAGCAGTGATCACCAAAGATGACAGTACATTGCTCTATGTGACCCCCCAACAACTAGGTGACAGCAGTTTTGTAAAAATGGCTACCAATGGTCTAAGTAAAATCGGTCAAACCGTGGAACTTGGAGGCATATTAAGTAAAGTAACAACGATTGCAACAAGTGCAGAAAATTTACTTCGTATCACAGGATTGCAATCTGGATCCAATACGCAAGACAGCGTAATGGTTGTTGATCCATCTACCGGACAACTGAAATTTATTTCAGCATCCTCATTGTTCAATGCTTTGAGCTTTGACAATGGTTTGACCAAAACAGGCAACCTGGTTCAACTTGGAGGCGCCCTCGTCAAATCAACAGAGATCATCACCACTGCCGCAAACACGCTTAAAATATCCGGACTGGAAAGCGGAAATCTTGCAACTGACAGTTTGGTCGTAAGTGGAACTGATGGTACTTTGAAAAGGGTAAAGGCCGAATCGCTTTTGCAAAGTGGCGATGAACGCTTTGAAGCAAATGCAGGTCAATCAGCCTATGCCGTCACCAACATGCCAGCAGCAGTATCAAAAGTTTGGGTATACAGAAACGGTGTTAAACTGCTCACCAATACAGATTATACAATTGCATCAGGATCCATCAATCTTGCTTCATCCATATCTTCCTTGGTTGCGTTGGGAGATTTGATCGAAGTACAATGGGTTAAATAAAACAACAATTCACTATAATAATTGAATAACAATTTTGACCAATAGCCCTCAGGGGTTATTGGTCAAATAAATTCTACGAAATGAAATATACCTTGATTTTTATATTGATTGTTCTTTTCAACATACAATCAACCGCACAAACAGTGGTTGACCAAAAAGGAACAAAAATTTCAGTCGATACAAGCAAGTGGAAGACAGTTGGCAACGATATCTACAATAAAAATGTTGGCAAGGTTGGAATTGGCACTGCCAGTCCATCTGCACAACTTCATACAACAGGTACTGTAAGACTTGAAGGAATTGGCACCAATACAAGCAATACCAAAATTCTTACTACAGATGCAAGTGGAAATGTAACAACCAGACAAGCATCAGAACTTTTATCAGGGAATATAAGAAGTGTGTCTGTCTTGGCTTCAGATCTTTCTACCAGTAGCATATCTCTTGTCGATATCCCCGATCTTTCATTTATCGTAACAGCAGGTATTACCTACCGTTTTTATGCAACCATTCCATTTACATCAAGCGATCAAACCAATGGTAGTCGTTGGACAATCAATGGACCTGCAACATCATTTTTAAGCTATACCAGCAGGTATACTTTTTCAAGCAACTCTGAAACATACAACTATTCAAATACATATAATTTCCCTAATTCGGCAAACAATAATTCAAATGCCGCCGGAGGAAACTTAGCCATTATTCAAGGAATGATCACCCCTTCTGTAAATGGCACAGTTACTGTAAGATTTGCAAGTGAATTGGTAACCAATAACATAACAGTGAAAAAAGGAGCAACCTTGGAATACTGGTAAAACCTAAAAAATCAATGATGCAGCTGAAACAGGATTTGAAATGATGGTGGTTAATACATTTTACTGCCGTAATTTCAATCCATGCAAGCTTCGTTTTTAAGATCCGTTCGGAAAATTCACCGGTACACCGGCATTTTTTTATTCGCCTTTTTTTTTGTTGTTGCCATCACCGGACTCCTTTTGGGCTGGAAAAAAAATAGCTTTGGCATCATACTGCCTGCTTCAGCAACAGGAACCAGCACCAACCTGCATGAATGGAAATCAATCGAAATCCTGAATCATATTGCAGACAGTACACTCCATGCCAATACCGGAGCTGAAACTCCTGCAAATCTGGACAGAATTGATATCAGAAAAGAAAAGGGCATTGTAAAATTTGTATATATCCAAGACTACTGGGAAGTACAACTTGACGGGGCAACTGGGAATGTCCTTCAAATAAGTCAACGCAGATCCGATCTTATTGAAGATTTACACGATGGGTCATTTTTGGATCTCTATTTTAACACAAAGGGAGAACCTATAAAACTTGTGTACACTTTAATAATGGGCACTGCTTTGCTTACTTTCACCATAACCGGTTTCTGGCTTTGGTACGGGCCAATACTAATCAGAAAGCAAAAGTTGAAGAAAGGGCTTGTAAATGAATAAACTTGGACTTGGGCTATCAATTATCAACTCAAAATACTTAACGTGACATCCGTCACATACTATTAGCAAAACTGAAAGCATTTTTGCATCAATAATTATTTACAATGATTGCAGCAGGTTATATCGCTTCAGTTTTTATCGGACTTGCACTCGGACTCATCGGTGGAGGTGGTTCCATCCTTACAGTTCCAGTACTTGTTTATCTTTTTGGCGTTGACCCTGTCCTGGCTACTGCATACTCTTTATTTATTGTAGGTTCTACAAGTTTAGTTGGTGCATTTCCAAAGTATAAAAACGGAGAAATCAACCTGAAAACAGCCATCATCTTCGGCATCCCATCCATCATCTCTGTATATGCAACAAGAGCATATATTGTTCCAGCTATACCTACAGAAGTATTTGCAATTGGATCATTTATGGTTACAAAAGCAATACTGATGATGATGATTTTTGCTGTGCTGATGGTATTTGCCTCCGTATCAATGATAAGGGATAAACACAACAATCAGGAAGAAAGCGGTGAACAGGTATTTAATTACCAAATGATATTATTGGAGGGAACCATTGTTGGAATATTAACTGGACTGGTCGGAGCAGGAGGTGGATTCCTGATCATACCAGCACTGGTTATTTTCAGCAAACTCCCCATGAAACAAGCCATTGGTACATCTTTGCTGATCATTGCTGCGAAATCACTGATTGGATTTACGGGAGATTTGGGCAAGCAAACAATGGACTGGCAACTGCTGATTTCAGTGACCATACTCGCGATAATTGGTATTTTTATGGGGAATTTCCTCGGCAAAAAAGTATCAGCCAAGAGCCTGAAAAAAGGATTCGGATGGTTCGTTCTTGTTATGGGTATATATATCATCATCAAAGAAATTTTTTTAAATAAATAAAT
>SXYR01000132.1 GCA_005788265.1 Bacteroidota bacterium | reverse complement strand
GCATATCCCAATGCAGGCTTGCCCAATGCAATGGGCGAATACGATGAAGAGCCTGCAGAAACAGCACACTTTATTGAAGAATGGGCACAACAGGGATTTGTAAATATTGTTGGTGGATGTTGCGGCACAACGCCTGATCATATCAAGCACATAGCTGATCACGTAAGCAAACTCCCACCCAGAAAACTGCCTATTGTTGAAACCGAATTGACTGCATCCTAATGAGCAAAGCTGTACACATCAAACCATACATGCGTTTATCGGGACTCGAGCCCTTGGTGATTCGTCCGGAAACCAACTTTGTAAATGTTGGTGAAAGAACCAATGTGACAGGTTCAAAAAAATTTGCACGCCTTATCAAGGATGAAAAATACGAAGAAGCATTGAGCATCGCCAGACAACAAGTTGAAAATGGTGCACAGATACTGGATGTCAATATGGATGATGCATTGCTGGATGGAGAGAAAGAAATGGTGACATTTCTGAATCTCATGCAGAGTGAGCCCGATATCGCCAAAATCCCCGTGATGATTGATTCCTCGAAATTTTCGATCATACAGGCTGGATTGAAATGTGTACAAGGGAAATGTGTGGTGAACTCCATTTCATTGAAAGAAGGAGAAGAAAAGTTCATCGAACAGGCAGTGATTTGCAGAAGTTTTGGTGCAGCAGTCATTGTGATGGCCTTTGATGAAAACGGACAAGCCGATACGCTTGAAAAAAGAGTCGTTATTTCTGAGCGTGCCTATAAAATACTGACAGAACAGGTTGGATTCCCTCCACAAGACATCATTTTTGATCTCAACATATTTGCCGTTGCAACTGGATTGGAAGAGCATAATAATTATGGTGTTGATTTTATTGAAGCAACCCGTGTTCTCAAGAAAAAATATCCGCTCATCAAAATATCAGGAGGTGTCAGCAACCTTTCATTTTCTTTCAGGGGAAATGATCATGTAAGAGAAGCAATGCATTCTGTATTTCTCTTTCACTCCATCAAGGCTGGCATGGACATGGGTATTGTAAACGCTGGGCAATTGGTTGTTTATGATGAAATTGAATCGACGCTCCGTGAATTGTGTGAAGACGTAATTCTGAACAGAAACAACGACGATAACCAGGCAACGGAGAAGTTGATAGCGTTTGCTGAAACCGTTAAAGACAAGGGGCAAGGGGCAAGAGACAAGGGACAAGGGGAATGGAGACAAGGGACTGTTGAAGAGAGATTAAAGCATGCATTGATCAATGGAATTACTGAATTTATCGATGCAGATACAGAAGAAGCAAGACAGAAATATCCAAAACCATTGGATGTAATTGAAGGTCCCTTAATGGATGGTATGAACATCATTGGTGACTTGTTTGGATTGGGGAAAATGTTTTTACCGCAGGTGGTAAAAAGCGCGAGGGTAATGAAAAAAAGCGTTGCAGTACTCACTCCATTCATTGAAGCTGAAAAAAAAGCAGGAAGCAGTGCAGGTAAAATATTGATGGCAACGGTAAAAGGCGATGTCCATGACATTGGTAAAAATATAGTGGGGGTTGTATTGGGTTGTAATGGATATGAGATCATTGACTTGGGTGTAATGGTTTCTGCAGATAAAATATTGGATGAAGCACAAAAGCATCAAGTAGATATTATTGGTTTAAGCGGACTCATCACACCTTCACTCGATGAAATGGTGCACGTTGCATCAGAGATGAAGAGAAGAGGAATGAATCAACCTTTGTTGATAGGAGGAGCTACCACATCTCGGATGCATACTGCATTGAAAATCGCACCTCAATACGAAGGTGGAGTTGTGCACGTATTGGACGCTTCCAGAAGTGTCTCTGTTGCAGGATCTCTTTTGAATCAGCAGAAAACGTCGTTCCTGAGCAACCTCAGCGGTGATTATGCAAAACTAAGAGAAGAATTTGCCAACAAGAAGACGAGTAAAGAAGTGCTTCCATATGAAACTGCTGTAAAAAACAGGACCCAAATCAATTGGGAGTCATCTGTTTTAATAGCGCCTTCTTTCACAGGAAAAAAATTAATCTCTGATGTTTCAGCAGAAGTATTGTTGCCATACATTGATTGGACACCCTTCTTCATTGCATGGGAATTACATGGAAAATATCCTGCTATTTTAAGTGACGAAAAAGTTGGAAATGAAGCAACAAAACTTTTTGATGATGCAAATGAGATGCTGAAAAAAATTGTTGCAGAAAACTGGCTGACTCCAAAAGCGGTGATTGGATTCTGGCAAGCCAACAGCAATGAGCGTGATGCTGTGCAGGTATTAAATACAGATACAAAAGAAGAGTTGGAATTGCAATTTCTTCGTCAGCAATTGAAAAAAGCTGAAGGACAGCCCAATTATTCATTGGCAGATTTTATTGCCCCTACTTCAACAGCAAAACAAGACCATATAGGAGCATTTGCCGTGACCATTCATGGCATCGAGAAAAAAATAAAAGCATTTGAGGCAGAGCATGATGATTACAGCAAGATCATGCTACAGGCATTGGCCGACAGATTGGCTGAAGCACTGGCTGAGTACATGCATGAAAAAGTTAGAAAAGAATATTGGGGATATGATCAACATGAATCACTCAGCAATGAGGATTTGATCAAAGAAAATTACAACGGCATACGCCCTGCTCCAGGCTACCCTGCCTGTCCCGATCATACGGAAAAGAAAAAACTCTT
>SXYR01000023.1 GCA_005788265.1 Bacteroidota bacterium | reverse complement strand
GCATAAGCTCACCCTGATATAAGAATCTCCTGCAGTTCCAAATATTCCACCTGGAGTAATAAACACTTTGAACAAATCCAATATTTCATCACTCAATCCATATCCATTGGCGTATGCAGAAGGGATTTTTGCCCAGATAAACATACCTACCTGATTTGTATCATAAGTACATCCAATCTTATCAAGCAATTGGTAAGCAAGCTCTTTTCGTTCTGCATATATTTTATTTACTTCTTCATGCCAAGACAGATCCAATGAAAGTGCTTTCGCAGCTGCAAGTTGAACGGGTAGAAACATTCCGGAATCCATATTGCTTTTGAACCGCATGATATTATCGATATGTGTCTTTGATGCTACAATCATTCCTACGCGCCAGCCAGCCATATTATGTGATTTGCTCAAAGAATTCAATTCAATCACTGTATTTTTTTCTGCATCGAGTGACAATAAACTAACAGGATTGTCATTCAAAATAAAACTGTAAGGATTGTCATGCACGATTACAATTTCTTGCTCTTTAGCAAAACGAATGATAGATTGCAACAATACCACATCAGGCATCTGACCTGTTGGCATATGAGGATAATTGAGAAAGAGCAACTTGACTTTACCACCTTTTTCTTGATGTGATTTTACCTGGGATTGTAATTCATCTACAACAGGATGCCAATGATGCGCAGACTTTAAATCATAAGACAACACTTCTCCGCCAGACAACTTTACTGCAGCGCTGTAGGTTGGATAGCCCGGATTGGGGACCAGTGCTGCATCTCCTTTGTCAAGGTAGGTCATGCAGATATGCATGATTCCTTCCTTGCTTCCAATCAATGGCAATACTTCAGAATCAGGATCAATAGCAACACCATAGGCTTTTTTATACCACCCGGCAATGGCATTTCGGAGTATCGGAGATCCTTTGTATGATTGATATGCATGGGTGTTGTCTTTGCTTGCTTCCTGATGCAGCATCTCAATGACCGATGGGTGTGGGGGAAGATCGGGGCTGCCAATTCCCAAGTTGATGACTTTCTGTCCCGCTTTATTCAACGCATCGATCTCTCGCAATTTTGTTGCGAAATAATATTCCCCTATGCCATTCAAGCGATTTGATACTTCGATCATGATTTATATATTAAACTTCCCTTTTTTATATACACCCAATACCTTTAGGTATTTTGTTACATGATTAATTTTTTCCATCACATGATTGAACTGATCTGCATGATCAAATTCCAAGTCAGCATGAAATCCATAATTGAATCGGCTTCCCGCAATTGGAAATGATTGCAATTTGCTCAGATTGACACCTTCCTTTGCGATCACCGTCAACACCTTCGCCAAACTTCCCTGTGCATGATCGGTATGAAAATTGATGGATGCCTTGTTGGCATCGGCAACCACTTCTTCATGTTGCTGGAGTATCAGAAATCTTGTGTAGTTATCCTTGACATCATGGATTTTTGGCGCAATCATATGCAAGTCAAATAATTCAGCTGCCAAGTCGCTTGCAATGGCTGCAATGTGTTTGCTTTTGCGTTGATGAATATGTCTTGCACTAAGAGCTGTATCATCTGTTTCAATCAGTTTCCATTGAAATTTCGTGAGATACCCAAGACATTGCTGCAATGCCATTGGGTGAGAGTGCACCTCTTTGATATCACCCAGTTGAACACCTGGATTGACCAGTAGATTTTGGTTGATCTGAAGATATACTTCGCCAGCAACAAATAATTTAGATTTCTGAATCAAATTGTAGTTGGGCATGATGCTTCCGGCGATTGAATTTTCAATGGCCATCACACCACCACCGGTTTTTTTCTTGTTGGATGCTTCTCTGATCAAGTCAACAAAACTGGCACATGGCAGGATTGCTACATCCTTCCCGAAAAATATTCGTGCTGCAACCTGATGAAAGCTGCCCTCATACCCTTGGATCGCTATCGGAAGTTTGTTTTGGACCTTCTTACCCGTCCCTGATCCCTTTGCATTGTTCCTTTTCATTCACATACATTAAAAAAAGATCCCGGTGGTCTACCGGGATCTTTATGTTGAGTTGTTATTTCTTTTTAGGTATCAACAAAGAGCTCCCGGTCTACTTGTAAAGTAGAAATAAAAATAAAAAGAGTACCAGTTGTTCATTGTTGACATGTAGCAAATATAGGGTAAATGAGAAATTAAACAAAAAACTTAAAACCTATTTCTGGGCCCACCGCTGTCTGCATCGTTCATTCTGATCTTTCTTCCTTTGAATTTCTTCCCGTCGATGGATTTCATCATCTGATTGGCAGCGCCGCTCTCGATTTCCACCCAACTGTTCATCTCCTTCATATCAATCTTACCTAAAACATCTTTGTTGAGATCGCTCAAGTCGAGTATGAATTGTAAAAAACTTGCTTTGTAGAAACCGTCTTTGGTACCAAGATTGATAAATAATTTCTTGTACCCTCCGCCAGATGATCGGTGGCTGGAGGAAGAGGAAGAACGTTCTCTTTTTTGAACACCACGATCATTTTTTCTATCCTCTCTTACATTCAAGTCAGCCGCATTCTCGTAATACTGAAGAAACCTGTCGAATTCCAATGCTGCAACGCGCTGAAGTATTTCCTCTTTTTCCATATGTGAAAACTTCTCTTTTAGAAGAGGAACATAGGTTTCGTATTCACCGTGACTGATATCAGCCATGAACATTTTGTCGATGAAATGAAAAAACTGTTTTCTACAAACGTCTTTCCCTGATGGAATATCCAGTTTATGAAATTTGTTGTTGATCAACCTCTCAATTTGGCGCAGGCGATAAACTTCTCTTTGTGTAACCAGTGAAATACATATACCGCTTTTGCCTGCTCGGCCTGTTCTTCCGCTTCGATGGGTATATACTTCCGGGTCGTCGGGTAATTCATAATTGATGACATGGGTAATGCCCTGTACATCAATTCCCCTTGCAGCCACATCTGTTGCGATGAGGAGTTGCAAACTTTTTTCCCTGAACCTTCCCATTACTTTATCACGCTGTTGCTGGGTCAGGTCACCATGAAGTGCTTCAATGTCATATCCCTCTCTGATCAAGGATTCGGTGATATGTTGAGCATCTGCCTTTGTGCGGGTAAAAACTATTCCATACATACCTGGATTGAAATCAATGATTCGCTTTATGGTATGGTAACGGTTGACTCCTGAAGTAACATAAAACTGATGATCAATGTTGACATTGGCAGCATTTACTTTACCGATGGTTATTTCAGCAGGTTGCTGCATATAACGCTTGCTGACCTGGCGAACTTCGTTCGGCATGGTAGCACTGAACAACCAAATACTGTTTCTATTAGGCGTATTTCCAAGTATGAACTCAATATCTTCTCTGAATCCCATGTTCAACATTTCATCTGCCTCATCCAAAACGATGTAAGATATGTTTTGCAGTTGAATCGCTTTTCTCTCGATCAGGTCAATCAATCTTCCGGGTGTAGCCACAACAATCTGTACACCCTGCTTGAGTTCCCTGATTTGCTGGCCGATGGATGCACCTCCGTAAACAGCAACAGAACGTATTGACTTTTTGTTTAAAGAAAAGTTTGTAATATCCTTTGTAATTTGAACACAAAGTTCGCGGGTGGGACAAACCACCAGCGCCTGCGGACTCCTGATGTTTCCATCTACCAATTGAAGAAGGGGAAGTCCAAATGCTGCGGTTTTTCCTGTTCCTGTCGATGCCAATCCCACAAAATCTTTGGTCCCGCTCAGGAGGATTGGAATGGCTTTTTCTTGTATGGGGGTAGGGTTGACAAACCCAAGTGACTGAATGCCTGATAATAACGACGCTTCAATACCTAACGCTTCAAAACTCATGTTTAATTTTTTGCAAAGTTAGTCTTATTGGAATAAAACAAGCCTTTTGCGATATAAAGAACTGATAATCAATAAAATAAAAAAGTCATCCCGTAGAAACGGGACGACTTCAACGATTGCTTGCCATATGAAAAATTCTTAGTGCTTGGTAGTGTCAGCAGCAGCAGTTGTGTCAACAACAGCAGCAGAATCAACTACAGCAGTAGTGTCAGCAGCAACAGCAGTTGTGTCAGCAGCTGGAGCTTCTTGAGAACCGCCGCAAGATGCCAAAGCAGCGATAGCTAGAATTGCAAATACTTTTTTCATTCTTTTGGGTTTTTGAAAGTTAAAAGTGAAAATTTAAAATTAATACGCAAAGTAAAGGAATGTAACCCTTTTTTTAAAAAGTTTTTTTTGTTCTTTTGTGGGTTACAACCCAAAATAAAGGGTATTAATATCAGCAAAGTGGCTATTACCGAACAGGAAAAAGAGGTTTTCAGGTCCGTTGGCAACAATGAAAAAGGTGCAATCGAGGCTGTTTACAAAGAAAATTACAGCATGATTCAACATTTTATCATTAGCAACAATGGTACGGAGGATGACGCAAGGGATGTATTTCAGGAGGCCATGATGGTGCTCTATGAAAAATCAAGGTCCCCAGAGTTTGAACTGACCTGTCAGATAAGAACTTACCTCTATTCTGTTTGTAGAAGACTGTGGCTCAAAAAGTTACAGTACGCTAGAAGGATTGAGACCCAGGTTGAGAACCATGACAAGGTTGTCGCAGTTGAGGAAGATATGGAACAGCATGAAAAGCTCACACAGCAATATCTTTCAATGCGCAGCGCAATGGGCAAAATTGGGGAACCCTGTAAAAGCTTGATAGAAGCTTTTTATGTGCACCGAAAAAACATGCATGAGATTGCAAGTTTCTTCGGTTATACCAACGCAGACAATGCGAAGAACCAAAAATACAAATGCCTGGTAAGGCTCAAAAAACTGTTCTTCGCCCAGTATAAAAGCAATTGATAAAAATATTGATATGGAGCAACTCCACATTGCAGAATTGGTAGAAAAATACTTGAAATCCGAACTCAATCCGGAAGAGAAGGCACAGTTTGAAGAACTGCGCAAATCCAATCCAGAGGTTGATCAATCCGTTGTTGAGTACCACTTTTTCTTGGAAGAGATGGAGAGATATGGACAGGTTAGACGTTTCAAGTCAAATCTCTACGATACACATCACACGCTTCAGGAGAATGGTGATATCAAAGATGTACAACTAAAAACAAGAGCAAAAATCATCAACCTTTGGAGCAAATACCGCAGGGTGGTTGCAGTGGCTGCATCGATCGCAGGCATTACAGCATTGTTCATCAGCGGCATGGTTTCTATTTTTTCACCCAATGCCCCCATCAGAGATCTTGAAGAATTGAGAAGGAAAGTAAGCAACCTGGAAAAACAATCCACCAGACAGATTTCTGAATTCAATAAAATCAAAACCAAAATTGAGCCTGGAGCGGATGTAAAGTTCGGCGGTACGAGTTTCATGGTTGATCCAAATGGATTTTTGGTGACAAGTGCACACGTATTGAAAGGTGCCAAGAAAGTGTATGTTCAAAATATAGAGGGAAAGGATTTTCTTGCCGAAATAGTTCATAAAGACCTGGAATCAGATATTGCACTGCTCAAAATAAATGATGCTGATTTTGCATCTTCCTCATCATTGCCTTATGGATTCAGCAGAAAGAAAACTGATCTTTCTGAACCTGTTTTTACGTTGGGATTCCCAAAAGATGAAATCGTATACAATGAAGGGTACCTGAGTGCTCAAATGGGCCTGGAAGGAGATACCATGTCTTGTCAAATCACGATCACAGCAAATCCTGGAAACAGCGGTGGACCCGTATTCAACAAAAACGGAGAAGTGATTGGTATTTTGAACGCCAGACAGGCATCTGCCAATGGAGTAGTATTTGCCACCAAATCCAAAAATATTTTCCGTGTAATTGAATCACTCAAAGAAACGGAGAAGGATTTGAACATTCGCATGAAGGGAACATCTGTCCTGAAAGGGGCCAATAGATCTACCCAAGTCAAGAAAGTACAGGACCATATTTACATGGTCAAGGTTGTACTTGGATAATTGTGGTTTAATTGCGCCAGAGTCCAGCTGGATAAACTCCTTCTTCAAGCAACCCATTGATTGCTTTTCTTACTGCAGGAGCATCTTCTTTGTAAGTAACACCAAACCAAATGGCATCCGTTGGAATGATTTCAACTTTTCCGCTTCCATCATGCATAAATTGATCTGCCACTATTGGAATAAAGAATTCTGATTTGGGTTCTTGTCCTCTCTCTTTTAAAAATTGTTGAAACAGTTTCTCAGTATAACTAAAAATGGATGGATGAAAACACCAGAAATTCATAGAAACTATCGTATTGGCATCAAGCGTATCAGGAGTCATTCCATCCTCACACTTTACAATGCCACCCTGGTATGAAATATTGAGCCTTTCTACTACACTATGCAAGTGTCCCTCGCTGTCAGTACCACATACCCCACGATTGACAGTGCCGTGCGCAGACAAAGTCTGCTTGAGCTCATATCCAACAATTGCATAATGTTTTTCAGTGCAGTCGGCTTTTAAAAAATGAGCAGCTTTTTCAAATGAATCGCGTCCATAAAAATCATCTGCATTGATGACTGCAAAAGGCTCATTGATCACTTCCTTTGCACAAAGAACTGCATGTGCTGTTCCCCAGGGTTTGGTCCTGTCTGCAGGTCTTTGAAATCCTTCCAGGTAAGCATCCATGTGCTGGTACACATATTCAGTTGCAACCCTTCCATTGAGCTTGGGCTCAAAAATCTGCTTGAATTGCTCTGCAAACTCTTCACGAATGATGAACACTATCTTACCGAATCCCGCCCTGATGGCATCGTAAATCGAATAATCCATGATGGTTTCATCATCAGGACCAAACCCCTCAATTTGCTTCATCCCTCCGTATCGGGAGGCCATGCCGGCAGCCAGAATCAACAAAGTGGGTTTCATTCGGTTAAATTTGTGCGAAATTATGACGAAAATTACTTGCATCAAAAGAATTAACAATTCATGCAATTGAATCAATACATAGAACATGTTGAAGATGTATACACGAGAGAAAAATCTGTGGATGTTTCCATTTTACGCCTCGACAAATTGCATCCCATTGTTTCAGGGAACAAATATTTTAAATTGAAATATTACTTTCAAGAAGCAATCCGGGAAGGGAAAACCACTTTGGTAACTTTTGGCGGATACTATTCCAATCACCTCCATGCTGCTGCATATGCATGCCGGGAACAAGGACTTCAATCGATAGGCTGTATCAAGGGGCTGGAACCCAAAGTACTCAATGACACATTAAAAGAATGTATCAAGTATGGCATGGAACTGAAATTCATCCCACCAGATTCATTCGCAGAATTTCAAAAAGAATTTCAAAAAAATATACCCCCTGAGGTGATGATGGTTCCCATGGGCGGATACGATGCAAGAGGCATGATGGGAGCAAGTGAGATCTTGAATTTTGACGAGGCTGGATCATATGATTATATCATTGCAGCTGGTGGAACCGGGACGATGGCAGCAGGACTCCTACTAAAATTAGACTGCAATCAAAAGCTAATTCTTTTTTCTGCTGTAAAAAACAACCATTCCCTCCACAAAGAAATATATGCCCTCCATGAAAACTTGATTGATAAACAAAATCAGCTTGACATTCAGTTTGACTTTCACTTTGGCGGGTACGGAAAATCAAATCAAATCCTCTTTGATGCCATGAATTGGTTTTTCGACCAACACGGCATTCCAACAGATTTTGTATATACAGGAAAGATGATCGCAGGATTTTACACTTTGCTTCAACATGACTATTTCAAAAACGGATCCAACATTTTACTAATCCACAGTGGCGGCTTGCAGGGCAATAGAAGCATTCAACCGGGTAAACTGAATTTTCAATAATTTTAAAATCAAAGCCTACGTCGTTTGAAATTGTTTTTCCAAATATTGATTTTCATACACGCTACAATTGCCATCGCTTTCGCGCAACAGCTTCCATCCTTCAATGCAACAGATAAAAACGGAACCACCATCATCAGTTGGGAGAAACCACCTGAAACACTTACGCTTTTGGTGATTCAAAGATCGACAGACTCTTTAAATGGTTACAAATCGATTGGCTCCATGCCTGATCCGAATACACCCCAAAATGGATATGCGGACAAAGGCAATAAAGGTCTCGTCCATTATTACAGAATTTTTTATGTGAGCACCAATGGCAAATATTATTTTACCTCCTCCAAAAAAGCATCTGCTCCCATCGTTGAAGCAAGCCCTATGATTATTCCAAAAAAAGACAGCATTTCAATACCTGTAAAAAAAGAATTGATCCTTGAAGAAGAGAAAACTGTACTGGCGGATAATGATCCCGATACCATTGAAACAATCAGTAAAAAGAAACTGATTGAAAGCGCTTTCACCTTGAGAGAGGATACCTTTCATACAAGATTTAACATCCAACTCATCACCGAAAAAATTGGACCTGCAAACAACCTAAGTCCAAATCCATTTCTGTTCATCAACAAAGAAAACAACCTTACGCTCGTTCTGCCTGAAACGAATAAGCGAAAATTTAACCTGCAAGTATGGAAAGAGGATGGTGAAATCATCTTTCACATGAAAAACATCAAAGAATCGCAATTGCTGATCGACAAATCCAATTTTATCTACAGTGGGTGGTTCAGGTATGAAATATCAGAGGGTGAAAGGGTAAAGGAAAAGGGGAAATTCTTTATCAATGGTGATTAAACAACCTGGCAATCAAATACAGCCTGAAATTTATCAATCAGAACTTTTTTGACAGTCTCGATATCCAATTCTATACCCAACTCTTTCTGAATGGAAGTTACCTGCTTGTCAGCAATGCCACAAGGAACAATCATGGTAAAATAATCAAGGTTTGTATTGACATTCAGAGCGAATCCATGCATGGTAATCCACCTGCTGCAACGAACGCCCATGGCACAAATTTTACGCGCTTTCATTTTGTTGTCAACATCAATCCATACCCCCGTTTCACCTTTGCTCCTCTCGCCTTTGATGCCATACTCAGCAAGTGAAAGAATAATTACTTCTTCGAGTGACCTCAAATAGCGACCAATATCGCGGTAGTATTTTTCAAGATCCAGGATCGGATATCCTACAATTTGACCAGGACCATGAAAGGTAATATCCCCACCTCTATTGGTTTCATAATAGGCAATATTTCGTTTAGCCAATTCTTCCTTGCTGACCAATACATGCTCTTCTTTACCACTCTTGCCCAATGTATACACAGGTGGGTGCTCGCAAAAAAGCAAATGGTGTATGGTATCCTCAACAAGGCTGCCATTTGCAATCTTTTTTTTGATATCTGCATTTTGTAAAAGCAGCGACTCCTGAAATTTCCAGGCTTCTCCGTATTCCATTGAACCTAAATCGCTGAACTGGACCTTTTGATGCATACTTATTAAATCGTTGGGAAAGACGTTAACTTTGCAAAAATACAGAATCAGGCTCTTGAAAAAAGAAATAGATCATATAGATGATGTTAAAGATGCAGCTGCAGATGAGCTTTATGAGAGGCTGACCATACAGGTTGACAAAGGACAAGAACCCTTGCGGATTGATAAATTTATACTGAACAGGGTGGTCAACACATCCAGAAATAAAATTCAGCAGGCCATCGACAATGGAATGGTACTTGTGAACAATCAACCCATCAAATCCAATTATAAAGTCAAACCTTTTGATCAGATCATCTTCTATTCAGATACCGAACAGGAAACCTATGAAATAGTGCCTGAGCAGATGACGTTGAACATTGTTTTTGAGGACGATCATGTATTGGTGATCAACAAACCCGCCGGACTCGTAGTTCATCCCGGATC
>SXYR01000131.1 GCA_005788265.1 Bacteroidota bacterium | reverse complement strand
GGAAAACCTTCTACCGATCCATGCATTATTCCTGAGGAGTTGAATGATGGGGATGCAAAAGAGAACAATCCTCCATCACCTGCCAGTGAAATTTGGTTATCGCCCCAAGGAGAAAAGGCCATTGCAAAGGTGAACAACAATGTATATGTTGTTACGATTCCGCAAACAGGTAAAACAATCAATATTTCTGTTGCAGATGCCGCCAATGCTGAATTTCCGAGTATCAGGCTTACAGAAATAGGAGGAGAGTTTCCATATTGGGAAGCCAATGCACAGAAAGTTCATTTCAGTCTAGGTGCTGCACACTTTGTATATGATTTGAATAAATCAAGAGCATTGGACGACAGTTTGAAACTTGCAAAAAAATTGGCAGAGCAATCAAAATCAACCGATACCACTAAAAAGGCATCTGTTAAAAAAGAAGAACCCACTTACAAACCCGAAGAAACATGGGTGAAGATTTATTATAAAAAAGACATTCCATCATCTGCGATTTTATTGAAGGGTGCGAGGATTATAACCATGAAAGGTGATGAAGTTGTGAACGGAGATGTATTGGTAGTAAACAACAGGATTCAATCCGTTGGCAAAGGCATCAAAACTCCAGCAGGCACCAAAGTGATTGATGTATCTGGCAAAACAATCATACCTGGTTTTGTCGATGTGCATTCACACATGTGGCCATCGTGGGGAATTCATAAAACGCAGGTATGGATTTACGCAGCCAATCTTGCATATGGCGTTACGACTACCCGTGATCCTCAAACTGCTACATCCGATGTATTGACTTATGCGGATATGGTTGAAGCAGGACATATGGTTGGACCAAGGGTCTACTCAACGGGTCCAGGTGTTGGCTATTGGTTTTACAATATCAAAGATTCGGCTCAGGCAGAGAGTGTATTGAAGCAATACAGCAGGTACTACAATACACAATATATAAAGATGTATCTCACTGGTAATCGTCAGACACGTCAGTGGATCATTCAAGCAGCAAAAAATCAAAAGCTGATGCCGACCACGGAAGGTGGACTGGATTTTAAATTGAACATGACCAATCTATTGGATGGGTATCCAGGTCATGAACATTCGATTCCCATTTATCCTTTGTACAAGGATGTTACCAAAACAATCTCCGATGCAAAAATGGCTGTGACTCCAACTTTGTTGGTTTCGTATGGCGGACCCTGGGCGGAAAATTATTTTTATGAAAACGACAATCCATACAGCAATAAAAAATTGCAGTTTTTCACTCCTTATGAGGAGCTTGCTGCAAAGTCAAGGAGAAGAGCAACTTGGTTCTTGCCTGAAGAACATGTATTCCAGAAACATGCGAAAAGCATGAAATCAATTGTAGAGCAAGGCGGATTGGCAGGTATTGGAAGTCATGGACAATTGCAGGGACTTGGATTTCATTGGGAACTGTGGTCCATGCAAAGCGGCGGCATGCGAAACATCGATGCCTTAAAAGTAGCTACCATTTTAGGAGCTGAAGCGTTGGGTCTCGATAAAGATTTAGGTAGTGTTGAAAAAGGAAAGCTGGCAGATCTGATTATTTTGGATAAGAATCCGCTGGAAAATATTCGGCATACGAATGCAATCAAGTACGTGATGAAGAACGGAAGACTTTACAATGCTGACAATGGTGATGAAGTTGCACCAGCACTTAAAAAGTTAGAAAAAACAGAGTGGACGGATAAGGCACCTTCAAAAACAACCAATGTAGAGGATTAGATTTCTTTTTGTAACTTATGCATTCAAACCATATACCATGAAACGTCTCAAGATTGCTTGCCTTGTTTTCTTTTGTGTTTTTTCATTTTCTGCCCTGGCCCAGGGTCCGCGTGTCTTGGTTGTTACAGCTCACCCAGATGATGAAACCGGTTTTTCTGTGACCATGTTCAAGATTACCAAGGAGCTTCATGGTCAGGTAGACATGGCAGTGATGACCGATGGTGGCGGAGGATTTGCCGACTCTCAGCTCGGTGCTGTTTATTATGGAATTAATCTGACCGATTCGATGGTGGCGAGAACACATCTGCCATTGATCAGAAAACAGGAGATCACCAATGCAGCAAAAATTATGGGAGTGAGAAATATTTTTTTCATGGAACAGGAAGATGATTATTATACACTCGATATCAATCCATATATCTCAGGAAAGAATTGGGAAATAAAATATGTAGAGAGAAGAATGGATAAGATTTTAGCTGAGCGTCAGTATGATTTTGTGATCACGATGTTGCCTCATCCTGGTCAGCATGGTCACCACAAAACGGCTGCACTCATGGGAATCAGAGCAGTTCAGCGTTTCAAGGGAGCTACTAAACCCATCATCATCGCAGGAAGTCCGGCTCGTGCTGATTCAAAACCAGTTGAATTCACAATGTTGGAAGGATATCCTGAAACAAAAATCAGTCCAACTGCTCCAAGTTTCACCTTGAACAGAGCTTTCAGGTTCAAGGAGAATGATAAAGTGAGTTATAAAATCGTTGCAGACTGGGTTATTTCTGAATACAAATCACAAGGTGCGATTCAGGAAAATGGAATACACAGAACCGATTTGGAAGTCTACAGGTATTATGATTTGAATGACCCCAACGGTATTGTGAAAGTTAAAAAGTTATTCGACGACCTGGCAAAAAGTGGATTTGCTGCTCCGACAAAATAGTTTTTCATGAAAAATATTTTTGTGATGCTTGTTCTTGCATGTTTTATTTCATGCAATAACAAAGAGGAAGTTTTTAACCCATCTTTCAAATTGATTCCATCTGAGAAGTTTCTCTTCAAGTCATTTGTTGATTGCAATATGGCAGAGGCTTGGGTAGGCGACACACTTAGAATATTTGCAGGTAAATATGGCGAAGATCCCGTTTGGGGGGATTCAAAAGAGTTGGAATTTGCCAGCGGTAAAAATACAGACGAGGTATTTCTAACACCTGCTGATCAATTCATTGATCCCATCATGCCTCCGAATGTAAAACCTGCTGAAAATGGTTTGCACGGTGCTGTATGGTTTGAAACAGTTTATCAATCTGCCAAAGATGCCTCTGGAAAAACACTTTATGCAATATACCACAACGAAAACTATCCTGCCACACTGCCTTACAATGCAGCAACTGGTGAGGGATATATAGATACTTTATGGCCACAGGGGCTCACCGATGCTTCTTCTGCAGCTGCGGTTTGCAGGATTGGTGTGATGAAATCAACCGATGGCGGACATTCATGGGAGAACAAAGGAATCTTTATTGAAGACCTTCAACCAAGAATGATTCTAAAACCGCATAACAATTCATTGACATTTGCAGGGGGCGTAGGTGATCCTTCTGCAGTGGCAAGTGGTGAATATTTGTATTTGTTCTATGGTGAATATGGTTATCCAGGTGAGTACAAGGCAGAAAAATATGATTCGGTTTTTGAAGCAAGTGGTCAATGCATCAGCATTGCCAGAATCAAAATAGCTGACTTGGACAATCCGGTTGGGAAAGCAAGAAGATGGAATGGAAAATCTTTTGATGCAGATTACAATGGAATCGGCAAGCCCATACAATCACTGTTGATTCCTGCTGCAGAAAAGGGTGGTGCAGCTTCCAGGGCTGGAGGTAATTTTCATTGGGGGCCATCGGTTAGTTGGAATGAATATCTCAATTGCTGGGTGATGATGATGGGCAGGGTAGAGGGACAAAAATGGATTGGAGACAAGATTTATATTTCTTTCAATAAAAACAAAGATTTGGGTGTGGGCGATCATTCACAACAGTGGTCAAAGCCTCAACTGGTATTGCAAAAGCCCGGACATGTACTATGGTATCCATCTTTGCAGCCATTGAATACCGAGGAGGATATCAAAAGCAAAAGAACCTGTTTGAGGTTGGGTAAAAAAGCAAGGTTGTTTGTGAAAGACATGCTGGGTCCGCAAGCAGATTATGTCTCCGAATACATCATTGAGTTTGAGAAAAAATAATCACTTCACTGCTACTGCAATTTTACTGTCAGCTGTTCCATAATAAAGAAACCATTTGTTTTGGAAGTGGACCAATCCTTCAATGAAACAAACTTCATTTACTTCTCCCACCTTCTCATAATCTTTGTCAGGTTTGATGAAATAGCTGTTTGTTCTGTTGATCAGCTGATAGGGTTTGGATGCGTCAAACAATGCCTGTCCCGCACTGTAGCTAAATTTGGGCAAGGTGCTGTCGTTGAAATTAGCCGCATTGCTTCCGTTGTATAACAATAGTATTCCATCTTTTGTCAACAATGCATACGGACCCGGTTCAACCAGTCTGCTATCATGGTAGCCCATTCTTGGATGCATTACTTCAATCAATTTTTTGTTTTCTTCATTCTCAGCAGCAGTCCAATGTTTCAAATCATCTGTGTATGCCATGAAAAGATTGGTATCTCCGAAATACATCCAATACTTTCCATTGATTTTTGTTGCTGACATATTTCCATTGATTTCTTTGGAAACAATGGCACCTGACTTCGACCATGTATGTATATATTTTTCATCTTTCAGTACTGGTCCCATTTTCTCCCAATGCAACAAATCTTTTGAAAATGCAAAACACAATCGGGCTGTTTTACCATCGTATGCTGTGTAGGTTAGTATATAACCACCATTGTCAGTTGAAACAATCCTGGGGTCTTCGATCCCTCCTTTCCATTCATATTTTAAAAGACTGTCTTGATCGG
>SXYR01000022.1 GCA_005788265.1 Bacteroidota bacterium | reverse complement strand
TCTTGATATCAATCTTGTTCATCCTTCCACCAAAAGATGCAATGAGGAAATTATTATCGGGTGTAAATGACATGGCAGGCAATACACCTGAAACAGCAATAGACTCCTGGTCATCTCTTTGGACAGGATAGGCCAACCACTTTTCATCGCCTGTTTTCAAATTTCGCATGATGAGGCCAGTTTTGTCTTCATGTCGGCTTCCATATACCATCCAGTTGCCATCACCAGATAAAACAGGTGTGAATGCACTGCCATATTTGGAGGTTAAACTGGAAGTCTTTCCATTGCTCTTGTCATACACCCCAATTTGGTATTGTGGCAATTGTGCATTGTAATTCCAAGAACCTGTTCGGTATGAATAATAAATGAGTTTTCCATCGTGGCTTACAGCAGGGTCAATGGTTTTCAAAGTTGCTGGCTCACTGATCAATTGCGTTCCTGCACCTCCATCCTTATGAATCATGAATAGCTTGTTGATTCTTCGTCCCTTTGAATAAACAATGTAATTTCCATCAGGCATCCACTCTGCAGAAACAAAATTCTGATTGGTCTCTTTGGTCAATTGAATGGTATCTTTTTTCTCTGTATCAATGTACCAGAGGTTTTCTGCACCACTCTTATCAGAAACAAAAAGAATTTTCTTCCCATCGGGGCTGTATCTTGGATGTTGGTCAAATGCAAGCCCGCGCGTAATTTGTATTGCCTTGCCGCCACTGATAGGAAGGGTGTACAAATCACCCATCATATCAAACACAATGGTAGAACCATCCGGACTCACATCTAAAGAAGTCCAAGTGCCTTCATTGGTTTTCAAATCAAACATCCTCGTAGCTTTTAGCGGAAGGTGCTTGTATGTAGTGAAACTGGTGTCTTTTTGAGCAAAGACAACAAAAGAAACGATGAACAATGCCACCATCAGAGATAACTGCTTTTTCATATTGATTGTATTCTATTTGTTTGAAAGTAAAATTTGCTTATAAACATTTGGCAAAGCCAATTTGATTCTCTCATAAGTTGCAGTAGAAATATTTTGCTGATCAAACGGGACATAGCGCACATATTTTTTTTGCTGCCCCTCTGTTCGGCCGTATTTGTATGCATACGTGAACCATCCATCTTCCTGTAATTTGATTTCGCTTAAGTTTTTATTGGGGATGGTAATAAAAAAAATATTTTTCCTTCGTTGCACCTTGTTTTCGAGCTGCCATTTTCTTAATTCGATGTATGCTTCTTTGGCAGTCTCAACAGATGGATCAATCAACTCAACTTTGTCTGCCAAAACTGATCTGTAAAGATAATTTCCATTGGATTGTAAATGATACAACTCATTCAATACATGGCGGATGGTATCACGCATAAAAGGATAATGAGTGCAGCCCAGGATAAGCGTATTCATGGGAACTGCATACCGCTGCTGTTTCATTTTTTCTAACAATGAAACGAGATGATAACGCACATAATTCTCCGGATCATTCAGTTGTATGTCGAGGCAGTTTCCTTTGTCATCAAACTCACACAATAATTTATTGCCATCACGTTTGAAATTATAAATGTTCATCAGTGTTGTATCAATTGTATACTGATTGTTTTTCAAAGAGGGGCCCTTGTAATCATTTCTCAGGCTGGTTATATTCTCCGCAAAAAAACTGTAATCACGGTCAATGGCATCTGCCAGTCCGTATCCACCCTGACTTACAATGCTTGGTGCAGGCATGTTCATTTGCTTTGCCATGGCAAGAATTGTATTGGGGTACCCATCTGAGGCAACAGTTCCAGCAGTGGCAAAAACACCAATGGTTCCTTTCTGATGAGCAGACTGATAAGCCAATGCGGCTTTCACCCCAGCATTGATGACTCCCACCACTGGAATATTATCCTGCTGTGATTTGGAAAAATCTTTCACTTCATTCAATGCGTAAGCAGTTGCTGTATTGCAGGCAAGGACCAACATTTTCACACCATCTTTTTTTGCAATTGCTTGTGGTTTATCAAATTCAGCTTTGAGCAGAAAATCCATGTTTTTGATGACATGTTCCTGCAACAATTTGGTTTTATTTTCGCCAGCATAATTGCCGTAAGGCATATTGGCCTGGTCTGCGAGGTATTGAAAAAACTCAGCTTCAAAATCAGGCTTTCCGTCTGAACCCGGTTGGCCGGACTTGTTGTTAAATGCATCTAAACTCAGCATTGCTTCCAATACGGTCAATCCTCCTGTTCCGGAATCAAACACCCCGATCGGAGCTGCAGACTTCCCCTTTTTTTGGGCAAAACCTGGAGCAAGCATCAGAAGAAAAACAATGCAAAAGAGGACAGATTTGAAAACTGACATAAAAAAAACCTGTTGAGTATTGGAAATTAGACAATGTATAGCAATTTTGCAGGCACAGACTCAAAATATCTTACTCAATTTCCTCCTTATGAAACCTGCTCTGTTTATTGGTTTGATTTTCACGGCTTTATTGGCCTGCAGCCAACAGGAAGAAAAAACTGTTGAAATACCTGTTGCAATAGAGAACGCATCCAAATATACCCCTGCAATGGTAGTGAATGAAAAGGATTATGCATGTGGAATGCCCGTTACTGCTGGTATTTCAGATACTTGTCATTATGAAGACAAAGCATATGGATTTTGTTCACCAGAATGCAAGGATATCTTTTTGAAAGACCCTAAAAAATATTTAGCCTTTAAATAATTGAACCATGCCAATTGTTAAAGCCTACGCAGCAAATGATAGCAAAAGCGATGTTGGTCCGTTGAACATTGAAAGACGTCCCCTCGGAGCAAATGACGTACAGGTAGAAATATTGTATTGCGGTGTTTGCCACTCAGACATTCATACAGCAAGAAATGAATGGGGTGGTACGGTTTATCCTGTAGTACCCGGACACGAAATCGTCGGGATAGTAAAAGGAATTGGAAAGGACGTCACAAAATTCAACATTGGACAGACAGTTGGAGTAGGAGTAATGGTGGACAGCTGTCGCGTATGTTCCAACTGTAAGAACAACTATGAGCAGTATTGCAAAGAAGGAATGACAGGCACTTACAATGCACTTGAGAGAAATGGTTCAGGAAAAAGAACCATGGGTGGATATGCTGCTGAGATCGTAACAGATGAAAACTATGTGTTGAATATCAAGGAACAGGATCATCTCGCAGGTGTTGCCCCATTGCTCTGTGCTGGTATCACCACTTACTCTCCACTGAAATTTGCAGGTGTAAAAAAAGGAACGAAAATTGCGGTAGTAGGTTTAGGCGGACTCGGACACATGGCTGTAAAATTTGCAGTGGCATTTGGAGCAGAAGTCACCGTAATATCAACTTCAGCGTCTAAAGTTGCAGAGGCGCACAAATTAGGTGCACATCATTTTGTGCTGGCAAAAGATGCAGATGCATTGAAACCATACGATTCCAGTTTTGATGTTGTATTAGATGCTATTTCAGCAGATCATGATTATACGCAGTATTTGAATTTGTTAACGCTGCACGGAAAATTACTGGTTGTAGGATTGCCTGAACACCAACCCAAGGTTTTACCATTCGCATTGATCAAAAACCGAAGAAGCATCATTGGTTCAATGATTGGCAGCATCAAAGAAACACAGGAGATGCTTGACTTTTGCTTCGAGCACAAGATTTATGCGGAAATTGAAAAAATACCAATGGCATCCATCAATGAGGCATATGAGAGAATGATCAAAGGTGATATCAAATATCGATTTGTTATTGACATGTCAACAATCTGATATGAGCAATGTTAACAGAAGAAATTTCCTAATGGCCCTTCCATTGTTATCAATGACAAGGGCTTTTTCATTGCATCAAATACATCCATCGAAACAAAGATTCAAGCTAAGTCTGAATGCTTATTCATTCAATGATTGGCTGATGCAGAAAAAAATCAGTCCGCTTGAATTATTGGATTTCTGTCAGCGCACTGGCTTCGACGCGATTGATTTTACGGGATATTATTTTTCAACTTATCCGGGGACGCCTTCCGACGAAGAAATTTATGGATTTAAAAGAAAGGCTCATTCACTCGGGCTTGAAATCAGTGGAACAGGGATCAGAAACTCATTTTCATTTGACAAAGGAGATCAGCTTGACAAAGAAATTGATTTGGTAAAAAGATGGATTGAAGTTGCATCCAAATTGGGTGCCCCTGTTTTAAGAATTTACACAGCAAAAAAATATTATACAGGCGAGGAAAGAAAAAAAATCCTAGAAAATATTCAATGGGCTTTGAACAAGTGCTTGCCAACAGCAGCAGAACATGGTATCATCTTGGGAATTCAAAATCATAATGATTTTCTAAGAACCTCCAAAGAATGTCACGAATTGATCAATTCTATGAACAGCCCTTGGCTAGGGCTTGTATTGGATACTGGTAATTTCATTGCAAATGATCCATACGAAGAAATCAAGCAGGCTGTTCCCTTGGCAGTCAATTGGCAATTGAAAGAAAAGTTATTGATCAATGGTGTACAAACTCCAATGAATCTTGAGAAGTTGTGTGAAATCATCAAAGCATCAGATTACAATGGAACAATCCCAATAGAAACACTTGGCATGAAAGATCCCATCAATGAAGTACCGGTATTTTTTAAGAAAGTAAGTAAGCTGCTTCTATCATAGATCAATGTAATTTTCCTTCAACACAGCCAAACCTGTCAAACTTTAACCAACATGACTTTTGTCGCAGACTAAACTTATGTATTACATTTGTGCATCAACATGAATAGGGGTTCTTTTCTTTTATTTTTATTGGTAGCAACGATCTTCTCTGCAAAATCACAGCAGATACCCTACACTTCAATCCAAGAAAAATTGGACACAAGCTATCATGCCAAAAAAACAACCGATCCTATAAAAATTGATGGCATCATTACAGAGCAAACATGGAAGGATGCCCAAAAAACAATCTATTTCATACAAAACTTCCCCACAGATACCCTTACCAGCAAAGCCAACCAGGAAATCATGGTTGCCTACGATGAAAAATTTTTATACGTAGCAGCCAAAATATATAAGACCATAAAAGACCAACCTTATACGACCCCTTCTTTGAAAAGAGATTTTCGTGGGGAAGCCTTTGACGCATTTGTAGTAAGCATTGACCCGTTTATGGACCGCATGAATGCATTTTCATTTGGCATCAATCCCTATGGCGTTCAAAGAGAGGGGCTGGTGGTAAATGGAGGTGTGGTGGGAGAAGACCTCAGTTTATCGTGGGACAACAAATGGTACAGTGAGGCAAAAATTGAAGATGATTACTGGACTGCCGAAATGGCCATTCCATTAAACACGATCCGCTACCGGAATGGGACAAACAAATGGCTGATCAATTTTTACAAACTAGATAGCTACAATGCAGAAAGGTCAAGCTGGTCGAGAGTGCCGAATCAATTCACGCCTATATCACTTGCTTACTCAAAACCTATCCTATTCGAGACGCCGATTGAAAAAAAGGGCATGAACATGTCCCTTATCCCCTATGTATCCCCAGGCACATTCAGAAAACCAGTTGCAGGTTCAAATAAGTTTACCAATTCTTCCAATCTAACTTTCGGCGGTGATGTAAAAATTGGAATTGGCTCCTCCCTCAATCTTGATCTTACTGTCAATCCGGATTTTTCACAGGTGGAGGTTGACAATCAAGTAACCAACCTTGACCGATTCGAAATTCTGTTTCCTGAGAAAAGACAGTTCTTTTTGGAAAATGCCGATCTCTTTGCAAATTTTGGAATGGATGGATTGAGACCCTTCTTTTCAAGAAGGATTGGCGTGACAAGGGATCAAAGCACCGGACAGAATATTCAAAACAAGATTGATGCCGGTTTTAGGTTGAGCGGGAAAATCAACGACAACCTCAGAATAGGTTTGCTCGATATGAAATCCGCTGCCATTCCTGAAATCAATGAACCTGCTTATAACTATTCTGTACTCAGCCTTCAACAAAGAGTATTTGGCAGATCAAATTTAAGTTTCATACTCACCAACAAAGACGGAATAGGCGTAAAAGACTTCAACAGAGTTGCGGGATTGGATTATAACCTTGCATCTAAAAGCAATGTTTGGAATGGGAAGTTCTTTTTTATGAAATCTTTCGATCCAATCAAGAAAGTTGACAATGCTGTTGTTGGATCTACCATGTTCTATAACAAGCGTTTTTTTGAAGCGAAGCAGACTGTTTATTATATAGGAGAAAATTTTAACCCCGAAGTTGGTTACCTCAGAAGAGCAGGCTTCTACAGATTCGCAGGATACATCCAACCGAAATTTTATCCCAAAAGGGGACGTATCAACAGATGGGGGCCCATGTTTGATTATGACCTGACAGTATTCCCAACGATTGGAGTCACTGATTACGATGTTAATATTTTCTACAACGTTCAGTACAAAAATTATGTCACTCTTTTAATGAGGGTGAGAAAAGATTATACCAAACTCACAAGTGATTTCGACCCAACCAATTCGGGCGGTGAAAAATTAAAAGCAAATACTGGCTATAATTATGTATCCTTTATCTGCAGTCTTGTAACAGACCAAAGGAAAAAAATTGCTGCAAGGTTGAATTCCAGATCAGGGCAATACTTCAATGGAACAAGAGTGAACCTGGATGCTGAAGTGAATTATAGAATTCAACCACATGGCAGCATATCATCCGTATTTTCATTCAACCGATTGAGATTTCCACAGCCATATGCAAGCAGGGATTTGATATTATTCGGACCAAAAATTGATCTCACGTTTACCAGATCATTGTTTTTATCTACACTCGTACAATACAACAATCAGATCAACAATATCAATATGAATGTTCGCTTTCAATGGAGGTTCGCGCCAGCTTCTGATTTATTTATTGTGTATACAGACAACTACTATGCAGATGACTACAGATCAAAAGGAAGTGCAGTGGTTTTGAAAGCTACTTACTGGTTCAATCTATAATTTTTTTATTGGAGATCCTTTTAAATACAATCTCCTTGTACTGATTGCGTTCATATAAAATACCCGTGATTTTATTATTTACAATCACCAAATCACTGTACGCTGACCAGTCGCCTTTGAATGCAGCAGGCGCTGTTGTAACCACAAGTGAAAGTTTCCACGTATGTCCATCATCCTTGCTTACATGTATGCTAAGACTATCTCTTGCATTCAACGCAGTTGCATTGGAAAACAATAAGTACTCTTTCTTTTTGTTTACAACTCCAATCATAGAACCCTGACATACAGGGTCTTTCAATGAACTGGAATAATACGCAGTATCCCAACTCATCCCACCATCTGAACTGTAGGCTAGAATTCTGCTCCTCGGCGATCCAAATTGATTTCTGATATTCATCAATACACCACCATTTGAAATTTCGGCAGCAATGGATTCGTTGGATCCTGGAAGATCAACGTTTGCAGAAAGTTGAAATGACTTGCCATGATCGTCTGAATAGAATGCATGTGCACGGTAGTCCTGAAATGAATGCAAAGGTTCTCCAAAAGAATGATTGGCAGGGACCAATAATCTGCCAGCATATTTTCCGGATTTTACCTGAAGCGCATGCCCGGGTGCATTGGCATAACTTCTCCAATCTTCTTTAAAAATGTATTTTGGATTGACACTGGGAAAATGAGGACGATGAACCTGCAAGGTAATATTGAATGGATCGGACCATGTTCTTCCATGATCAGTTGATTTGATCAACCAGACTTCGCGAACACCTTTTCCCTTGCGCACTTCATACTCATGATTGTTTCCAGTATTATAAAAAAGATAGAGTATGCCTTTTGGAAATAAGGGATCCATGAGATCCATGACTGGAGCTGGATTCCCAGCTTGCAGCGTTTTGTTATCTATCAACACCTGCAAGTTCGACCAACTGATTCCACCGTCTTTACTGGTTTTATAAACAATATCTATATTACCAAAATCTCCAGATCCATTGACCCTCCCCTCTGCAAAGGCCATCAGGTGATTCTTGGCTATTTGCACAATAGCAGGAATGCGAAAAAAATCATAGCCTGCTTCCTTTGATTGAAATACAATTTTCTCTTGTGAAAAAGATTCATTGAAAAAAAGCAGCAAAAAAATAAATGCGGATCTCATGAAACTGCTTTTGGGGGTTTCAAGAATGTCAGCTGAACAACGATGATCAACAAAACAACTGAGGATAGATATGCGAGGTCTCTTCCAAGGT
>SXYR01000130.1 GCA_005788265.1 Bacteroidota bacterium | reverse complement strand
ATGGCGGATGTTTTGCGCAGTGCCAAAAAACCTGTTTTTTTGGTAGTCAACAAGGTTGACAACAGTGAGCGTCAAATAGATGCAACCGAGTTTTACTCCATGGGAATAGAAAAGACTTATTTTCTTTCTTCCATGTCGGGGAGCGGAACAGGTGAAGTATTGGATGATATTGCCGCGCTGATAGAAGTTCCAGCGGATCTTCCGCAAGATGGGTTGCCACATTTCGCCATCATCGGACAACCCAATGTTGGGAAATCATCGTTGTTGAATGCATTGGTTGGAACAGAGCGTACCATTGTGAGTAATATAGCAGGTACCACAAGAGACACCATTCATACCCGCTATAACTTATTTCAAAAGGATTTTATACTGATCGATACCGCAGGCATACGCAGAAAAACCAAGGTACATGAGGATCTTGAATTCTATTCCGTTATCCGGGCCATCAAGGCAATGGACGAGGCGGACGTATGTTTGATGATGATTGATGCAGAAAAAGGAATTACGCAGCAGGACTTGAATATTTTTTCACTTGCAGTTAAAAAGGGAAAGGGGATTGTCTTTCTGGTGAACAAGTGGGATCTTGTTGAAAAAACAACGAATACTGCCAAGGAGTACGAGAAAAATTTGAAAGAACGATTGGCTCCCTTCAAAGATGTTCCCGTGTTGTTTATTTCTGCGAAGGAGAAAACCAGGATTTTCAAAGTGATTGAAACCGCGTTGGAGGTTTATGAAAATCGAAACCGAAGAATTCCAACATCACAGTTGAATGAAGTAATGTTGAAAGTGATAGAAGCCTATCATCCGCCGGTAGTGAGGGGTAACTCAATTAAAATTAAATTCATTACCCAGCTTCCAACTGCAGTTCCAAGTTTTGCATTTTTTACCAATTATCCTGACGATATTAAAACTCCTTACAAAAACTATCTTGAAAATAAGTTAAGAGAGGTGTTTAAGTTTAATGGCGTCCCTGTAAGAATCTTCTTCAGAAAGAAATAAAGAGAGGCGGCTAGAAAGCCGCCTCGTAGCCTTGTTTATAACCCAAAAACTAATTAAAATTTATAATACGCTGCCAACAAAAGACTGGAACTGCCATTCTTCTCTGCTCCAGATTTGTTGTGGAATACTTTATTTGAACAGTTTTCAACCCTGAGTTCCGGTATCAGAACAACCGGACCTGCTTTGATATTCGCCGAAATTGTAGTTGCAAGTATGGATCCTCCATATGCAGCACTTGATAACGCTGCAAGTTTGTATTTATCTGAAAAGAATTCGGTCCTTAGTGTGAACCCGATCTTTTCTTTTGGGTCGTAATTAAGGTAAATGGCATTTCCAAACCATAGATCCTTGCCAATGGAGGGAGGTTTTACACTGGTAACTGTTCCATTGTATCCTATGTTCCATTTGTCATTCAATTTCGAAGTAAGTACTGCATCCAGCTGTCTCGTTTTTGCAGCATCGGCAGGTCTTTCTCCACCAACGTAATTAAGGTACAACTTGGTATCATCATTGATGGCTACGCTGTATTGAGCAAGCAGTGCTTTTTTATTTCCAGCAGGCGCTTTTCTATAATCGGTGGGATTTGCTATTCCAATCATAAATGAAGATTTACCTACTATAAAATCTGCCTTTGCACCCGTATGCAAGAAGGGTCCATATGAAAACATATACGACATGCTGTAATTCCTGTTTACATAAGGGTCTAGTACTTCATAGCCCACGTGGGTGGACCAGCTTCCGCCAGTTATTTTAATATTTTCTGTTATATTCAGTGATGCATACAATTGTTTAATCCCCGAAAGGACTCCTTTGTCATTGTAAGCAAATTCTTTGGCTCTTTTACCCACCCCAATATCAGCAACCACATTTAGTTTTTTGTATGTGTAGTCCGCTTTTCCTGATACCATTCCCAACATAAATTTCCCGTAGCTGTTCGTAAAGCTCGTTTTGTTGTTGGTGATGTCTTCACCAAAATCCTGTCGGATATAGCCGTCGATGGAACCTGAAAATGTTAAAGAATAATTTTTCGATTTTGAAGCGGCCTCTTGTGCAGAGACTTGGATTGCACTTGTGCAAACCAATGCAATTAAGCAAAGTTTTCGTAACATTGTTTTAGTTTTTAGTTCTTAAAGAGGGTATGGCAAAGGCAAATGTTCTAGTCCAACATTGCCCCGCGCTGTACCCTTGTTTTATTTTTCAGGGCGGTTAAGCCTTGTTTGGATTTCTTCCATACTTTTCATCATGTTGTGTTTGATCGAGTCCCAATTCCTCTTCTTCCTCGCTCACCCTAAGAGGTTGAATCAAGTTGATAAATTTGAAAATGAGGTATGAAACAACAAAAGAATAGATTACAGCAATCAGCATTGCTTTCAGCTGAGTAATAAAGAAGTCAACATTGCCGTAAAGTAGTCCGTCATTGCCAGCACTGTTGACAGCTTTGGTTGCAAAAACACCTGTTAAAATCATTCCAACAATTCCACCAATTCCATGGCATGGGAAAACATCGAGCGTATCATCCAAGGTGGATTTTTGTTTATAATGAACAGCCAGGTTTGATACGATGGCTGCAAATACTCCTATAAAAATGCTTTGTGGAATTCCAACAAATCCTGCTCCAGGTGTAATGGCAACGAGACCAACTACAGCACCAATACAGAATCCCATCACAGATGGTTTTTTCCCACGCATTACATCAAAAAACATCCAAGATAAACCCGCTGCTGCTGCAGCGGTATTGGTTGTGGCAAAAGCAGATACTGCCAATCCATTTGCGCCCAATGCAGAACCTGCATTGAATCCAAACCAACCGAACCATAGCAATCCAGTTCCAATCAGTACATAGGGCACATTGGCTGGGGGAACTTCTGCTCCTTCAAGATGTGCTTTTCTGCGTTTCAGGACAAGTACACCAGCAAGCGCAGCGCAACCTGCAGAAATATGTACAACAGTTCCACCAGCAAAATCCAATGCTCCCATTTTAAACAGAAATCCCTCTGGATGCCAGCTCCAATGTGCGAGAGGAGCGTAGACGAGGATGCTGAATAATATGATGAATAGAATATATGATGTAAATCTTACTCTTTCTGCCAAAGCACCTACGACCAATCCGGGCGTAATGATTGCAAACATCAATTGAAACAGGGCGAACAAAGATTTTGGAATGGTCGGTGCGAGTCCCCAAGGTTCGGAATTGCTCACATCCTTGAAGAAAAAGTGGGTGAGGGGATTTCCAATAAATCCATTGATAGATTCTCCGAAACTCAAACTGTATCCAAAGGCAACCCAAATCACACTCACCACACCCGCTGCAACAGTGCTTTTGATCATGGTGGATATGACATTTTTGCGATGCACCATGCCGCCATAGAAGAAGGCCAGACCTGGGGTCATCAGGAATACAAGTGCAGTTGCAATTAATATCCATGTAATGTCAGCCCCGTTGTAAACAGCATCTTTGTCTTCGAAATTGGGGAGGACCGGCACGAATATTGCCGAGATGGAAATTAAAATCAGTAAAATAAATGGAAGTTTGTCTCTTACGGTTTTGGAATTCATTTTTTGATTTTTTTACAGAAATATTTAAAATATATCCGCAAAATACAAAAAAGTAACCTCCTTATTCCTTAATTATATATATAGAAATAAATTATATATGTATATAAAAATTATATATCATTGTAAATCAATTGATTGAATTTTTTATTGACATTTCAATGTTTATAAATAAAACATATATAAAATAAATTAATATGTAATACAACGAGTATGGGAATCTTTAAATATGTAGACTGCTGTCTTTTGTTTCCAACAGGGATTCTCCCATGAGAAACTCATCTACTTTTCGGGCGCATTCACGACCCTCGCTGATGGCCCATACAACAAGCGACTGACCCCGGCGCATATCGCCGCATGTAAAAATTTTGTTGATGTTGGTTTTGAATTCTTTTTCCGAAGCTTTTACATTCCCTCTTTCATCCAAAGCTATTTCTAGTTGATCAATCATTCCCTTCTGTTCGGGGGCAACAAATCCCATGGCAAGCAATACCAATTCGCAATCCAATATTTTTTCTGATCCTGCACGTTCTATAAAATTGGCAGGTTTCCCATTTTCTATTTTCCAATCCAGTTCCACAGTTTTAATTCCAATCAAATTTCCATTGTTATCGCCAATAAATTCTTTGGTAGCGATGGCCCATTTTCTTTCACATCCCTCTTCATGCGAAGAAGAGGTTTTCAATACCATTGGATACGTTGGCCATGGCATGATGTCAGAACGATGATCGGGAGGTTTGGGGAGCAATTCAAATTGTGTGATGGTTTTCGCACCCTGCCTGTTGGATGTTCCTACACAATCACTTCCTGTATCACCACCACCAATGACGACTACATTTTTCCCTTTGGCAGAAATCAATTCATCCAAGATATTGCTCTCAATGTCCTTGCCTGCAAGTGGATCGCTTCCTGCAACCAATTTATTTTGTTGTTTTAAAAATTGCATGGCATAATGCACACCTTTCAGCGCTCTGCCGTTTACATTCAAGTCTCGCGGAAAGGTAGATCCTCCAGAAAGAACAATGGCGTGGTATTCTCTGAGCAAATCATTCATATTGACGTTCACGCCTACATTGGCATTGCATCTGAATGCGATGCCTTCCTGCTCAAGCAACGCAATTCTTCTGTCAATGATATTTTTTTCCAGTTTGAAATCGGGAATCCCATATCTAAGTAATCCTCCTGGTTTTTCATCACGCTCAAAAACAACGACTGTATGTCCGGCTTGATTGAGTTGGGCTGCAGCTGCAAGTCCAGCAGGACCGCTACCGATAACTGCAATTTTTTTTCCAGAACGAACAGGTGGAATCTTGGGTTTGGCAATTCCTTTCTCAAATGCAATTTCTATGATGTGTTTTTCTATCTCTTCAATATTCACGGGCGGCTGATTGATTCCAAGCACACAGGCACTCTCACAGGGAGCTGGACAAATCCTTCCGGTAAATTCTGGAAAATTATTGGTGGAAGTAAGAATTTCGTACGCCTCATCCCAACGCTCATTGTAAACTGCATCATTGAATTCGGGAATTACATTTCCAAGCGGACATCCACTGTGGCAAAAAGGAACACCGCAATTCATGCATCTTGCAGCTTGTTTGTTCAATTCAACACCATCGAAGGGTTGCACGAATTCATTGAAATTTGAAATTCTTTTTTTGGGTTCCAGTTTAGATGGACTGACCCTGGTAAATTCTAAAAATCCTGTTGGTTTACCCATGAATGATTATTTGACGGTTGCCTTTTTGGTTGATTTTTTTTGTTGCAATGCTTTCTTGTAATCTCTCGGAAAAACTTTGATGAAATGTTGTTTTTGGTTCTCCAAATCATTCAATAAGAAATTGGCAACTGCACTCTGTGTATATGCAACGTGTTCTCTGAGCAATTGTTCAATTACATGCAGGTCTTCAGTGTCAGTTGTTTCAAGATCAACCATTTCCTGGTTGCAGTTTTCTTTGAAACTGTTTTGCAAGTCATATATGTATGCAATACCGCCGCTCATGCCAGCTGCAAAATTTCTGCCAGTTTTCCCAAGTATCAGTACAGTTCCGCCGGTCATGTATTCGCATCCATGATCACCTACACCTTCCACTACTGCCGTTGCACCCGAATTTCTGACAGCAAATCTTTCACCTGCTTTTCCTCTGATAAATGCTTTACCTGCTGTTGCACCATAGAAGGCAACATTGCCTATCACTATGTTTTCCTCAGGCACAAAATTTGATCTTTTATCAGGGTATACAATCAGTTTTGCACCGCTGAGTCCTTTGCCGAAATAATCATTCGCATCTCCTTCCAATTCAAGTGTTACGCCTTTTGTATTGAATGCACCGAAACTTTGTCCCGCTGTCCCATTAAACTTGATGTGCACACTGTCATCAGGCAGCCCAATGGCACCATACTTTTTTGTAATCTCATTGCTGAGCATAGTGCCTGTTGTTCGGTCAGTATTTTTGATGGGCTTATCCAATCGAATTTTATGTCCATCTTCTATGGCTGATTTTGATTGTTCTATCAGTTGCCAATCCATAACTGATGAAATACCATGATCCTGCTCTTCCTGTTTGTAAAGTCCAGTATATGCATCTGCAGGTTCTTTATAGAGAACAGGGGAGAGGTCCAACTTGCTGTATTTCCAATGGGTAATACCTTCGCGCATTTTCAATGCATCCACTTGCCCTACCATCTCCTCCACAGTCCTGTATCCAAGTTCTGCCATCAGCTCACGAAGCTCATTGGTAAGAAATTGGATGAAGTTCACTACATATTCTGCAGCACCGTTGAATCTTTTTCTCAATTCAGGATCTTGCGTGGCAACGCCAACTGGACAAGTATTCAAATGGCATTTGCGCATGAGGATGCATCCCTCAACAACCAATGCTGCTGTTGCAACACCCCATTCTTCTGCACCCAACAATGTTGCAACGGCAATGTCTCTGCCTGTTTTTAATTGGCCATCGGTTTGCAAAACAACTCGACTTCTTAATTTATTTTTCACCAAGGTCTGATGGGCTTCAGCGAGTCCGAGTTCCCATGGCAAGCCTGCATGCCTGATCGAACTCAAAGGGGATGCTCCTGTCCCACCATCATATCCTGAAACCAATACCACATCTGCCTTTGCTTTTGCTACGCCAGCTGCGATGGTTCCAACACCAGCTTTTGAAACCAGTTTCACACTGATTCTTGCTTTTCGGTTGGCATTTTTCAAATCAAAAATCAATTGTGCAAGATCTTCAATGGAATAAATATCATGATGGGGTGGAGGTGAAATCAATCCAACTCCTGGTGTTGAATGCCTCACACGTCCAATCCAATCATCCACTTTGTGTCCAGGCAATTGTCCACCTTCTCCTGGTTTTGCACCCTGTGCCATTTTAATTTGCAATTCTTCTGCCTCGGTGAGGTATTGTGCTGTTACACCAAACCTGGCAGATGCAACTTGTTTGATGGATGATCGCATGGAATCACCATTGGCTAATTTTTCATACCTGATTTCATCTTCGCCGCCTTCGCCCGTATTGCTTTTTGCACCCAGCCTGTTCATGGCGATGGCCAGCGTTGTGTGTGCTTCCCATGAGATAGAGCCAAACGACATGGCACCTGTTGCAAATCTTTTATAAATGCTTTCTGCTGCTTCCACTTCATCTATTGAAACGGAGGGACGAACTGGATTGAATTCAAACAAGCTTCTCAATGTGCAAGCTTTTTCTCCTTGCTCATTGACCAACTTGGAATATTTTTTAAAAACTGAATAATCCCCTGTTCTTGTTGAATGTTGCAAGAGATGAATGGTCTGAGGATTGAAAAGATGGAATTCGCCTTTTCTTTTCCACTGATAAAATCCACCAACGGGCAAACGATCCACAGGAAGTGTTTTCCTTGCAAATGCCAGTCGATGTTTTGCCAAAGCCTCTTTGGCGAGTTCATCCAATCCCATTCCTTCAATTCTGGAAACAGCACCAGTAAAATATTTGTCAACTACTTCGTTGTTCAGTCCAATGATTTCAAAAATTTGTGCTCCCTGATAAGACTGCAGTGTAGATATTCCCATTTTGGAGAATACTTTTAGGAGGCCTTCGTTTACTGCCTTGATGTAATTTTTTTTCAACTGCTCTGATTCGAGTTCGGTTTGCATTTTTCCGCTGAGTTTCATGTCCCTGATCGAACTCAAAGCCAGATAGGGATTGATAGCTGTTGCACCAAATGCAAGCAGACAGGCAAAATGATGTACTTCCCATGCGTCTCCAGCTTCCACAATGATTCCAACTTTTCCTCTGTATCCTTTTCTGATCAAGTAATGATGAATGGCAGCAGTCGAAAGCAATGAAGGGATAGGTGCATGTTCGGAGTCAATCGCCCTGTCCTGCAATATCAGCACTTCAAATCCATCTTCCACTGCATCTACAGCGTAGCGGCAAATTCTGTCCAATGCTTTTTTCAAAGAACCAGGTTTTCCATCTGACCTGAAATAACATTGAAGCGTTTTAGCCTGGAAAATACCGGTGTCAATACTTCTGATTTTTTCCAGATCATGATTGGTCAATACCGGATGTTTCAATGCAACAGTATGACAGATCATAGGATTTTCCTGCAACATGTTTTCATTGTTGCCAACAAATGTGGCGAGTGACATGACCAGCCGTTCTCTGATGGGATCAATCGGGGGATTGGTAACCTGCGCAAACAATTGTTTGAAATAACTGCTGAGGTGCTGAGGCTCATCACTCAAAATAGCAAGTGGGGTGTCTGTTCCCATTGAACCAACAGGCTCCTTTCCATCCATGGCCATGGGCGCAATGATATGCTCTAAGTCTTCAGAAGTATAACCGAAAGTTTTTTGGTATTTGAATACCTGATCATGTTCGAGGTGTGTAAACATCACCCTTGGTTCAGGCAATTCATTCAACCTGATTTTATATTTATTCAACCAATCCGCATAAGGTTTTTGTCCGCAGATGGTTGTCTTGAGTTCCTCATCGCTGATGATTCTGCCTTCCTCCATGTCAACAATGAACATTTTGCCGGGCTGCAATCTTCCCTTCTCAATGATGAGGGATGGATCCACGGGCAATGCTCCAGTCTCAGAAGCCATGATGACCCTGTCATCCGATGTTACACAATACCTAGATGGTCGCAATCCATTTCTGTCCAATGTTGCACCAATCATTCTTCCATCCGTAAAAGAAATCGAAGCTGGTCCGTCCCATGGCTCCATCATGGAAGCATGGAATTCATAAAAAGCTTTTTTTACAGGATCCATTTGTTCATTTCCATCCCAGGCTTCCGGTATCAGCATCATCATTACATGCGGCAAAGATCTGCCTGTCATGGTGAGCAACTCAATCATATTGTCCAAGCTGGCTGAATCACTGTTCCCGGATGAAACAATGGGAAGCAACATATCCATTTCCTCCTTTGTAAAGTAGGGAGATGTGTATCCTTTTTCATTTGTTTTGATCCAGTTTAAATTTCCTTGCAGTGTATTGATTTCGCCATTGTGTGCAATGAACCTGAAAGGCTGTGCAAGTTTCCAGGAAGGAAATGTATTCGTTGCAAAACGGGAGTGAACCAATCCCAATGCACTCACTACTTTTTTGTTGTTCAAGTCAGGGAAGTAAGATCTAACCTGGAGGCTTGTCAGCTGGCCTTTGTATACAATGATTTTATATGAAAGCGAGGAGATATAAAATCCAATTGGATCTTTTTTCACTGAGTTGTTGATCAGGTGACTTGCATAGTTTCTGAGAATAAAAAGCTTTCTCTCGAAAGCCATGGGATCGTTGATATGATCAGGACAAGCAACGAATACCTGTTCCATTTCGGGTTCAACTGACCTTGCTGTAAACCCAATGTCCGCTGGATTCACCGGTACCTTTCTCCATGTGAGAATTTCCAACCCCAATTCTTCAGCCGCTCTGCTGAAAATATCTCTGCATTCTTCACGCAGCCTGATTTCTTTTGGAAAAAAAATAAATCCAACTCCATACTTTCCAAATGGAGGTAAATGAACTCCTGCCTTTAAACATTCGTCAAAGAAAAATGCATGTGGAACTTGAATCAAGATCCCGGCACCATCTCCCGTATTGCTTTCGCAGCCACAGGCACCTCTGTGCTCCATGTTTTCCAAAATGGTCAATGCATCTGAAACAACCTGATGATTTTTATTTCCCTTAATGTTGGCTACAAAGCCAATTCCACAGGCATCTCTTTCGAAAGCTGAACGATACAATCCCCGGTTTCTTGCCATAAGAAAGCAGTTTTTTTTAAAAATTCTAATAAACAGGCTGTAAAGATGGAAATTATCTAATACAGGGGCAAGCTCATGGTGAATTTAAGACAAAAAGAGCAATAAATCGTCAAATTTTCTACACATTCAATAAAAAAAGCATGGCTTACTCCGCGTAGCTGCTGACAGGCTCACAGGTGCATACCAGGTTTCTGTCACCATAGGTATTGTTCACCCTGGAGATGCTTGGCCAGAATTTATTCAATTTTAAATACGGCAATGGGAAGGCAGCCTGCTCTCTTGTATAGGCTTTGTCCCACTCAGTGCTGATGATAACGTATTGTGTGTGCGGTGCATTTTTCAACAAATTGTTTTGCTTCTCTACTTTTCCATCTTCAATTTCTTTTATTTCATGACGGATGGAAATCAACGCGTCACAGAATCTGTCCAACTCTTGCTTGTCCTCACTCTCTGTAGGCTCAATCATAATTGTACCGGGAACTGGAAAACTTAAAGTAGGAGCATGAAACCCATAATCCATCAAACGCTTTGCAACATCTTCTGCTTCGATATCGGCTGATTTTTTAAAAGGACGAAGATCAACAATGAATTCATGTGCACATGTATTGTTGCTCCCCAAATAGAGCATATCATAATGCTTCTGTAATCTTGCACGCATATAATTGGCATTGAGAATGGCAACTGCAGTTGCTTGCTTCAATCCTTCTTCTCCAAGCATTCTGATATATCCATAACTGATCAACAATATGCTTGCACTTCCGTATGGTGCGGCACTCACTGCAACATTCCCCTTGGCTGTATCAAGTGTTTGATCATTGTTGAATGTATGTCCTGGTAAAAACGGTGCCAAATGTGATTTCACACAAATAGGACCCATACCTGGGCCACCGCCTCCATGCGGGATAGCAAATGTTTTATGAAGGTTGAGGTGACAGACATCTGCACCGATCAAACCTGGCGATGTAAGTCCAACCTGTGCATTCATGTTGGCGCCATCCATGTAAACCTGTCCGCCATGCTGATGAACAATATCAGTAATTTCTTTTACGGTCTCTTCAAAAATTCCATATGTACTTGGATAGGTAATCATGGTGCCGGCAAGCGTGTCGCTGAATTGCACTGCTTTTTCCCTGAAATCGGTTACATCGATGTAGCCATTCTCCAATGCCTTCACAACAACAACTTTCATGCCTGCCATGACTGCAGATGCGGGGTTGGTACCATGCGCAGAAATTGGAATCAACATCACATTTCTTTGGTGATCACCTCTAGACAAATGATATTCACGGATGGTAAGCAAACCCGCATACTCGCCCTGGGCGCCGCTGTTGGGTTGCAAGCTGCATGCATCGAATCCGGTTATTTCACAGAGGTATTTGGAAAGTTCATCAATGATTTGCTGATATCCCTTCGTCTGATTCAATGGAGCAAATGGATGGATGGATGACCAACATCCCCAGCTCAATGGCATCATTTCTGAAGCAGCATTCAATTTCATGGTGCAACTTCCAAGTGAAATCATTGAGGTATTGAGCGATAAGTCTTTGTTCTCGAGCGATTTAATATATCGCATCATTTTACTTTCACTGTGATGCGAATTGAAAACAGGATGCAACAAATAGGTAGATGTTCTTGTGAGGTCACTCGGAATGTTTGTTAGGAAATCATCTTGTGAAACCTCAATATATGAGGCATAATTTTCATCAAAACATTTCAATACATCCAATACGTCGGAAGGAGTGGATGTTTCATCGAATGAAATTCCAATTGTATTGTTGGAGATTTTTCTGAAGTTGATATTTCTTTTTGCGGCTGTGGTTATGATACGCTCGGCATCATTTGTTATCACAGCAATGGTATCAAAAAAAGTTTTAGCAGCAAGTTGAAATCCTTTCTTCTTTAATGAATCTGCAGCTGACTTTGCCAGCATGGAAGTGCGGGTAGCAATTTTTTTCAAACCGGTTGGGCCATGATACACTGCATACATGGCAGCCATGTTCGAAAGCAATGCTTGCGCTGTACAAATATTCGAAGTTGCTTTTTCTCGCTTGATGTGTTGCTCTCTTGTTTGCAATGCCATTCTCAACGCCCTGTTGCTTTGGGCATCGATGCTGATGCCAATAATCCTGCCAGGTATATTTCTCTTGAACTCATCTTTGGTGGCAAAGAATGCAGCGTGTGGGCCACCGTATCCAAGTGGAACACCAAATCTTTGTGCCGATCCGCATGCAACATCTGCACCCAATTCACCAGGAGGTGTAATCAGGGTCAATGCCAACAGATCCGTCGTCATAACAACATAGGCACCTACACCATGTACTTTGTCGATGAAGGCTTTGTAGTTCACAAGACCACCTGTATTATCTGGATATTGAACGAGTGCTCCAAAATAAGACGCATCCATATTGGCAGTTGCTGCATTCCCAACGATTACTTCAATACCAACTGGCAATGCTCTGGTAATCAATACATCCAGTGTTTGAGGGAAACAAGCTTCATCCACAAAAAACTTTGGACGCTCAATATGATCCTGTTTGTTCAGAAAATTGAAAAACATCGTCATGGCCTCTGCAGCAGCTGTTGCCTCATCCAACAAAGATGCATTCGCAATGGGAAGTCCGGTGAGATCCGTGACCATGGTTTGAAAATTCAACAAACTTTCCAAACGTCCCTGTGCGATCTCAGCCTGGTAGGGAGTATATTGGGTGTACCAACCTGGATTTTCAAAAATATTTCTCAAAATCACACTGGGCGTATGCGTGCCATAGTAACCCTGGCCAATAAAATTTTTGGCGACAATATTTTTTTGTCCTACTTCCAAGATATGCTGCAAGTATGCTGCCTCGCTCATGGGTGAGGGCAGATTCATTGGTGTATTGTTTTTGATATTGGATGGAATGGTTTTATCCACCAATTCATCGAGATTTTTTTCACCGGTAAGGTGTAGCATCTCATTCATTTCAGATTCACTTGTACCAATATGTCTGGATTGAAATTCTTTTGATTGTTGCTCAATAAGATTCATGTAGCCGATGGTTTAAGGTGAGGGTCAATTTGAGATGCAAATTTACTTATATCCAAGCACTGATTGAATGCTTTGTGCAAGATGATAATTGAATGTGGATTAATTGGTGAAACAATCATTGCTTGCCTGTTTTAGACTAATTTTGAACCATGTCGGAGGAGTTGTTGAAAAACTGGGAAAAGAAGTCATCTGAGCGTCAGAAACTTTATAAGCAATACTTGGCGCGGGTTGATAAAAACAAGGCCATTCGTGTGCTTCCATCGCTCCATGAAGAGGCATTTGAGCAAGTGGATTGTTTGGCATGTGCAAATTGCTGCAAAAACTATTCCCCCCGGTTCAAAACGCCCGATATCAAGCGAATCAGCAAGGTATTGTCTCTGAAAGAGAGTGTTTTTATTGAGAGGTATCTGAGGATTGATGAAGAAGGGGACTATGTACTGAAAAGCAAGCCATGTCCTTTTCTGGGTACAGATAATTATTGTTCTATATATAATGATCGTCCCTCTGATTGCAGAAGGTTT
>SXYR01000021.1 GCA_005788265.1 Bacteroidota bacterium | reverse complement strand
AGACGAAATTTATTTTAAATGAATATGACTTTTGAAAATCAGATCTGATCAGTTTCTTTTAAAGGGTGCTTCCATTTGAAATGCAGGAATGTTGACTTCAAATTTTTTTCTTGAAACCAAATTTTCCATCAAATACGTTCCGGTCATGATCCCCATTTCAGATTTTAAATTGGAACCGGAAATATATTGATATTTTTCTCCCGGTGCAATGATGGGCTGCACTCCTATCACTCCATCTCCCTCCACTTCTCTTTTGTCGGCGTTGCTGTCCGCAATCCGCCAATATCTTTTTAGTAATTGAACTGGAAATGAATTATTGTTTTCAATTGTGATGCGATAAGCAAACATGAATTCACTCAAAACCGGATTTGAATATTCGGGTTGATAGAATTGCTCTACTGAAATTTTTACACCTTCTGTAACTTTCGAGACCATCTACAATTTCTTTGTTCAAATATAATCATATAACTCTTTTAAAACAATGCCCTAATTGTTTTTGTGACATTATTGTGTAAATTCAAAGTTCTAAAATTGTCGCGATGAAAAAATTATTGATGCTCTTTTGCGGAACCATTGCTTCTCAAATGCTGCAGGCTCAAGTAAGAATGGGAGGTGATCCTAAGCTATCTGAAATTTACGATCCGGCACCAGCAGTAATCTCTCCTGGTAAAACAAATGCAGAGGCGCCCTCAGACGCTGTTGTATTGTTTGACGGAAAAGATTTTTCCAATTGGGTTGGCACCAAAGGCAAAGATGTTGAATGGACATTGGCTGATGGCGCTATGACAGTTAAACGTGGTTCAGGACTCATAAGCACTAAACAAAGTTTTGGAGATTGCCAACTGCATATTGAATGGAGAACTCCTGTTGAAGTGAAAGGTGAGGGCCAAGGAAGAGGAAACAGTGGAATATTTTTAATGGGCAGATATGAGCTTCAAATACTAGACAGCTACAACAACAAAACTTATTCAAATGGTCAAGCAGCCAGCATATACAAGCAACTGGTTCCTTTGGTAAATGCCAGCCGTGGGCCGGGTGAGTGGCAATCATATGATGTCATTTTTACAGCACCAAGATTTTCAGAAAATGGAATCATGCAATCTCAAGCAAGAATTACTGTAATACATAACGGTGTTCTTGTACAGAACAATGCTGCTATCTGGGGTGGAACAGAATACATAGGTATTGCCAACTACAAATCCCATGGTGCAAAGGAGCCAATCAGCCTTCAGGATCATGGCGACCCGGTAAGCTTTAGAAATATTTGGATCAGACCCCTTTAATCAACTGCTTTATTTTGTTGAACAGTTTGCAAGACTGCTTCTAAAAATTCCAATAAAAACTTCATGCTGGGTAGGTTTTCCGTAACCAACATGAAGTTTTTTGCTACCTGTTTCAAATGACTTTTGTTGGTTTTGGTCTGGATATGCAGCAAAATTGACTGAAAAGTTTCTGAATGAAAATAAGGTGAATCGGGATTGTTTACAAAATAGCATCTCAATGTGTTGTTCTTGAGCGTCATTCTTTCAAATCCAAGTTCAACCGCCAGCTTTCTGCAACGAACAGTCGTAAATAAATCTTCCACGCAATCTGGCACCGGACCGAAACGGTCTTCCAATTCGGTATGAAATTTTTGAAGATCTTCCTCGTCCTTGCAATGATCGAGCCGGGTATATAAAACCAACCGTTCGGTAATTTGATCAACATACTGATCGGGAATATGGATTTCCAAATCAGTATCAATCGTGCAATCATGCACAAAATCATCCTGTTTGCTGATCTCCTCCTTGAACACTTCTTTAAAAGAAGTACGCTTCAACTCGCGGATGGCTTCATCCAGGATTTTTTGATACATCTCAAATCCAATTTCCAACATGAATCCACTTTGTTCCCCACCCAGCATATTTCCTGCACCTCTGATATCCAAATCACGCATGGCGATCTGGAAACCGCTTCCCAATTCAGCATGTTGCTCAAGCGTTTGAAGTCGCTTTCTTGAATCAGCCGGTAAGGTACTGATTGGAGGAGCCAACAAATAGCAAAATGCTTTGCGGTTGCTTCTTCCTACCCTTCCTCTCAACTGATGCAGATCGCTCAGGCCGAATTGATGGGCATTGTTGACGATGATGGTATTTACATTTGGAATATCAACGCCACTTTCTACAATATTGGTACATACCAATACATCGTATTTTTTATGTATAAAATCGAAAATACGTTCCTCCAATTCATGTCCTTCCAACTGCCCATGTGCAAAACCTACCTCCACATCTGGACAGAGACGCTTGATGATGGCGGCCATTTCCGGCAAACCATTCACGCGGTTGTGAATGAAAAATACCTGCCCACCACGTTCAATTTCAAAATAGATCGCATCGCGAATAAGATCTTCGTTGAAAACCAATACTTCGGTTTGAATGGGCTGTCTGTTGGGAGGAGGTGTGTTGATGATGCTCAAATCCCTTGCTCCCATCAAACTGAATTGCAGGGTACGGGGGATAGGTGTTGCTGTCAATGTCAAACAATCAACATTGGTTTTGATTGTTTTGATTTTTTCTTTGTGCGCTACCCCAAATTTCTGCTCCTCATCAATGACCAGTAAACCCAGATCCTTGAATACAACATCTTTTGCAATCAAAGAATGTGTGCCAACGACGATGTCTATTTTACCTTCTTTTAATTGCTGGAGGATTTCCTTTTTTTCTTTGGTAGATTTAAAACGATTGATGAAATCAACTTTGACGGGGAAATCTTTTAGTCGTTCACTGAATGTTTTATAATGTTGATAGGCCAAAATAGTTGTTGGAACCAATATGGCGGCCTGTCTTCCATCGATACATGTTTTGAATGCTGCCCGGATGGCCACTTCAGTCTTGCCAAAGCCAACATCACCACAAACCAGTCGATCCATTGGTGAAGGACGTTCCATATCTGTTTTTACATCTGCAATGGCCTTGCTTTGATCAGGTGTATCCTCGTACATAAAAGATGCTTCCAGTTCTGTTTGCAGGTAATTATCCGGACTGTGTGCAAATCCCTCTTGCGCCTTTCTTTCAGCATATAACTTGATCAGATCAAATGCAATCTCCTTGACCTTTCCCTTTGTTTTTTCTTTCAGTTTTACCCATGCATCACTGCCCAATTTATTGACACGAGGAACATGCCCCTCTTTGCCGGTATATTTGGAAATTTTATGAAGTGAATTGATGTTGACGTACAATATATCATTGTCCCGGTAAAAAATTCTGACGGCCTCTTGTATATGCCCATTGTTGACCACTTTCTGGAGTCCGCTGAAAACCCCTACCCCATGATCGATATGAACTACAAAATCACCCGGTTGTAATTCTTTCAAAGCCCGGATGGTAATTGCCTTGCTTTTGTTGTAAGCCTGCTTTATTTTATACTTATGGTAACGCTGAAAAATTTGATGGTCGGTATATACCACCACGCCCGCAGCTCTGTCAACAAAGCCCCTGTGCAAGGCAGCTGGAATGGGAATGAAAGAAATTTCAGCTTTTAGATCAGAGAATATAGAATAAAGTCTTTCAAGCTGCTTGGGGTTTTCAGCAAAAATGTATGCGGGGTGTTTGGCAGATTCATGTGCCTGCAGATCTTTGATGAGTAAATCAAACTGTCTATTGAAAGCAGGCTGTTCAACCACATCAAAAGCAAATTCAAACGACGGTTCAGGAATTGTTTTGTTCAACCCGAACTCCAGGCATGTAAATGAAGAAAGAGCCTTTTCAAATTCGTCTGCAGGTGTAAAGTCTACCATTGCACTGCTCTCTATATTTTCATAAAAATCTGCATACCGGTCCAACATCATCTGCCAATTGGAACTGTAGATGATGGTATTGGCTGGAATAAACGTCAACAGATGTTGCAATGCAGCATCAGTAGAACGCTGATCAAACTTTGGAATCAGATTTACCTGCAGGAGTTTTCTCTCACTCAGCTGCGTCTCTGGATCAAAAATTCTAATCGAGTCTACTTCATCTCCAAACAGTTCAATGCGATAAGGTTTCTCATTTCCAAAAGAATAAATATCAAATATGCCGCCACGCATGGCGAACTGTCTAGGTTCATAGACAAAATCAGTCCGCTCAAAACCATACCCCACCAGTTGTTCCATTAAATCATCTGTCAATAACTTATCATTCACTTTGATGGAGATGGTATGTGCATTCAGCACATTTGCCCCCACTACTTTTTCTACCAATGCTTCAGGATATGTTATCAAGATTTTCTTATTGCCCTGATTGGACCAACGCGCAAGCGTTTCGGTTCTCAACATCACATGGCTGCTGCTTTGTTCGCGGGCATTTTTATTGGTTTTGAATGAAGAGGGAAAATAGAAAAGATCAATGGGATTGATGAGTTGCTCTATGTCATTGTGAAAATATGCAGCCTCTTCCACATCTTCCAAAACAACCAGATGGTTGTAATCTTTTAAAGATGGATTTCTGTACAATGATGAAAAAACAACGGAGGAAAAAGAGCCCGCCAGTTTGGTGCAAGAAATTCTTTTTGGGTGGGGCAATAAGATCCTGTCCGCAACCTCCAAAATGCGGGGGGATTGTGTATAGCTTTCAATAAGAAACTCCAGGTTCATGCCTCAACAGGAATGTAAAGATAAGGCAAAGATTTGTGGCAGAAAGTAAACAAAGTTTTTATGGCAATTATTTGACATTTTGGGCCATATTTTTGGTTAACTTGCTGCATACCCGAATTGTATATGCGTAAAAAATATTTGATTGGAATAGGCCTGGTTATGTTGATAGGCAGCGGAATTACATACTTTTTATCAACAGAGAAAAAATTAAATTGGCCTCAAAAAAGAATGGTCATTTTAAATGACGAAGAGGAAGAGTTGGAAACAGAGAATTCTTATTTAAGAGCCAGGCATGAATGGCTTATTTCAAGAGATCTTAAAACCGGAACCATTCCTGATGGAATTCATGCAAGAGAATTGGAATGGTTGAAATCTCAACCCGTTAACAGCAGCAATATTTTTCAAAGCGCTGTCGCCAACAGTTATGAAGCGGTGGGTCCTACGCAAAACGGAGGAAGAACCAGGACCGTAGTGCATGACAGAAGATTTGCCACCAACAAAGTTGTATTGGCAGGTGGAATATCCGGTGGCATTTTCAGAAGTGAAGATGGCGGCAAAACTTGGAAATTTGTTCATCCGGTCAATGAAGTTAGAAGTGTTTCTACTTTGGCACAAGATCCCAGCAAGCCAGATACATGGTATGCAGGAACTGGGGAAGCCATTGGTGTTTCTGCAGCTTACCCCAATGCATTTGTATACGGAAACGGAATTTTGAAGTCAACTGACAATGGTAAAACATGGACCACATTGACCATTACAGCTGACAATGTCATCCAAAACTTTGGATTCTTTGATATCATCCACAAAATCATTGTGCATCCCAAAAACAGTGATGTGTACGCAGCCATTCATCGAAAAATCATGCGATCAAAAGATGGGGGAACCACCTGGGAGACTGTACTGTCTTGCAATGTGAATTTGCTTGCAACAGGTGCATGTGCTTCTACAAGCAGCGCCGGTGTGGGAGATTTAGCAGTGAAGGCTGATGGTTCCAAAATATTTGCTGCCATCACAGGCAGAAACAATGTAAGACATCTTGTAGGCATCTGGGAATCGGCCACAGGTGACTCTGCCAGCTTTGTCAGGATTGCAGGAGGCGAAAAAGATGCAGCAGATTCTGTTGCAGGCTGGAGAGCCTACAACAACAGCACCAATTCATCGGGAGATTATTCCGCAGGATGGGGCAGAATTGTATTGGCCTTGTCACCCAGCAATCAAAATATCATGTACACCATGATTGAAAACGGCGAGTCAGCATCGGCATCCAAATCAGAGGCTGACTTGTTTAAAGTTGATATGAGCACCAAGCCATATAAATGGACTGGGAACTTAGATACCAATCTGGTTGCAAAAAGAAGCAACAATGCATCCTCTTCCAACAAATACATGGAACTGCAAGGAGCATATAATATGTTGCTGGCTGTTCACCCCACAAATCCAAACTTGGTTCTGGCTGGAGGTGTCAACCTGTTTCGATCTACCGATGGATTTCAAACAAAAGAGAATGTAACCTTTGTCGGCGGGATTTCCTCTGATGATACCTATACAGATGATGATGGGGCAAGCCATGCAGACAATCATAGTTTTTCTTTTGACCCAACAAATCCAAACAGGGTGTTGATCGCATCCGATGGCGGAATAGGACTTGTGGATGATATGACCCTTGCCAAACCCGTTTGGTCTTTGAGTGCAAGCCAATACCAAACACTCCAATACTACCACGTTGGCATCGACCCAACCAATGGGAGCAAAACTTTTGTTGGAGGCGCACAGGACAATTCAACAACACTTAGAGATAGAACCAATATTCTCGGCGCAGCTCTTCCAGACAGCAATGATCATTACATCCTTTTAGGTGGCGATGGTTGTCAAGTGGGGTTGACAAAAAAGAATGCATCCAATCAGCAATATCTTTTTTGTGCAGCGCAATTGGGACAGTTTTACAGGATGAGGTTGTTTGATTTCAACAACTCAAACAGCATTTACACAAAAATAAAACCAGCCAATACCGGTGAGGGGCTGTTTGTCACCTATTTCCACCTGGATCCTGACAATACGGATTATTTGTACTATGCTACAGATGATTCAATATACAGAACCAATAGTTCAACTACTGTAGCAGCAGATAACTGGACCTTGATGTCAGGAGTTGCACCATCAGTATCCGGCGACATATATGCACTTGAAACCACCAGAGGTCCTTATTCAACCAACAGCCACCTCTTCATTGGAACCAGTGCAGGTAAAATTTACAGACTCAAAGATCCACAAGGACCAGAAAGCACAGCACCCATCGATATATCACCCAACGGGATGTCAGCCTGCGTGAATGGTGTTTGTCCACTTATAAGAGATATTGCTGTAAATCCGAGAAACCAGGATACAGCCATTGCAGTTGTTTCAAATTATGGCGCCAACAGTATCTTCTGGACAGGCAATGCGACGGCTCCATCACCTACATGGGAAATGATTGAAGGCAATCTTGATATCCCATCTGTCAGGGCATGTGAGATCATTGTGAAAACAACAGGTGTTGAATATTATGTGGGCACCTCCATTGGATTGTTCAGTACAAACAAGGTCAGTGGATCAGCTACTGTCTGGAGCAGAGAAGTTGGAACATCTGGAAAACCATCTGAAATGCTAAATACAGCCGTCGTCAATTCAATTGCAAGCAGATGGTCTGACAATACGATGGTAGTTGGCACACATGGAAATGGAATGTTCACTGCTTCGCTCGGCAGTCCCATTTCGGCATCCTCGCTGAACAACAACAATCCAACAACTGCTGTATTCAACCCCATTAGAAACAGTGCAACTTTCATCAACAATGTTTATCCAACCATTACAAACAATACCATCAATTACAAGACCGGCAACATGCTAGGAGTGAAAAGAATTTCAGTACAAGTTGCAAATCTTTCTGGTGCCATAGTGATGAAGAGAGAAACTGGATATGAAAACGGATCAATGAACCTCGGAAACCTCCCAGCTGGTACATATGTTATAACCATTACCAGCGCTGACCGAAAATACCAAACAGTCAGAAAAATCATCAAACAATAAATATCAAACCCGGCGATTGCCGGGTTTTGTTTTTAGATCATTTTCTGATTGATGAACTGGGCCAGGCCAGCCATCGGTATTCTTTCCTGTTGCATACTGTCTCTGTATCGAATGGTGACTGTGCCGTCTTCCTTTGATTGGTGATCAACGGTTACACAAAAAGGTGTACCCAAAGCATCCATTCTCCTGTATCGTTTACCAATGGTGTCTTTTTCTTCATAAAAACAATAGAGCTCTTCTCTACAGGTTGCCATGATTTCTTTGGCGATTTCTGGGAGTCCCTCTTTTTTAAGCAAGGGAAGAACCGCCAACTTGATTGGCGCAACTTTTGCCGGAATTTTCAAAACCACTCTGCTGTCCTCGGTCCCATCCTCTTTCTGCCACTTTTCTTCCTGATAGGCATGGCAAAGGGTTAACAAAAACATGCGGTCCAATCCAATGGATGTTTCAACAACGTATGGAATATAATGCTGATTGATTTCGGTATCGAAATATTGCAATTTCTTTCCGCTGAACTGCTGATGATTTTTCAAATCAAAGTCAGTTCTGCTGTGGATGCCTTCCACTTCTTTCCATCCAATGGGGAAAGCATATTCAATATCTACTGCAGCATCTGCATAATGGGCAAGCTTCACATGATCATGAAAACGATAATTGGAGGATGGAATACCAAATGATTCATGCCATTTCATTCTCTCCTCTTTCCAGTAAGCATACCATTCTTTTTGGGTTCCGGGACGAATAAAAAACTGCATTTCCATTTGTTCAAACTCTCTCATCCGGAAGATGAATTGTCTGGCGACAATCTCATTTCTGAAAGCCTTTCCAACTTGTGCAATTCCAAAAGGAATTTTCATGCGTGCCGTCTTCTGCACGTTGAGAAAATTGACAAAAATCCCCTGTGCCGTTTCGGGTCTCAAATAAATTTCACTGGCTTCATCAGATACGGATCCCAGCTGAGTTGAGAACATCAGATTGAACTGACGTACATCTGTCCAATTGTTTGTTCCACTGACGCTGCACTTTATATTATTGGTTTCAATGAGCTTTTTTAACCCCGTAAAATCACTTGATGCAAGCAATGCATCCATATCGGCCAACAATTGTTCGGCTTCTTTTTCTTTGCCGGCTTTTGCCCATTCATCGGCAGCGGCTTCCAACAAATGATCAACCCTGTATCTTTTTTTGGAATCCCTGTTGTCAACCATTGGGTCGCTGAAATTATCAACATGCCCAGAGGCCTTCCAGGTGGTGGGATGCATGAAAATAGCCGCGTCAATTCCAACAATGTTGTCATGCATGCGTGTCATGGCATTCCACCATGACTCGCGGATATTTTTTTTCAATTCACTTCCCCAAGGTCCATAGTCATATACAGCACTTAGACCATCGTAAATCTCACTTGATTGAAATACAAAACCATACTCTTTTGCATGAGATATGATTGCCTGAAATTTGTTCTGATCATTGACTATCATAGGCCGCAAAGGTAAGCATTAGCCTTTTAGTTTTTCGTTTTGCAGATGCCGGTTCGCATCGCGTGCATTTTTCTTTTCAAAATTTTTATTCAATGCATCTTCCAGATCAATGCCGGTCTGATTGGCCAGACAGATCAATACCCACATCACATCTGCCATTTCATCTGCCAAACCATCAGCAGATTCTTCTTTTTTGAATGACTGGTCACCATATTTTCTGGCCATGATCCTGGCAAGTTCCCCGACCTCCTCGGTCAAAATTGCCATATTGGTTAGTTCACTGAAATACCTGACGCCTACAGTCTTGATCCATGCATCGACCTTTTTTTGCGTTTCCTGAATTGTCATTATTCTTTGTTTTTTGTATCCATTGTTATGGTAACTGGGCCATCGTTCAACAGGCTCACTTTCATATCCGCTCCAAAAATTCCAGCTTCCACTTTTTTCCCCAGTTCTTCGCCGAGTCTATTTTTAAAAGCCTCATAAATAGGAACTGCATGATCTGGCTTTGAGGCCTTGATATATGAAGGACGATTGCCTTTTTTGGTAGATGCATGCAGGGTAAATTGACTGATGACCAAAATTGCTCCATTGATATCCTTTACGGATAAATTCATCACCCCTGCCTCGTCATTGAAAATTCGGAGGTTGATGATCTTGCCTGTCAGCCATTCAACATCTTCCATTTGGTCTGCATCCTCCACCCCTGCCAAAACCAGCAATCCAGCACCAATGGCACCCACCACTGCTTGGTCAACTTCCACCTGGGCATGTGCTACACGCTGAATAACTACTCGCATGAGAAGTATTTTACAGATGAAGTTATCAAATTGCCTTGATACATGTTGATATTGCATCAAGGCAATGATGATTCATTCAATGGTCTTACATTTGACAAAAGTTCACCCCATTGTCTGGCATCAAACAACTTGCAAATCAAACTGCCTGGTACGGCCTGAGTAATATCATTGGGAGATTTATCAATTATCTGCTAACACCGCTGCTGACCAGCATTTATGCTCCTGCTGCATTTGGAGACATCTCGCTGTTGTTCGCAATTGCCGCATTTCTAAACATCATCTACACCTACGGAATGGAGACTTCCTATTTCCGTTTCATCCAATTAGAAGATGAGAAAAAAGTCTTCAACAATGCATTTTCTTGCCTGCTGCTCACCACCCTGGTTTTTTCAGTATTGTTGATTTTGCCGGCTTCTTCCACCGCTGCGTATCTGCAGTTAAACGGACACAAAGAGTATATCGTGTTTGTTATTGGAATTGTTGCGCTGGATACATTGGCTGTTTTGCCTTTTTCAAAACTCAGGCATGAGGGAAGACCCCAAAAGTTTGCAGTGATCAAAATCACCAATATTTTGATCAACGTTTTACTGGTTGTATTTTTCTTACAAATCTGCAAGCCGGCATTTGAAAACGGCCAAAAAAATATCTGGGCAAATTGCTACAATCCCTCTATTGGTATTGGATACGTGTTTGTTGCCCAGCTGATGGCAAGTGGATGCACCATTTTGCTGTTGCAAAAAGAATTGAGGACTTTTCAATTTAAAATTGACACCCCACTTATTAAAGATATTTTTATGTACTCCAGTCCGTTGATCATCGTTGGTTTTGGCGGTATGATCAATGAAACAATCGATCGCTTGATGATCGTACAAAGATTTGATGGAACGGTAGAAGCAGCAAAGGCAGCCAATGGCATTTACAGTGCCAACAATAAATTGGCAATACTGATTGTAATTTTCATCCAGACATTCAGAATGGGTGCTGAACCATTCTTCTTTAAAACATCCTCCAAAGAGGATGCTAAAATAACGTATGCAAGAATCATGAATCTATTTGTGATCGCATGCTGCTGCTGCTTTCTAGCGGTCGTACTCTTTCTCGATATTTGGAAATATTTTATGGGAGTACATAAGAATCCGGGATATGCAGAGGGGCTCTTCATCGTACCTCTGTTGATGGTTTCAAAGATTTTTCTGGGCATTTATTACAACCTATCTATATGGTACAAGCTCACCAATAAAAACATGATGGGTGCAATCATCACCATCATCGGTGCTGCCATCACCATTGCGGTAAACTATTTGTTCATTCCATCCATGGGATACTTTGCATCCGCCATTGCCAATCTCGCTTGTTATGGCATGATGATGATCATCAGCTTTTGGCTGGGAAATAAATATTATCCCATACCATATCAGTGGAAAAAGAGTTTGGGTTATTTGGTACTTGCATACCTGTTCTACCTCTTGCACCATGTAATGAGAAGTCAATCAACTGATTTGATGAATGTGCATCTTTTCGGTATTGGATTGCTGCTTTGTTTTGTAGTCATCATCTTAAGAACAGAAAAAGAAGAATTCAAAAAAATTCCCTATCTGAATAAAATATACGCTGGAAAATAAGCGCTATACGCTTACATAAGGATTGTGTTTTTTCTCATATCCAATTGTGGTTGGAATACCATGTCCGGGATAAACCATTGTTTCATCTGGCAATACATACAACTTGGTTCGGATGCTTTCTGCCAATAGATCGGGATTCCCACCTGGCAAATCAGTCCTTCCGACACTTTCTCTGAACAATACATCTCCTGAAATCAACAGATCATTTTCCTTTGAATAAAAACTTATACTCGCAGGTGAATGACCAGGTGTAAAAATAATTTTCAATTGATCATTGCCTACTTGAAGAGGCAATGATTCATCCAAAAAATGAAGCTTGCCCTCATAATTATCAAAAGGCAAATTCCACATCAATCCGCTGGTTGGAGCCATCTCCAGCACTCTCTGCTCACCTTGGTGAATATGCAATTCCAATCCGTACTGCTCATGGATAAACTTATTGCCAAAAACATGGTCCAAATGACAGTGTGTGTTTACAAGAAGGAAGGGGTTGAGCCCTTTGGTTTTGATAAATTGGGTGATGGTCGCCCTCTCCTGATCGGTATAACAACCGGGGTCGATGATGACACATTGAAGCTGCTCATTGAAAATCAAATATGTATTTTCCTGAAGCGGATTAAATTGAAAAATTTTAACGTTTAACATAGGGATTATTTCTGGCTTAAATGTGTTATTTTGTATACCTGTGCGAAGGTACCCATCATTTGAATTCAATCACCATGCGCCTAGTGAGACTCTTTTTACCGTTGTTGTTGTTTTCATGTTTTATTGCCAATGCGCAGGTAAGCAATGTTGAGTATGGAAGAAACAGGGTACAGTATAAAAAAATCAACTGGACCTACTACCAAACCAGAAATTTCAATACCTATTATTACGAGGGTGGCAATCAATTGGCAAAATTCACTGCACAGGTTGCAGAGGAAGAATTGAATAATATCGAAGAATTCATAGAATATGGATTGCAAAGAAGAGCAAACATTGCCATTTACAACAGCTTTACAGATTATCGACAATCCAACATTGGACTCGGCATTGACTGGCAGAATACAGGCGGGGTAACAAAGCTGGTCAATAATAAAATCATTCTTTTTTACGATGGCAACCTGAATCACCTCAGGATCAGCATTCGCCAAGGCATTGCCAAAGTACTGGTGGAAAATCTCTTGTTTGGGGATGATTTGGGTGAATTTGCCGGCAACCAAGCCTTGCTGGATCTGCCCAAATGGTTGACAGATGGATATATCTCCTATGTGGGTGAAGAATGGAGTCCGGCGTTGGATGATAAATTAAAATCAGCCTTGCTATCCGGCAAATACAAAACGTTTTATCAGTTTGCATTCAGAGATCCTATATTTTCAGGACATGCATTTTGGAAGTTTATTGCAGACCAATACAAAAAAGAAAGTGTTACATATTTTCTTTACTTATCCAGAATTTACAAAAGTTTGAATACCGCTAGTCTGAAAGTCACAAAGAAAAGATTCAAAGATCTGCTGAAAGAATTCATGGAGAAAGAATCAGACAAATACCTCTCTGATTTAAAAGGAAGAAGAAATCAGCCACGTGGAAATGTGGTTGCCATTGAAACTGTAAAAGCCAGGCAGGATTTTTATCGTTTTCAGGCAAATCCGATCGCCAGAAACAACACCTATGCCATGGTGGAATACAAAAAGGGTATCTACAAAGTGATTTTTGAAGACTTGTCAGAAAAAAGAAAAATCTTGCTCAAAGCGGGCATTCTCAACTATCAGGATGAATTGAACCCGCACTATCCCCTTCTCGCATGGGATTCCAAAGGCTCACGCTTACTGGTCATTTATAACGAGGAAGGTAAAATAAAATTATTTGTTTATGATGCCGTGAGCAGGTACAAGGCAGTCAAACAAGTTATTGAAGATTTCCAAATCATACAGGATGCAAAATTCATGCTCGATAACAATACCCTGGTATTGAGTGCTGTCAAAAATGGACAATCAGATATTTTCGTGTATAAAATTGCTGAGCAAACTGTTGAACAGATCACGAATGATGTATACGATGACTTGGATGCTTCTTTTGTAGCATTCCCCAATAAAACCGGAATCATCTTCTCATCCAACCGCCCAACGGCAAAAGCAGCGAGAGCAGATACAGCAATTGCATCCAGAAACAGCTTCAACGTTTTTTTGGTTGACAACTGGACGAAAAGCGAATTCCGTCAAATTACCCAACTCACCAATCAGAAATACGGGCAAGCCAGATTTCCCCTCCAATACAATGTCAATCATTTTACATTTGTAAGCGATGCAAATGGAATTGGCAACAGATATGCCGGCTTTTTCTCCACAAAAAAAGAAGGCTTAGACACCATCTACAAAGTGGGTGATGAATATTTAAGGAACCCTCCTTCAAAAGAACTTGATTCAACACTGAGAGCATTCAAAAAATCTGTACCAGATTCAATCGGATATATATCCATTTCCAACGACAGCACCTACGTATTTCCGCTGACAAATTACGAAAGCAGTCTTCAGGAAAGCAGAGGAGCAGGCGACAATAACCTTGTAAGCGAAGTAAGGCAGGAAGGGGATATGAAATTCTTGTACAAGCTTAAAGTCAACGATGCCGTTTTGCTGAGAAGAAATATAAATGCACGTCCAACAGTTTACATCAAAAAACTAATGGATGATGAGCGGAAACTGCAAAATATCATCCTGCAACAAAAAACTATCCAAGAAAAAAAGAGTGAGGACAACAGAAAAGTATCCCTTTTTCAAACTGAGTTTGCAGAAGAAAACCAGAGCAGTGCAGTTAAACCAATAGATGATGAAGCGATCGCTTCTGCCCGTGTGGATTATCTCAAAAATGCAAAACAATTTGACTATAAGTTGAAATTTGGGTCTGACTATTTGGTTTCCGGTTTCAATAATTCTGTATTGGTAAACCGCTTTCAGCCATTTGCCGGTGGTGCAGGTCCTATTTATCTTTCAAATGCCAATAATTTGAACGGTATATTGAGAATGGGTATTTCAGATCTCATGGAGGACAAAAAATTTATTGGTGGATTCAGGCTTGCAACCAATTTGAAAGACAACGATTACTTGGCATCTTATCAAAACCTGAAAAGAAGATACGACTGGGGGCTCACCTACTACAGGAGCAATCAACAATATTTTCCAATTTATCCTGCTACAGACATCAAGTCTCAACTGGACAACAAGTTGGCTTCGAATCTTTATCAACTGAATGTCAGTTATCCATTGAATGAGGTCAAAAGCATCAGGGCCATGCTAGGCTATCGAACCGATCGGGTCACCATTCTTTCTGATGGAAATTACTATCCTTCCCTGACAATGTCAGATACCGTGTTGAAGTATGCATTGGTCAAGTTGGAATATGTTCATGACAACACGTTGAACCCTACCCTGAATATTTGGAACGGCCTCCGTTACAAGATTTATGGTGATGTCAATACGCGCATGGTAAGTGCCGACAAAACAGGAAAATACATGATCAATCTCGGAACAGACCTGCGTTATTACTACCCTATTTACCGAAATTTTATCTGGGCATTCAGGGCTGCAGCCGATTTTTCGTGGGGTACACAGAAATTAATTTATTATTTAGGGGGCGTAGAAGGCTGGTTGAATCCCAAGTTTAATCAGAATATCCGTCCTGATCCAGATTTGGATTATGCATTTCAGACACTCGCATTGAATCTCAGAGGGCACAGACAAAATATTGCCAACGGAAACAACAACATCGTATTCAACTCCGAATTCAGGTTCCCTATTTTCACCACCCTCTTGAACCGTCCCATCAACAATGCATTTCTCAGGAATCTACAAATCTTGCAATTTGTTGACCTTGGAACTGCATGGAATGGAAAATTTGATAACATCCAACGCCCCATTAATGTATATGGCGACGGCACCAACGTGCAGGTCAACATCAAAACCGGTGGCATCGGTCCTTTTGTAGGAGGCTATGGCTTTGGCGCCAGAAGCACCTTGCTGGGTTACTTTTTGAGGGTTGATGCAGGATGGCCCATGGGCAATTTATTCAGTGGCCGGCCTTATTGGTATTTTGCGTTGGGACTGGATTTCTAGCATTTCCACCACATTTTTTTGTTGAAAGCATCAGATCAACGGTATAATCTCACCTTGTCCGACAGGAATGAGCATGTAGGTTCGCATGGTGCGGATCAGAAATAATATTTGCAAAGAACTCCCGTTTCTAAGATTGTTTTTTGGATTATTTCTCGGAATTCTGATAGAACAATCATACAGCATACATTTTAATCACATCATAACCATACATGCTGTATGCATCACCATCTTTCTACTGATCAAATTGCTGAAAATCGAGTGGATGTGGAAAATCAGCATGCTCTTATCTTTCGTGATTGTTGTTTATGTTATCACATGGGGATCTATCACTTCGAGTTTGTTATCAGATCTAAAGAAAAAAACAACAGCAATTGACAATTGCTATCTTTTAAAAATAGAAGAATCAAAACCCGATGCCGGAAAAAATGAAAAATGGATTGCCGCTGTTTATACGAGATCCAAGAATAAATGGAATTTCAGAGGGAACACTTATTTGTACATCAATAAAAATATGCATGGAAAATCCAGCATTGGCGACTTGCTGCTCAGCAAGCAACCTGTATCCATCATAAAAAAAATCCACAACCCGGGTGAATTTGATTTTTATTCATACAGTAAAATCAATCGCACCTATTATACAATCTACTTTAACGACAGAAAAGATTATATCAACATTGGAAACGGTTTAAAGAAAGCCAGTAAAATCATTCTGCACAGCAGAGAGTTCATATTATCAACATTGAAAACATATATACAGGATAAGCAGGTACTGGGTATTGCAGAGGCCATGCTGATTGGTTACAAAAATGACATTGATCCTGAATTGAATAAAACATATACAAATGCCGGTGTCAGTCATGTGATTGCCATATCCGGAATGCACTTAGGACTGATTTACATGCTCATCAACCAGGTATTTCAGTGGATTTTCAGGAAAAACCATCTGAAGCTTATTGCATTGTTGATAACCCTTCCCGCATTGTGGTTTTTTGCTTTTCTCAGCGGTGCAAGTGCCTCAGTCATGAGAAGCGTGATCATGTTCAGCTTCATAATCATAGGCAACCACCTATCCAAATCAAGTGAAGCGCTCAATGCCCTGTTCGGAGCAGGCTTTCTGATGATGGCCGTTGATCCGGAAACCATATATGATATGGGATTTCAACTCAGCTTTACAGCAGTATTGTCCATTTTACTGTTCTATCATCGCATCAGAAAACTGATGTATACCAAGAACCTGCTCCTTCAAAAAGGATGGTCATTTGTTGCACTTTCCATTTCAGCTCAGCTCCTTACAACGCCCCTGCTGATTTACCATTTTCAACACTATCCAACTTACTCCATTTTAAACAATATCGTCATTGTACCAGTTTCCAGCATTGCCCTGATTGCAGAAATCATGGTATGTATAAACCCAATCGATCTGTTGAATTCAGCATTAATATCGAAAGGAATTACAACATGTATCATTGGGATGAGCTCTTTTGCATCCATCATGAATACGTTGCCCTTCGCATCCATTTCCTTCCCTGTGATGTCTTTACAGACAATTGCAACCAAGATACTTCTCCTGTATTGCTTGTTTTGCTACTTGATCAAAAAGAGCAAACAGCTGATGCTGCTCATATGCCTGCTTGTTCT
>SXYR01000129.1 GCA_005788265.1 Bacteroidota bacterium | reverse complement strand
AGAAAGACAGTGATGCTTAACAGATTTGATATACATATTACTACATTAAACCCCGGACTAAAAAGCCATGATCCCCATACCCATGTCAACGAAGAAATTATTTTAATGATTGACGGGGTTGGTGAAATGCAGTTGGGCAACAGGAAAGAAAAAATAACCAATGGCGAAGCAGCTTGGGTGGAGTCGCTCATCCCGCACAATATCACCAATATTGCCAAGAGGCCCGCTACATATTTTGCCATTCAATGGAACTGAAAAGATGATATTATAAATTTCATATTTTTAAAAAATCAATCAAGTACATGAAAAAGAATAAAAATTTAATCAGCCTTATTGTTGCCGCTGCTTTTTTCTTTCTGTCCATCTCAGGAATACTGATGTGGTTGAAACAGAAGTCACATGAAATTGAAATGACACATACGATTTTTGGTTTGCTGTTTCTTTCTATTGCGGTATTTCACATTTTCAATAACTGGGGTTCTCTCAAAGTATATTCAAAAGACAAGGCCACTGGCTCGATCAAAAAAGAGTTGGGGTACAGCCTTGTTCTTGTACTTGCCGTGCTGGCATTGGCTTATACAGGAGTTCTTGAACCTGTTGCCGAGTTTGGAAGACGATTTGCCAAGCCTCAGGGCCCAAAGCCTCCATCTGCCATCAGTTTTAAAGAGGCAACTACATTGGATTCCATCACCGGTCAGTCTGTAACATTGATCCTTCAGAAAACCGAGGAATCCATGAATGGTCAACTTACTGTTGAAGTAACAGATACAGCGGGAACTGTATTATCGACACTCTATAGTTCTGATACTGGAGAAAAGGGCCCTGCTGGAAATTTGATCCTGAACTCAAAAATAGCAGCAACTGCTCCCTTCAAATTGGTAGTGAGGTCCACTGTTGCCCAACTCACAGAAGAGGAGCAGGAGGAGATGCGTGAAGGCAACAAGGTTGACCCCAAGAATGTAAAGACTTTTCAACAGGAAGTGTTGATCAGCAGCCTCAATCCCGGACTGCAAAACATTGTTGCAGGAGCGAACTCGCCATTGAAACGCGGCATCATGGAAGTGAAATAAGATCGGCCAAATTTCCTCTATTTTATTGGTAAATTGCAGCCTCAATATCAGCAATGAACGATAGGCTGCAATTACTTGCTAAGGATCTGGATGGGGATTTATTCCTTGATGAAACCATCCGCACCTTGTACGCCACAGATGCCTCGGCATATCGTGAGATGCCTCTTGCTGTTGCCATTCCTGCCAATACCCATGATCTTAGAAAATTAATTGCTTTTGCCAATAATGAACATACCTCTTTGATTCCGCGTACGGCAGGTACTTCGCTCGCTGGACAGGTAGTTGGAAATGGAATTGTCGTAGATGTCTCAAAGTATTTCACGGAGATACTTGAACTCAACAAAGAAGAAAAATGGATCAGGGTTCAACCAGGAGTAATCAGAGATGAGCTTAATTTATTTCTCAAGCCTCATGGATTGTTTTTTGGTCCGGAGACTTCTACGGCCAACCGCGCGATGATCGGAGGAATGGTAGGCAATAATTCATGTGGATCAAACTCTGTTGTATTTAGAAGTACGAGAGAACATCTACTTGAAGTGAAAACAATTTTGAGTGATGGCTCTGACGCAATATTTACTACGGTTTCGTTAGACGAGTTTCATGCAAAATGTGAAATGGATAATTTGGAAGGATCCATTTATAAATCAGTGCGTTCCCTGTTGAGCAATTATGAGCATCAGGAAGAGATCAGGAGAGAGTTTCCAAAACCTTCGGTGGAAAGAAGAAATACCGGTTATGCAGTTGATCTGCTCATTGAAATGGCGCCTTTCAAAGCAGGGGGACCTGATTTTAATTTTTGTTCATTGATCGCTGGTTCTGAAGGCACACTCGCATTGATCACTGAAATCAAATTGAATCTGGTTGATCTTCCTCCTAAAGAGACTGGATTGTTATGTGTTCATTTCAATACAATTGATGAGGCGCTTCGCGCCAACTTGATAGGGTTGAAGTACCAGCCAAGTGCCAGCGAATTGATTGACCATTATATACTTGACTGTACAAAAGAAAATATTGAGCAAAGAAAAAACAGGTTCTTTGTTCAGGGAGATCCCGGCGCCATTTTAGTGATTGAATTTTGCAGAGAAACCAGGGAAGAAATTTTGGCCATCACCCACCAAGTTGAAGCCGACATGCGATCAGCTGGATTAGGCTATCATTTTCCTGTTGTATTTGGGGCAGACAGCAAAAAAATATGGGCCTTGCGAAAGGCTGGACTCGGCTTGCTGAGCAATCTTCCTGGAGATGAAAAAGCTGTTCCGGTCATTGAGGATACGGCAGTAGATGTTGAAGATCTTCCTGCTTACATTGCTGAATTCAATGAAATACTAAAAAAACATGGCCTCTATTCAGTACACTATGCTCATGCCGGGTCAGGGGAATTACATTTACGGCCAATTATCAATCTAAAAACAGAAGAGGGCAATCAACTTTTCAGAATCATTGCTGAAGAAGTTGCAGTGCTTGTAAAAAAATACAAAGGTTCCTTAAGCGGCGAGCATGGAGATGGAAGATTGCGTGGTGAATTTATTCAACAAATGGTGGGAGAAAAGAATTATCAACTCCTGAAAGAAATAAAAAATACATGGGATCCTCACCATATTTTCAATCCCAATAAAATTGTGGATACTCCTCCCATGAATTCCATGTTGAGGTATGTACCCGGGCATTTTACTCCTGCGTTTAAAACAATTTTTCGTTTTCATCAGCAAGATATTCTTCAGCATGCTGAACAGTGCAATGGATCTGGAGATTGCAGGAAGACCCATCTATCTGGGGGCACCATGTGTCCCTCTTACATGGCTACACGAGATGAGAAGGATACAACCAGGGCCCGGGCAAATATTTTGCGAGAGTATCTCACCAATTCAAACAAAGAAAATCGATTTGATCATCAGGAGATTTATGATGTGATGAGTCTTTGTTTGAGTTGCAAGGCATGTAAAAACGAGTGTCCTTCCAATGTTGACATGGCAAAACTCAAAGCTGAATTCCTCCAGCATTATTATGATGCCAATGGGGTTCCGTTCAGAGCAAGGCTGATTGCCAATTATACAAAAGCATCTGCCCTGGGATCTTTGTTCCCTTCCATCTACAATGCAGTAGTTCTAAATCGTTTTATCGGCCATTTAATCAAACGCATTTCCGGGTTTGCTACCAAGCGTTCAATGCCATTGATTTCAGAACAAACATTGAAATACTGGTACAAGCAAAATAAAAATGCATTGCTCACAACGAGTGATAAAGAGGTATATCTATTTTGTGATGAGTTCACCAATTACAATGATGCAGCCATTGGCATCAAGGCAATCAAATTGTTAACCCAGTTGGGATATGCGGTAAAAATGATTGATCATGAAGAAAGTGGACGTACATGGCTATCAAAAGGGCTTGTTCGAAAAGCAAAAGAAATAGCGAATAAAAATATTGATATATTTTCTGCAGTCATTGACTCAACAACACCGCTTATTGGGGTAGAGCCTTCTGCAATATTGACTTTTAGGGATGAATATCCAGATTTAGCAACAGATAAAAATATTGCAAATGCAAAAAAACTCGCAACAAATGTTTTTTTCATTGATGAATTTATCGCAAGAGAAATAGACAGAGGTGCTATCACAGCTTCAAGTTTTACTGAACTTGAAAAGTCAATTCTGCTTCATGGGCACTGCCAGCAGAAAGCTATCGGCTCAGTTGCTGATTCCATAAAAATACTGTCATTGCCGAAAAATTACAATGTTTCATCTATCCCATCCGGTTGTTGCGGCATGGCAGGTTCTTTCGGTTATGAAAAAGAACATTATGATGTTTCCATGAAAATCGGTGAACTGGTTTTATTTCCCGCTGTCAGAAAGAATCATACTGCTTGCACCATTGCTGCACCAGGCACAAGCTGCAGGCATCAAATCAAAGATGGAACTGGTATAAGAGCATTGCATACCGTCGAGATATTGTATGATGCCCTAGTATAAGCCATACATCTATCAATATTTCATTGCTGATTT
>SXYR01000128.1 GCA_005788265.1 Bacteroidota bacterium | reverse complement strand
TTGGATTTTTGGACAGCATCAGCAGCAGTCTTCCGTCCAGGGGTTGTTTTGCAAGTTCAGAGGGGAGGGTCACTTCAAATGTTTGTCCAATCAGTAATGAACCAACATGCAAACAGAACAATAAGAGGAGGAGTGTCTTTTTCATATCTCTATCAATTTTAGACTAAACTTACTTATAATTTTTCATGATCATTCTCAGCCTAGGAAGGTTTTATAAAATATTTTCTCCATTTTATGATTCTGTACTCAACACAAATCATATTTTATGTGTTATAAATAAAATAAGTTAGATGAAAAATATGTGGATCGTTCTTCTGGTAGTTGCAATTGTGTTCATTGCTTTTCAATCATTTATGTCGATTTCCAATTCAAATATTGAGAGACAAAAATACCGTGTGGTGAAAGCAGAGAAGGGTTTTGAATTGAGGTATTATCCCCCTGCAACTTTTGCCACTGTCAAATCATCCGCAAAATCTTACCGTGAACTCTCCAGCAGTGGGTTTAGAAAAATTGCTGGTTATATATTTGGAGGAAATGAATCATCTACTAAAATCGCCATGACTTCTCCTGTGCATATGGACATCAATGAAAAAGAATCTTCCATGAGTTTTGTCATGCCCTCAAAATACGATCTTGAGAGTCTCCCGAAACCCAACGATGCCAAAGTTGAAATTCATGAAACTCCTGGTGAGTATCTTGCTGCCATTGAGTTTGGGGGATTTGCCAATGATGCATCTATTCGCAAGCATGCAGATGAATTAAAACAATTGTTGAATGGGAAGGGGATCAAAACCATTGGTAATTTTCGTTACTTGGGATACAATCCTCCTTATCAAATCATTGCCAGAAAAAATGAAATTGTTGTTGCGGTTGAGTGGAATGAAACAACAAATTGAAAAGCGGTTTAAATTCTGTAATTGTCTTCTCTCCAATCCTTGATTTGCTGTTTGATTTCTTTTGATCTTAGTTTTTCTTCTGCAGCTTTTTTTGCCAGTGCTGGAAGTTCCTCGTCAGAAGCAAATCTCAATGCAATGATCTGACGAATATTCAATCGGCTGTCAAATGGTTTACCGGTCAAAATGAAGTGACGCAGATTTTCTTCAGCACGAATCGCTCTGTCTTGTGCTTTAAGAGCGTATGTTCTCACCATTGAACCGATGACCAACAATAAAAAGAAAACCAATACCAACAGTGAGGCACTGTAATAGTTTTCCGGTTGGCAGTTCACAAGATTGACAATGCTTCCAATGAGTCCAATGATGACCAACGGCGCTGAAACATAGTGAAACGGTGCATGCATTCTGGAGTGATTGCTGAAATTTTGTGTTGACATAATTATCTATTTATTGTTTTCTGAAGTTATTTCTATTTCATCAATTTGATAAAAGCATTTTGAGTGTATCCATGATGATTTTCATCGTTTCTGGGCCAATGCTCATGCCTGTTAAATATTCACTGTGGGGAATGTTATTTTCTTTGATAAAAAAACCAGGTTTTAAAATATATCCCAACGCATCTTGTGATAATCCCAAAACAAATTTTGGACCAGCACCTTTCATAGCTGCTTTTGTTTCAAGACCCATCGCTGGAACGGTTTCTCCAGGGTGGGTTGCAAACTGAGCATCGCCGATACTGAAGATTGCGATTTCTGATTCTACCAATTCTCCAAATTTTCTTTTGATCACACCCGCTTTTGACAACATGGAGAACCCCAGGTTTTTCATGGGGAACATCACATTTTTACTTTTAAATCGAATGTTGTTTGATTGGCTTTTTTGGGGTGTTGATAGTAATGCATGAACATATTTACCTAAAGAACTTCCGTAATGCAATGCGTTTTCAAATGACGATGAAACATCTTCAGGCTGTATCCATCCACCGATGGCACCTTGTAAAAATACATTCACACCTCCTTGCAATGAATCGAGATAATGATAATATCCCCAAACATAATCTGCACTGGCTGCTCTGGTTGCATCATCCATGATGGTAGGGTGACAAGCAAAATTGGTCAATGCAGCAACCGATTTTTTTGATTGATTGAGAAATCTAATGGTGTTGACTGATCTGTCAATTTCATTGGGCTCTGAAATATTTTTCACCCAATCTTCGCCAAATCTTCCTTGCGCATATTGCATTTCACATTTTTCTTTTTTTTCATATGCATCTTGGATTGCAGCAGTTGCAGCTGAAATGATTTTTTTCATGTGAGACTGGTTCACACCACTTTGTGTAAAATTCCTGCCCCAAATGCCCACTACATCCGGACCTGCATGTGTGTGCGTTGAACTTATGACAATTCTGGAAGGATCAATGAATGGCATTGTTTTTTTTACCTCTTCTCTGATTTCCAACAAAGCTGGATACATCAATCCTATGCAATCAAATGTTAATATGATTACATGTTGCTCTTTGTTTTCAATGAATACAGCTTTTGCATATAAACTGTCATGTACATCGATAAACGGGCGATTGGGATTTCCACCCGCCATGTACAGGCTGTCATTGTCAGGATTGATATTCCTGCTCGCAGCACCAACCATAAAAAATTGGGCAATTGAGCTTTGCATCAATAAAATCATGAAAATAAACAACAGTTGTTTTTTCATATTTATCAAGCGGAAAGTTTGTATTCAATATACCAAACAATATTGATAGTTGCATGTTGTGGTATAGTACTCAGTAATTAAATATCTTTGCGGCCCCAATTGATGTTGTGGTCTTGGTTATGAGAAGAATAGTCCTGTTTTTCACCGTTTCTTTATTGGCAATCAATGTATTGCGCGCGCAATATGCTGTGTCTATACGCATAATGGATCAAAACAAGGAGTATGTTACAGGCGCAACCTTTTCTTTGTATAACACATCAGACAGCACAAAAAAATGGATTCGTGTAAGTGACAGCACAGGAATGGTAAAGCTGACTGTTCCAACATCTCGATATACTTTAAACATTGAAGCATATTCTTTTGAAACGTTTAAGAAGACATTTGTAATCAATAAAAATATAGATACTGTCATTTCATTGATGCGTGATGCAAAAATCATGAAAGGAGTTGTGGTCACTGCACGCAAACCACTCATGCGTCAGGAAGATGACAAGACCATTGTAGATCCGGAACCGGTTGCTCTTGGCTC
>SXYR01000127.1 GCA_005788265.1 Bacteroidota bacterium | reverse complement strand
GTGTTGTTTCTGGATGTATTTACCGGATGAAGTGGATCAAATGGCTTGCCATAGCTGCTGTCCTGGTGATGAAATTCAACATATGGAATGTTGTTGCCTATGAAATAAGGCCATCCAAAGAAACCCGGACCTTTTGCCTGGTTGAATTCATCGTATCCGCGGGGTCCTCGGGCACTTTCTGCAGAGGCATCTGGGCCAACCTCTCCCCAATAAATAAATCCTGTTTTGTTGTCGATGGATACTCTCCATGGATTTCTATGTCCCATGGTATAGATTTCCGGACGGGTCTTTGGGGTACCCTTGGGGAAGAGATTTCCATCTGGAATGGTATATGAGCCATCTTTTTCAGGATGGATGCGTAATATTTTTCCGCGCAAATCATTGGTGTTGCCTGGTGCACGCTGATCATCGTTGTTTTCAAAACCCGGACGGTCATCTAAATTAGACGTACCAGATCTTGGGTTAACGGTATTGTTTCCAACAGTAAGAAAAAGATTGCCATTTTTATCAAACGTCATACCGCCACCAGTATGACAACATTCTTCTCTTTGGGTAGGTACTTCCAGCATGACTTTTTTGGAGTCTGCTTTCATTTCGTCTCCTGTCAAATCCCATCTTGCCAATACATGTTTGTTTTCGTTGGGATCAGCATAGTACAGGTACACCCAGTGGTTCTGGGAAAAATTTGGATCTGCAATCACACCCATCAATCCTTCTTCCGCCTCCCTTACCTGACCTTGTTTGTTTTTATACTTTGTATTAACCGGGATGGTAGTGATGAGTTTTACGGCACCTGTTTTACCATCAACAACTTTCACTCCTCCTTTGCGTTCAACAATTAAAATTCGGTTGCCTGGCAGGAATGTCATTTCCATGGGTTCATCCAATTTGCCAGGTTCTGTGATGACTACTTTTTTGAATCGGCTTGGATCTGGAGCAGGACCGGGGTCGGATGCTATTTTATACGCAGAAAGCAAGTTGATGATCAACACGGCAAAAGCAAGTCCCAATAACTTAGTAAACAAACTTGCAGAAAAAGGTTTTGAAAGATTGCTATTTTTCATTCGACAGCGTAGTTTAGGTAAATATATGATAGATTGGATGCTATTTTCATCCAATTCTTTTGGCCATCAAATAAAATTCAGTTTGTTTATTTTTCTGCCAGTACCAGCTTGTAAAAGCTGATCATGCGACTCAGATCTGTAACTCCAATGCGCTCGTCAATGCCGTGAAATCCCTTTGCGTTTTGCATGGGTGTGAAATTTAGAACGGCGTCGCTGAACGGCCTGAAATACCTTGAATCTGTTGCGCCTATCAACAGGTATGGTGATACCAGTACATTGGGTACAATTTTCTGTGTGATGGATTCAAGCATTTGAAAACTTGGGTGATTTGATGGGGTAGATGAAGATGCTTCCATCAATGAGATGGTTTGTTTTTTTACCGTCACTCTCTCATCGTTGATGGCGTTTTTTACAAAATTTACCACATCATCACTTGTTTGACCGGGGAGGATCCTGCTGTTGAAAGTTGCATTGGCAATAGAAGGAATTACATTGTCTTTGATACCAGCTTTAAAGATGGTAGGCACCAAGGTAGTATGCACCATGGCATTGGTTTGTTTATTTTCTTCCATGCCCTTGATGACCAGATTTTTGAACAACCACATATTGGCAATCGCTATCTTTTTTACAAATGATTGCTCAGCTGCAGTTTTTTCCAAAAGAGATTTGACAGGTGGACTGATGATGGGAGGCATTTGTTTTTCTCTCACCTTTACAATTGCCTTGTTCAATACATCAATGGCTGTTTCCTTTTCGGGTTGTGAGGAGTGTCCGCCAGGTATGGCAACGCTGATGTCTACATTGACAAATCCTTTTTCGCCTGTTGCAATAACTGCAACGGGCCGTTGAACATCTTTGAATTTTTCAGTATCAATCATTCCTCCCTCATCCAATACAAAGGCAGGGTTGATATTTTTTTCTTTGAACCATTGGGAGATGATGTTGGCGCCTCTTTTTCCGGCAATTTCTTCGTCGTGTCCGAAGCAGAAATAAAAAGTTCTTTCCGGCGTAAAATTATTTTCGAGCATCTGTTCAGTTGCTTCCATGATGGCAATGGCAGATGATTTGTCGTCAACTGCCCCTCTTCCCCAGATGGTGTCCTTTTCAATTTTGCCACTGAAAGAAGGGTAGGTCCATTTGCTTTCTGCGATGGCTTCTACAGGTACAACATCCAAATGTGCCATCAACACATAGGGCGCCATCGATGTATCTTTTCCATTCCATTTAAAAACGTAGCTGAACTCGTTGAAGCTCTGTTTTTCAAGTTTGGCATGCATGAGGGGGTAGGTTCTTTCCATGAACAACCTAAACTTGATGAATTCTGCCGTGTCAATGGGCAGGGTATCTCCGAATGAAACAGTTTTTATTTGAATGGCCTCGCTTAAATGTAGAGCGGCGGAGTCATCTCGCGGAATTTTTATCGAGCTTGAGGCAGCGGATGCTGTTGACTTCAATGAAAAAGTGTTGAATAGAAGTACAGCAAATAATGCGATAGCTGAAACAAGAACTATTTTGAAGGGTGTTTTCATAAAAATACCATTTATGTGATGTTACCTGCTTTTTATTGTAATCAATTGTAATGTAATGAATTATAATTTTCAATGTCTGAACACCATAAAATTTATTTAAAACCAAATCATTTTCGGGAAAATAATTTTTATATCTATTATGCTAGAAATCAATTGTTTGTATAATGGTAATGTGTTTTTTTTGAATGCATGTGCATTGTCAATAGAACATTTTTGTTAAATTCATGTTGTGTTACTGACAACGATTGATGGTGCCAGTGCTTTGCAGTCTCTTTAAGACTGACAGCCTTAAGGACGGTGTGAGTGTTGTGAAATCGATTTTTTCACTAAAACTCCATATATGATCCATTCACTTTTGCTTGATGCCACTACGGCGATTGCGAAAAACGATTACGTTTCGTTTACGTTTTTCGTTGGAACCATGGCCATGATGGCCGCTTCCGTTTTCTTCTTTTTTGAACTCAGCAACACCAGTAAGGAATGGCGTACGTCTGTCCTGGTTTCAGGATTGATTACGTTCATTGCTGCCGTGCACTACTACTACATGCGCGGTTACTATGCTGACACGCAAGAGTCTCCAACCTTCTTCCGTTATGTTGACTGGTTGTTGACAGTGCCTTTGATGTGCGTTGAGTTTTATTTGATCACCAAAAAATCTGGTGGAACCACTGGTTTGCTTTGGAAAATGATTCTCGCTTCTGTAGTAATGCTGGTAACAGGTTACATGGGTGAAGCTGGATTGGGCGATGCAACCATTTGGGGTACAGTCAGTGCCATCGCTTACTTCTACATTGTATATGAAGTATGGATGGGAGATGTTAAGAAACTCGCTACCAGTGCTGGTCCTGCTGTAGCAGCTGCAAACTCTGCACTTGCATGGTTTGTATTGGTTGGATGGGCAATCTATCCTTTGGGATATTTGATTGGTACAGCCGACGGTCAGTGGTATGAAAGCTTTAAGAATATCGGTCTGGATATGAACATTGTATACAACATCGGTGATGCTGTAAACAAAATTGGATTTGGACTTGTGATTTATTCATTGAGTCGCAAAGCAGCATAACAGATCTCACAATTTGTTGATTTTGGTTAATGTCGGGGCGAAGTAATTCGCCCCTTTTTTATATATGCAACTCAAACTCAGATTTATACTGCTTCTCTTCGGACTGCTGCTGGCAGCATTGAGCAATTATTTTACCGTTGCTGATACCAACCAATTCAAATTGCTCATATCTACAATGATACTCTTTGGTGTACCACACGGTGCACTTGACCTTTATATTGAGGGCAAAAATATTCATTCCACTGAGCAGAAGGACCGTAAAATACTGTTGAAATATTTACTGAATATTGCAGCTTACGCCTTGCTTTGGTACATATCCCCGCTGACCTCACTCTGTTTCTTCATCATCATTACCGCCTTTCATTTCGGTGAAATTGACTGGGTAGGTAAATCAGATACATGGGTACAAAAAGGCGCTTATTTTATCTTGGGACTCTGCTGGATACTGTACTTCCTATCTGTCAATGTGCTGAGTGCCTTGAAAATATTTGTTTATCTCGGCAGCAGCAATGTTTCCGAGCAGCAATGGATCGATTTGGCAGCTGATTTATCACCTTATGTACTTGGGATGATGATCCTTTTGCATGTTCTGTTTATCATCAAATCAACATATTTCTATTTTCAATCCTCACATGCGTTTATCGCTGTTTTTCAATTTCTGGTTTTGTTGTTCATATGTCATTCCAGTTCGCTGTGGATTGGATTTGGTTTTTATTTTGGACTCTGGCATTCTTTGCTTTCATTTGATAAAATTCGAGTAAGTTTTAACATGCCCGATACAACCAGCAGTTGGACACATTTACTCAAACAGGCATTGCCTTTTTCTTTGATGGCTTGGATTGGAATGTTGTTTGTAATGTTTATGTTTTACAGCAGTCAAAATGCAACCAGTCTGGTTTCATTGCTGTTCATCACATTATCTGTACTGACC
>SXYR01000020.1 GCA_005788265.1 Bacteroidota bacterium | reverse complement strand
CCCATGCCCAAAAAATGACTGATGTTGCAAAGCACTCGGTAGGATATGAAATCATTGCGGGTGGGTCCCATGATCACCACATCAAAAATTTCATCGATATAAATGAAGAAAAGTATTGCTGAAATCAAGATGGCCAGCACAGATCTTACGATATGCCACCGCAGTATTTCCAGGTGATCAATAAAACTCATTTCTGTTTCATCGCCTTTGCCTGACCTCAATCGTTTTAAGAAAGTAGTGTTCTCCTCCACGCTCCAATTTTTGGAAACGCTAAGTTAAGGAATTGGCCATAGGGAAGTGCACCCGAATGGGTTAAAATCGCTTGACAGCAGCACTCCTATTTGCCGTCAATATAGAGTGATTGCACTGCCCAATTTCCATCCACATTGTTCAACACAACCGTCCATCCACCCAATTCCAAATCACAATAGGCCGCATAGGCGAACCCAATCTGATACTTTCCGTGCAAAACCAGTCCGCCTCCCTCGTATTTTTTTTGTTGGATGCTGATCCTGCATTGACTGATGGTTGGTTTTTTTTCTGCGTAGGACTTTACCAGATAATTGAATTCAGGTTCGGAAAGGTTTTCAAACTCATTGAATTGCAACCTTCTGTTCAAACATGGCTTGGAGTTGCTTTCCTGTTTTCTGAAAACATCTTCCAGCATCTGTCGCACCATTTGGTCCAGTTCATCGCCTGGCAATTCCTGCTCAACCCGATCATACATAAAACAAAAATGCATTTCATAGGGATGAGGAGGCAGCTCCATGTTGAAGAAAGAAGTCGCCAGGTAATCGTATTGCTCTCTTATACGGACAGGTGTTTGGTTGAAAACAATATGTATACGATTCATATGCAGCAACTGTACCCAGCGGTTCAATGTCAATTCAATCTCATTGTCAGTCAGCTGCTGTGAAGGAAGGATGGGCTCATTGAGCTTGATTTTTTCTTTTAGAATGATGGGCAATGTCATGGTGAATTATTTTCTTAAAATTGAAAAAGACCCCGTCCATGAAAAAGTCAATCCCATCGCTTTTTGAAAGGATAATTCCCGCCGCCTGGAGTTTGTTTGACATTTAAAAGATAGCTTTACACTGCATGAACAGGTTGAAATCATCATTCAGAACATTGTTAGTTGCTCCCTTCATTGGGTTGATTCAATTGTACAAAATGGTGATTTCACCGTGGATGGGTCCCAAATGCAGGTACACGCCCACCTGTTCTCATTACGCCATCGATGCATTGAGAAAATATGGAATGATAAAGGGCCTTTGGAAGGCCCTTCGAAGAATTTCAAAATGTCACCCTTGGGGTGGCAGTGGATTCGATCCTGCTTAAAAACGTTCAGCTACTTTTTTCCAGTTGACAACTGACCAGAAAGCATTCAGGTATTCAGCACGGCGATTTTGATATTTGAGATAGTAAGCATGCTCCCAAACATCAACACCCAAAATTGGTTTCCCTTTTACCTCAGCTACATCCATCAGGGGATTGTCCTGGTTGGGTGTAGATGAAATTTCGAGTTTGCCATCTTTCACAATCAACCAAGCCCAGCCGCTTCCGAATCTTGTCATACCAGCGTTGCTGAATTTTTCCTTGAATGCATCAAATGAACCAAATGCAGCATCAATCGCAGCAGCCAGGGCTCCGTCTGGATGGCCGCCTGCTTGCGGTGCTAAACTTTCCCAAAAGAAACCATGGTTCCAATGCCCGCCACCGTTGTTGCGAACAGCAGGAGAAATGCTGCCAGCATGGGCCACCAGTTCTTCCAATGATTTGTTTTCATGCGCAGTACCTGCGATGGCTTTGTTGAGGTTGTCGACATAAGCCTGGTGGTGTTTGCCATGATGAATTTGCATGGTTACAGTATCGATATGAGGTTCCAGTGCATCGTGTGCATAGGGAAGAGAAGGGATTGTAAACGGCATAAGATTATTTTTTGCAAAGATAAAAATCAGGAACGCTTTTTCCTAAAAAAGGCTCTCATCATTTCAGCTGATTCATCTGCCATGAGACCGAATAGAACCTGCGTTTTAGCATGAAATGGATTTTTACTTCCTGTATAACACTGGTGTCCATTTTTGACATCCGGTGCACCCCAAACAATTCTGCCAATCTTGCTCCAGTGCAATGCACCGGCGCACATGAGGCAGGGCTCTACAGTCACATATAAACTGGCATCAGGTAAATATTTTGCACCCATTGCATTGAAAGCACTGGTAAGTGCAATAATTTCTGCATGTGCGGTTGGGTCGCTGAGTTTTTCAACCATGTTGTATCCTCTTGCGATGATTTTTCCATCTTGCACGACGACTGCACCAACAGGAACTTCATCTTCCTTGAAAGCCTTCTCTGCCTCTTTGAGTGCCATTTTCATGAAATACTCATCAGTCATTGTATTGTTTTTTTTCAATCAAGGTGATTAGTTTCCCCAATGCATTTTCCATCGCTTGTGCAACCGATGCATAATCTGAAAGCATGGCATGGCTGTACACAAAAAAAACATCCATCCGCAATCCTTGTTTATTCAAACAAGCCAACAATGGTATTTTTTGTACCCTGAACGCTTCTCGCATTCTTCTTTTCATCAAATTCCTGTCAACTGCTTTTTTGAAATTTCTCGCGCCCACAGAAACACCCATCTTAAGAGGAAATGCTTCGGGGTCACTGCTGTTGATGGGTTCTACATGATAATATACCAGCATGGGCGATGCCTTGCACTTCTGTCCATTTTCAAACAAATGTCTGATTGCCTTCAGGCTTTTTAGCCTTTCATTTTTTGAGAGTGTATAGGTGCCAGCCATTGTATAACAAAAATAGCCCCAGAACTGATCCGAGGCTATTGTAAGTTGAAAATATACTTAGTCGACTTATTTCAGTCTGCTCTCGTCGGAGACACTGAGTTTTTTGCGGCCTTTTTTTCTTCTGCTTGCCAAAACTGCGCGTCCGTTGGCAGATTGCATACGCTTACGGAAACCATGAACTGATTTTCTGCGTCTGCGATGCGGTTGGAATGTACGTTTCATAATGTTTTCTTTTTCCTTTTTGTTGAAACAATGGATCGGGAGAAGCGATCAATGCTGTTCAATGGGTCCACGGGTCACCACACCTGTGGATTTGTGAAAGGACGGCAAAGGTAGCAGTTTTGGGCTAATTTGGCAAGTCTTGAGAAGGAATTTAGAGAGCAGCCTTGCCGGCGCTGACCGCTTCACCCCAGAAAATGCCTGCGGCATGGCCGAATTGCTCGACATCTCCGGTCGTAAAAAACCGAAGGGTTTTGCCCTTGGACAATCTTCCAGCCATTTCAGGATGTCGTTTGAGGTAAAAAACAAGACTCTCTGCGACTATCTCACCTTGAGAAATGATTTGAATGGCAGGGTTGACCAACTGCCTGATCACGGGGAGCAACAATGGATAATGGGTGCATCCCAATAAAATGGTATCAATCCCTTCGCACTGACCCAGCAACGCATCCAGACATGGCTTGACGTGTTCCTCAGCTTTTGGAGTCAAGTGTTCACCTGACTCTACCAGCTCAACCCAAGTGGGACAAGCCTGCTGATAGACCGTCACATCAGGGAATGATTTTTGTATTTCAATGACATATGAACATGATTCAACTGTTCCCTTGGTTCCAAGAATTCCAATATGATTGGTTTCTGTATAATCCCCGATTACTTCGGTGGTTGGACGAATGACGCCCAAGACACGTTTGGAGGGATCCATCAGTGGAAGATTTTTTTGTTGAATCGTGCGCAATGCTTTTGCAGAGGCCGTATTGCAAGCCAGGATGACGAGCGGACATCCCTGATCAAACAACCACTGAACGGCTTGCAAGGTGTATTGGTAAACGGTATCAAAATCACGTGGACCATAGGGTGCTCTGGCATTGTCCCCCAGGTAAATAAAATCATGATCAGGCAAATGCTTCACCATTTCTTTCAAAACAGTGAGCCCTCCGAGTCCGGAATCAAAAACGCCTATGGGTGATTGAAAAGACATGACAAAAAAAGACCGAAACATTGTTTCGGTCCTGTTTATTTACTTGGCAGGTGGTTTGGGTGAACCTGCATCAATTTTTTTCTTGACCAGCGGTAAAAGATCATCTGCGTCTGGAGAAACCACCAACGCTTCTTTTCTGAATACATAATTGTACCCATTTGCTTTGGCAACATCATTGATCAGTTGATTTGCTTTTTGAGCAACAGGCGCCATCAATTCTTCCTGCTTTTGCTGCATTTGCTGCTGATAACTTTGCTCATATCCCTGCAACTCAACCAATAATTTTTTCATTTTTTCTCTGTTGGCAGTTCTGATCGCATTGGACCATTTGGTAGAATCTACTTTGTAAATGCTGTCCTGGCGGTTCAATTCTTTCAAAGTTTCAGCGTAATTGATTTGCAATGCGCTGTCAAACTGAGACATCTCGGCCATGGCTTTTTTGTACTCTGGCATCAGCTGGACGACTTCATCTATACTGATATAACCATGCTTGTTTTGGGCGTTGAGCATAGGGTTGAAAGACATGATTGCGATCATCACCATACCCAGGAATAAAAACTTTTTCATTATTGCTTGTTTATTTAAGTGCTACGAAAATAGGGTTTTTTTATTTGCTGGTTAACTCTTTTAACACATCATCACTTCTGTCCAGTTTGGGATCAGCAAAAATAACCGTGATGCCTTCACTTTTATCCAAAATCAAATCATATTGTCGGGCTACAGCCAGTTTTTGGACTGCATTGTACACCTTGTCCTGTATGGGTTTCACCAACTCCTGTCTTTTTTTAAAGAGGTCGCCTTCAAATCCAAATCGCTTCTTCTGCAGGTCGCGCACTTCCTTCTCCTTGTTGAACAAATCGTCTTCTCTTTTCTTTAACAATTCTTCGCTCAACATTACTTTTTCGGCTTCGTAATTTCTATACAATTGATCCAATGCTGCTTGCTTATCATCAATCTCTTTTTGCCATTGGAGGCTGAAAGCATCCAACTTCTTTTGTGCATCACTGTATTCTGGCAATTTACTCAGGATGTACCTGGTATCGATGATTGCATAACGTTGTGCATGGGCAAACAATCCACTGATCAACAGCAGCGAGAGCAGTGTGGTAAGTTTTTTCATGAAGTATATTTTTAAAATTATTCTGGTTCGAATCCTAACATAAATGTAAACCTGCTGGCATCACGAAGTCTTCCGTTGGGCGTCAACCGATCCAGGCCAACTCCATAATCAAAGCCAAGCAATCCAAACATCGGGAGGAAGAATCTCACACCGAGTCCTACGGAACGTCTCAACCTGAATGGATTCCATTCCTTGAAACTGAACCATCCGTTTGCGGCTTCATAAAACGCCAATCCATAAATGGTACTGCTTGGGTTGGTAACGAATGGATAGCGCATCTCCATTGAGTATTTGTTGAAGATGGTAAAGAATTGACTCGCTGCCGTTTTATCAGGATTGACAGTTGGATCAGAATTATCATATACAGGATACCCTCTGTGTGCCACCAGGTCATAGCCCAATACACCAAAATTGTTGGTGATACCTGCATCACCCACCTGGAATCTTTCAAATGGAGAGATGGGAATATTTTTGTTGTACCTGCCGATGAATCCATATTTAGCAGCCATGCGCAATACAAATTGTCTGCTCTTGTCTTCGCCGGCTGGCTTACCAATCGGTACAAACCACTCTGCATTGAATCTCCACTTGTGGTATTCAACCAATCTGAAAATATCTTTTTGATTGACGCCCGTGATATAAGACCAAGGCGGCGTAAATGCAGCACTGGCAAGAAAATTAGAACCACTTCTTGGAAAAATAGGTTGATCAATGGAAGTTCGCTGCAAGGCCAACTTCAAGTTGATGTTGTTTGAAATACCTGTAGAGAAAGATGGAAAAATCGCATAATTCTTCGCCCTGTACTGAATGTAGTTGAGTGAAGTGACCAATGAGAAAAAATCATCGGGCCATTTCAATTGTTTACCGAATGCAATGGTGGCACCAGAAGTACTCAGGTAGGATGAATCAACAAAAGTTCTGTCATACCTAAATGTAAATGGATTGTATGCGTTGGTGAATTTTGTGTTGAAGACATTGAATGTAAAAGAATTTCTTTTCTTGCCTCCAAACCATGGTTCTGTGAAAGAGAAATTCACTGATCGGAAATAACGACCGTTGGATTGGTACCTGATGCTCAATTTTTGTCCATCTCCTGTTGGCAAAGGATCCCATGCGGTCTTCTTCCATATATTCTTGATGGAAAAATTATTGAATGTTACACCCAATGTTCCGGTCAAGCCTATGTTACCGCCCCAACCGGCACTGAGTTCAAGCTGATCGGAGGATTTTTCTTCCACGGTATAGTTGATGTCAACTGTTCCATCTTCTTGATTGGGAACCGGCTGCATCCCCAACTTTTCCTGATTGAAATATCCCAGGTTTAAAATCTCCCGTTGTGATCTGATCAAATCAGAGCGACTGAATTTTTCTCCGGGAACAGTCCTTAGCTCTCTGCGTATCACATGCTCCTTGGTTTTATCATTGCCGGAGATGTTTACATTTTTAATAGTGGCCTGTGGACCCTCGGTGATTCTCAATTCATGATCGATGGTGTCGTTGTAAACAGAT
>SXYR01000126.1 GCA_005788265.1 Bacteroidota bacterium | reverse complement strand
TTGGATGTACCTGAGGAGGAGCTGATTCAGCGAATGATTGGCAGAGCAAAAACCTCAGGCCGATCTGACGATGCGGATCCTGAGGTGCAGAAAAAAAGAATTGCTGTATATCGGAATGAGACACTTGCTGTTGCCGACCATTACAAGATGTTCAATAAAGTGGTTCATCTCAAAGGACTAGGAACGATCGATGAAATATTTTCATCTTTGTGCATGGAGATCGATGCCAGAAAGTAGATTTACAGGTTATCGAATTCATATATGGGATCGATGTGCGTCCCAGCTTCCATCTCAAAAATCGGTTTGATCAATCCATCCTCTAAACCATATACCCAGCCATGCAGGTGTGGGGCATTGTTCTCTTTCCATGCTTTCTGGATGATGGAAGTTTTTGCCAGGTTCATGACTTGTTCCTGAATATTGAGTTCAATCAATCTGTTCACCTGTTCTGAATCGGTTGGTAGAGAATTTATTTCATCGAAGTGAATGCGGTATACATCCTTGATATTGCGCAACCACTTGTTGATGATCCCCAATGATTGATGTGTCATGGCGGCTTTTACACCTCCGCAATTGTAGTGTCCGCAAACTATAACGTGTTTAACTTTTAAAACCTCCACTGCATATTGCAATACCGACAACATATTGAAATCCGTATGCACGACCATGTTGGCAATATTTCTGTGGATGAAGATTTCACCGGGGGTGGTGCCTGTAATTGAATCTGGTGGTACGCGGCTGTCGCTGCAGCCAATCCACAGATACTCTGGAGTTTGGGTATTTTTCAATCGATTGAAAAACTCAGGATCCTTTTCAATGGATTGTCTGGCCCAGTTTTTGTTGTTCTCAAGAAGCTTTTCGTATGATTTCATGTGATGAAGTTTGATTGTTATCAATTTTTTTCTGAGTGCACGTGCTGTGCATCTTTCATGTTATAAGCTGATTTGAAATTTATAAGTTTTACATCAATGTTTCTTTCCTTCGCCCCAAATTGCAGAAAATCTCTGAACAATTCAAGCACATCAAAATCGACATAAACCGTATTGCCAGCATCAACGATGACTTTGCTGTTGTTGGGCAAATCATTCAGTGTTTGTTTGATAGCGGCTTTGTTGAGGAAAGACACTTCTTGAGCAAGATCAATGTGAATGGTTTCTCCCTCATGGTGTTGCTCTTTTCTGAAGTTGTATGCAAGTTTCATATTCCCTTTCAGGATATAGAAAATACTTACAATCAAACCAACCCCAACACCTTTCAATAAATCAGTGAATACAACTGCTATGACGGTGATGATGAACGGGATGAATTGTTGCAATCCTGAGCTCCACATGTGTTTGAAAACCTTCGGACTGGCCAATTTAAGTCCGATCATGATGAGGATGGCTGCAAGACTCGCCATAGGAATCATGTTTAATATCCCAGGGATCAATATCACTGCGATTAATAAAAATCCACCGTGGAAGATAGCCGCCATTTTTGTTTTTGCGCCTGCATTGATGTTGGCAGTGGTTCTTACAATCACAGAAGTCATGGGGAGACCCCCGATCAGTCCGGACAGCATATTCCCGATTCCCTGCGCCCTCAATTCTGCATTGGCACTCGAGTATCGTTTCATTGGATCCATTTTATCTCCAGCTTCCAGACAAAGCAATGTTTCTATGCTTGCAACGATTGCAATGGTCACACCTACGATCCATACCTGTGGATTGGCAAATGCGGAGAAATCTGGCGATTGAAATTGTCCGATTATGGATGAAAACGAATCTGCTGTTGGTAAAACAACCAGGTGTTCATTGGCAATTACCCATTCAGGTTGAAATGCTTTGAAAGCTTCGTTCAGCAGTATACCTGCTAACACTGCCACCAATGCACCGGGGATGGCTTTTATTTTTTTGAGTGCAGGTACTTTGTTAAAGGCAACTATGATCGCAATGGAAACAATGGTTACAATGATTGCTCCAGTATGGGCAAAATTGAACGAGTGCAGTATTTCTCCAAAGAAGCCCTGGTCTTCTTTCAAAAGTTGGTATGAATAAAAATCACCCTCGTGTTCCAGATCGTATCCGATTGCATGTGGCAATTCTTTTTTGATGATGATGATACCTATCGCTACCAGCATTCCTTCTATCACACTGGTTGGGAAATAGCTGGAAATTCCACCAGCCTTTGCCAATCCCAATGTTAACTGGATGAGTCCTGCGATCATTACTGCAAGCAAAAACGACTCATAGCCCAAGTCAGTAATAGCCACGAGTACAATGGCAATCAATCCAGCTGCGGGTCCGGTTACACTCACATTTGATTTGCTCAATATCCCGACGACTATGCCACCAATGATTCCAGTGATGATGCCGGCAAATGGAGGTGCACCGCTGGCTACTGCAATCCCAAGGCACAAGGGAAGTGCTACTAAAAAAACAACCATGCCTGCGAGCAGGTCGGCACCTGTGGTATTCTTGTTGTTAAACGTTTTCATGTATTATTTGATGATGCGTGAATGTGCAAAGGTGAACCATTGCAAAGTATAATAACAGCAAGGCTGAAGTTGGCCTTTGTTTTTATCAGCCCAATAATGCCAGTGGAGGCCTTGTCGGTTTATCATCTGACAATCTGGAGGCATATTTTTTTTCTATGGGCTTGGATGCTAAAAGTGAATTGATGATTGATAATACATCAAGCGCATGCCTATTGTAATCAAATTCACCGGATTTAAAATCTTCATTTAAGTCAGCAGTTTTTCCTTCGGTGTCGGGGACATGGCAAATTTCTTCTATCAATTGGTTGCCATAAAGAATTTCTCCCAGTTCTTTGATGGGGACCAGTTGTACGCAGAATACTGCTAGCAAGACATATGCCAAAATTCTTTTTTTCACGGAATGCTAAAATAAAGCATCATGACTTAATACAGTCTGATTCCAGGAGGAAAATTCCAAAGATTAACGTTCATTAAATGTTTAATCCACCGCATGCGCTCAATACCTGCCCTGTAATATAGCTGCTCATGTCAGAGGCAAGGAACAGGGTAGTGTTCCCAATTTCCTCTGCAGATCCAAATCTGCCCAAGGGTATTTTTGATAAAAATGCTTGTGACGCTTCCCCCTCTTTGAGGTAATGGGTCATATCTGTTTCTATGAAACCAGGAGCAATGGCATTTACACGAATATTTCTGCTGCCCAATTCTTGTGCGATTGATTTGGTGAAACCAATGATGCCTGCTTTACTGGCAGCATAGCTTGATTGTCCGGCGTTGCCACGGATCCCTATGATGGAGCTCATGTTGATGATCGAACCTTTTTTGGCTTTCATCATCGGACGAATGACTTGCTTGGTCATATTGAAAACACTTTTGAGGTTGATTTCCATTACTTCATCCCATTGATCGGCTGTCATGCGCAACAATAAATTGTCTTTTGAAATACCAGCATTGTTTACGCAGATATCAACTGTCCCAAATTCTTTCACCACATCATTCACAAAGGATTCAGATTCACTGAAATTTCCTGCATTGCTTCTCCATGCTTTTGCTTTTACGCCCATCCCTTCCAGCTTTGTGACCAAGGCATTTGCTTTCTCGGCACTGCTTTCACTTACATATGTAAATGCAATGTTTGCTCCATGTTCTGCTAATTTGATGGCAATGGCTTCGCCAATTCCGCGAGCGGCACCTGTAACGATGGCGATTTTATTTTCGAGGAGTTTCATG
>SXYR01000019.1 GCA_005788265.1 Bacteroidota bacterium | reverse complement strand
CTTGTTGAACGATGCACCCAGTTGATCATGTTGTACCTGATATCCATTGGATCGCAGGTATCAGGCAATACTTTGACAATGAAAGCATCTTTGTAACCTGCAGCTTCAAATGCCTGGTTCCACCATGCAGCTCCTTTCAACAATGCGGAGCGAATGGGCTCAGGTGTGCCATTGTCCAGATAATAAACAATAGGTTTGACAGGTTCGCTGACAGCAGCAGAGGGATTTTTCTTCTGCAATCGATGTCTTACTGTATAAAACTTTTCAATAGGCTCTGAAACAGGAGTGCTGTAGTTATAGAATGATACATGATTGAAACTGGATCTTGGATCAAAAATTCTCGGCTGATAATTATGATCCGGCAATTGAACAAATGAATGGTGCATGCGCATCGTGATCGCCTCTGTTGATGGAGCGACCGCCTGCACATAATTGCCTGCGATTCCATCGCTGTTGATGAGCGTGATGGTCGATTCCAACTCAGTATTGAGAGGAAAATTTTTGCAGTTTGAAAAATACAAGGCAGAGCGTCCTCGATCAAGCATATAATTTCCCTGCTTCAAATTTCTAATCCTATTGGCCGCCTGCATGGCATCTCGGGTAAGAAATTCTGTTGCGTCAACCAATACAGCCCCATTTTGTTCAGCTTCAGCAGTGAATCCCCAGATGGTTGATTGCGCAAAGGACTGTTCCACAGCAGCTCTTTCTCTTTCGGCATTTGTAATTGCCCTGTACCCATAGTTGGGCTCAATCATCAAAATCTTTTTCCCAATTCGGATGAATTTTACAATTCTCCCTCCTCCCAACAACCCACGGTCTAATCCAATATCATTGGATCCGAGTCCAGCAGGCAATGACATCACATAAAGCAATTCAGTGTTGAGTTGATTGATCTCAAGCCAAATTTTACCATTTGCATCATCCCGGTAAAAAGGAAGGAACCCTTCAAATTTGGCCAGTCCCTTGCTTTTTTCTGCAATCGAAGGCAATTGTTGTGCGTTCAAGAACGAGGGTAATATCAAAAAGATTAAAATTATTTTTTTCATGATTTGGTATTGTTTAAATCTATTTTATTTGATGGTTTCGCCTGGGCATCATCCACCCAATTATTCATTTCAGTTGTTTGATCAATCAAATTACAAAAAATGTTCGTTTTCTTTGTAGATATCATGAAGATCGAATTCTGGAGTATTGGAAAGCAGCATGACGCAGGCATCAAATCCTCCATTGAGGATTATTCCAAACGTATCCAAAAATATTGTGCCTTGAAATGGGAAATCATCCCCGTTCCAAAAAATGCTGCCATGCTGAGCGAATATGATTTGAAGCGACAAGAAGGGAAAATGATTCTAGAATGGCTTGACAAAGACACAACATTGATCGCCTTGGATGAATATGGGAAAGAAATGGATTCAATTGCACTGGCCCAATTCATCACCAAGAAGACCAATATGGGTTCCAAAAAATTGGTTTTTCTGATTGGGGGGGCATTTGGACTGGATGAGGCAGTTTTAAAAAAGGCTGATTTCAAATGGTCGCTTTCTCAACTCACATTTCCCCATCAATTGGCGAGGCTCATATTGGCGGAACAAGTTTACCGTGCTTTCACCATCATCAAAAATGAAAAATACCACCATAAATAATGAGCATTACTTTATTGATTATCCTACTAACTGCTGTTACTTCATTCATTGCTTTTTCCAAACATTCATTGAGAGAGGATTTGCTATTTTGGCCTTTTAGAATAAAAAGACAGGGACAACTCTACAGGTTTATCACCCATGGTGCACTGCATGCGGATGCCATGCATCTGATATTCAACATGGTTTCCTTTTACTCTTTTGGCATTGCATTGGAAAACTATCTCTTTCCTGTATTGTTCGGAACCTTCTCCAGAGCTGTATTTGCTGCTATGTATATCACAGCCATCATTGTGGCGGTCATACCAGATTATTTCAAATACCAGGATCAAAGTTTTTATAGATCACTTGGTGCATCGGGCGCTGTATCTGCTGTTGTTTTCTCAGCCATAACGATACAACCCAACATGCCGATTCAATTTTTTTTCATCCCATACCCTATCCCAGGTTATATTTTTGGCATCGGCTTTTTACTTTTGTCTGCAGCGCTGGCAAAAAAAGGAGGAGGAAACATTGGACACAATGCACATTTTTGGGGAAGCATCTATGGAATGCTGTTTACCTATGCTGCTGCGAGATTGATTGCAAACGTTGATCTGCTTCAATATTTTATTAAATCTGTAATAGGGTGATCAATCCAATTTCAACCTCAGGACATGTTTCGTTTTTGGCGCAATCTTGAAACGGTCATCAATTCTTCTGCCCACAACCCAGACAATTTTTTTAGCTGATTCAATTACGTATTGCCTTTCCTTGTCTGATTTTGACAGCTTTTGATCAATCAAAAATTTGGAGATTTTTTTCTTCTTCTTCATCCCCAGTGGGTAGAAATAATCACCGCTTTTCCATGGTCGCAGCAAAAGTGGGAATGACAAAGCAGAGGCATCCAGCCAAGCTTCATTGCTTTCACTGGAGGGCGATGTATTGTTTTCTTTGTTTGACAATAGAATTTTCGCTTCACCAAAAGAAATAGATGTCTGGTCTTTTTCAATCAAATAAACTCTTGATGAAATTTCATGCAATGGATCGATCAATAACCATGCACGATTTTTCAAGATTCGATGGGTGGAAGATTGTAAAAAACTTCCTGTATCTGCAATAAACATTTTTTTGATTTCCTCCACTTGAGAAGAAGAAAACCCAAATGCAGCAAAAATTTCGTAGACCACGGTATCTAGTGGACTAATATGTTTGATTTTATTGATGGCAACTGCAAATCCATTTTCCCTGGGTTCCAATATGCGTTTCTTGACAGATGCCATTTGTTGCTTATACAATATTTCAGTTTCCTGAAAACGCTTGATATTATTGGAGAGATTATTCCTGAAAGAAGGAATGATCTTTTCGATGGCAGGAAAAATTTCATGCCTAAGCTGATTTCGGGCATATACAGATTCCCTGTTGGAGCTGTCTTCAACCCAGGTTAATTTAACTGACTTTGCATAATGCTCAATTTCATTTCTGGAAGCAAACAAAAGAGGCCTGATCAAATGTCCATCTTTTGTATTCATACCTGTTAGTCCGACAATGCCCGTCCCTCGAAAAAAATTGAAAGTGACTGTCTCCAATTGATCATCCAGGTGATGGGCAGTGAGCAGCAATGGATGCTTTCCATTTGCTATGTGAAGACTTATCTGCTCATCAAACCAATTGTACCTGAGGAGCCTTGCAGTTTCCTGAACCCCTTTCCCCCTATGTTTTATTTCAGCTTCTGTATCAAATTTCTTTACAGATAAGTTGACGCCCCATTGCTTGGCAATTTCTGTGACAAATGATTGATCACGATCACTCTCTTCAGCACGCAGTTGAAAATTGCAGTGAAGGATGCTGAAATCAAAATGGAGTTGATGCAATAGGTGTGCCAATACGATGGAATCAATTCCACCGCTGCAGGCAACCAGTAAATGATTTTTTTTAGAAAAGAGTTGGTTTGTTTCAATAAACTCATTGAAACGCGAAGCCAAATCACTTGTATGTTCTAAAGCTTTCAATCTAAATCTAAATCATTTTTAAGCTGATCCAGTGCTCCGTTCAATTCCCTGTAATCATTGTGGGACGAATTCAAGGAAGCGACTTTAATGCCCTTCTCGAGCACCTCCAGTGCATTGGTGAATTTTTCAATCTTTTCATAAGCCTTTGCCAAATGGTAGTAAGTGCCTACATGATTTTCATCAATCACCAATATGCTTTCCATTTCCTGAATGGCATCTAAAACATCATCTGTCTTGAGATATTCCATTGCCAATGCATGTCGACTGAAACAATCATTCGGATATACAGCAATAATCTCTTTCAACCTGTCTACTCTGTTCATGAAAATTTCATTTAACAATCTAGCAAAAATACCATCTCAGGCGTTACCTTTATGCCATGATAGTTGTCATGACAACTATTTTTTAAATATCAAGCCATGAAGATACTTGTTTGCATCAGCAGAACCCCTGATACGACCGCAAAAGTTTCATTTATCGATCAAAACCAGAAGTTCAATCCCGATGGTGTTCAATGGATTATCAATCCATATGATGAATGGTATGCGCTGGTTCGTGCCATTGAATTGAAAGAAAAAGATCCT
>SXYR01000125.1 GCA_005788265.1 Bacteroidota bacterium | reverse complement strand
AATCATGTTTTCCTCCTGCACTTCTTTCTGCTTGCGCCTTCGTGATGGTGAGCGGTTTTTGCTCCATCGCCCAGGCAGCTTCTTTGAGAACAATGGGTTTAAGTAGCTGCCTCGATTCATTGATAAAATTGATTGCTTGCCCCAACGCTTGGCTCATAAAGAAAGAAATAAGGAGCAACAGCACAGCTATTTTATATATTTTCAATCTTTTGAAAATTTATTCTTTAACAAAGATCATGCAATGCTGCCAAGGCAGATTTTTCATATTTTTTCCCAGACGGAATCCCACTGCTTTTAATTCTTTGACAGCTTGTGCTTCACTCATTTTGTGAATCGTTTTGATTGGGACTGATTCATCTTCTGCCCTGAATTCCACCAGCACCAATTTCCCATTTGGTTTGAGTGCATTGAACATAGATTGCCCTATTTCGTATGGATGTGAAAATTCATGATATACATCCACCAGCAACATCATATCTACGCTTTCGTTGGGCAGTGATACAGAACTGATTGTCCCTAATACGGGGACGATGTTCTGAAGATTTTCCTGCGCAATTCTTTGTTTGAGATATACAAGCATTATAGGTTCGACATCTACTGCATATACTTTTCCTTTCCCAATTTGCTTTGATATCAATCTACTGTGGTATCCACTTCCTGCTCCGATATCTGCAACATTCATGCCAGGTTGAAGCTGCAGGTTTTTTATCAGTGTTGTTGTATTTTCTTCAAACTCCCGCTCTGGTCTTTCAAGCCATTCAATTCCGAAATGACTCATTACATGAGCAATCTGCCGACCCATGTACCATTTATCGATGCCGTTTGGATCGCCTGCTTTGTTTAAATATCTCGTTTGTGCACTTGCATTTGTACCACACGTATACAGACACAATGCGAATAGTATATAATGAATTGATTTCAATGAATTCCTATCAATACTTCCATGAATTCAGATCCGCATCTTTCGGTGCACGCGATTTTACTTCTTCAACCCATTTAGTGATGAACATGCTGTGGTAACGAAGTCTGCTGATATAATTCGGATTTTTATGGTCTCCATTCCAACAATGCTCTGCACGGTCTCCATAATCGACTTCACAATTACAGGAAGGATTTTTTAATTGTTTCAGCATGTCTTCGGCATTGTAGACTGCATTGTTTAAATAATAGTTATCCATGTCGCCTACGTAGAGATGAATCTTCCCTTTAAGTTTATCTCCAATCTTCGGCCAGTCACGCTGGATAATATGTGTGAGATCAAAATTTTCCTTCCAGTGTGCTACAACAGAAGGATTGATTTCTCCTGTCTTTTTATCAAAAACGCGAATAGGGTAACCATCTGGTCCAACAGGCGAATACACTGCTTCCCAAATATCCCACTGATCTCCACTTCTGCTCTTGGAGCCCAATGCCAATTCTCTGTGGTTCATATCCCGTACCATGGCATCTACATGTCCCAGGTAGTTGCGATGACCCGGACGAAGTGTGCTTCTGAAAGGGCCTTCACGGTAGTATGCATTTTTATCATTGTACAGATCAACTGTCATGTAATGATGAAAATCGATCGGATCCGGACATGCAGCATAGCTTCCATTGTACTCATCCGGATAGAATACCTGTGCTGCCAGAGCTTCCCAGCCGCCTGTGCTTCCACCATACATGAATCTGGCCCATCCTTGTCCAATGCCTCTGAAACGTTTTTCAATTTCTGGAATCAGTTCGTAGGTGATGGCATCGCCATAAGGACCAAGATTGGCTGAGTTGACTGCATATGAATCATCGTAATAAGGATTGGCGTGTTGAATTTCAATGGCAATCACTCTCGGAAAATCCGGGCCTGTCCATTTTTTATAAAAATCATAAGCTTCCTGTTGCACAATTTTATTGTAACCAATCAGATTGAAACGTTTTACCGTATCAGGTTTAAGATTTTCATCTGGGGGCATTGTTCTCCATCCGCCGAAATCATCTGGGAAATGTCCGTGGAATATGGCCAAGGGATATTTTACATTCGGGTGCGTATCCCATCCCTCCGGTAATAAAATATGTGCACCCAGGTACATGGGTCTTCCCCAAAATTCAGTCAATAGTTTTGATTGAATTTTGATATGCTTCACATATTTGGTATCCTCCGGTTCTTTGATGGGCGGAATGATTTTATTGATTTTGATGTTGAACTTGAACGATGGATCATTTTTAAAATTCACTGCAACAGGCTGTGAATATATATTGCCGGGCGCCATGTTCCAGTGTTGTCCTTCCCCTCTGTCCATGGGCAGTTTTACCACATGTCCATCTTTTCTGTTGAATGTTTCGTAGACATGGAGCAGTGCTTGAACACTGTATTGGCCGCTTTTAATTTTATTGATAGTTTCAAGGGGATACCCCACTGCATTCATCCCAACTTTCACCGTGGTGCCTGGTTTCCATTCGTTTACATCTACACCCAATATCTGCTGTGTTTCTTGGCCATCACTGATTTGAAAGCGCGGCTCACCTATTGGATTTTTGGACAGCATCAGCAGCAGTCTTCCGTCCAGGGGTTGTTTTGCAAGTTCAGAGGGGAGGGTCACTTCAAATGTTTGTCCAATCAGTAATGAACCAACATGCAAACAGAACAATAAGAGGAGGAGTGTCTTTT
>SXYR01000124.1 GCA_005788265.1 Bacteroidota bacterium | reverse complement strand
TTGGTCCAACCTTTGTAGATTGCAAAAACGAGGATGATTGCTGTAATGATGTCTAAAATCATGTTGACTGTTAACAGTTACCCATTAACCGTTGACGGTTAACAGCTCTTTTACAATTGTCGAGATAGTCTTGCCATCTGCTTTTCCGGCCAATTGCTTTGATGCAATGCCCATTACCTGTCCGAGTCCGCTGATATTGACTACTCCGGTTTGCTTGATGATTTCAGCAACAGCCAGTTTGATCTCATCAGCACTCATTTGCGTTGGAAGATATTGTTCTATCACTTCCACTTCTTCTTTTTCTTTTACCGCAAGATCAGCCCTGTTTTGTTGCTCAAAAATTTCGATGGAGTCTTTGCGTTGCTTCACGAGTTTTTGCAGCAACTTGATTTCAGCATCTGTCGTCATTGCATCCCCTGCACCTTCGGCTGTCTTGGCAAGCAAGATGGCTGCTTTGATGGCACGCAATGCACGCAAGCCTTTCTCATCCTTCGCCAACATGGCTTTTTTAAGATGATCATTGATGGTAATTTCTAAACTCATTGTTCCTGTGTTTTTTTAAATTTCGTATAAAAATCCTTTGCAAAAATCTTCATATCTCCTACCAATTCCTTTTGATGCGTAGCACGCTCAAATGTATCTGCCATCGTCATCAATGTCTGGTAATAAAAATCAGCCATCTCATCCACCATCATTTCCTTGGTCCACAGATCAATTCTCAAAGCAGCTTTCTCTTTCCCATCCCAAAATGAAACCATCATGGCTTTTGCGTCCTGTACTTCTGCTGAATTGGACTGGCTTGCATTCCAACGGATTTGATGTGGAATTTTATTTTCATCCAAATTCACATCAATGGTTATGGTCGATTGATTCATATCAAGATTTTTGTAAAGTTACTGAAGATGCGTCAAAGGCTTTTTGACAAGCCGGTTCCGATCATTTCCTGACGCATTTGTTCGTCCTTGTATATGCGGATCATTTTCTCACCAATATCATTGGGATCCTTTTCATTGAAATACATCCCTGCCATGGAAGTAAAATCACTCATGGCAGAGTGTTCAGCGGTCAATACCGCAACACCTGACTTCATGGCTTTTAAGACTGAAAATCCGAAACGCTCCCATCGGCAAGGGTGAATCAAGGCATAAGCAGCCGCGATCAGCTCTGCCTCATTTGCCACATGTTGCCTGATGATGAGGTCATCCCGGTATTTGTATGTTTCAATGGAACTGAGAAATGCGAGACCTTTTTTTGAAACAGGTCCACACAAAACAAGTTTCATATTGCTGCCCATCTTTTTCTTGAATATCGAAAATCCTTTCAGCAAAGTGGTTAGCGATGCTGCAGGATGGATAGGGCCCCGGTACAGAAAATATGCTTCGCCATTGGTCAGGTTGTACCGAACAATGTCTTTTGCATCATCATCAATGGGATGATAGGCTTCATCTACCTTCGGATGTTGCACCCTCAGGTTTCCCATTTGTTTTGGATAATTTTTTCTGATATGATCCGCCGTATGTTCAGAGAACACTACAACTTTTGCATCAGGCTGCAAGATCCGGTTGAACCACTTGCGCTCATTCCATTTCTCCAAAAAAGACAAGGCAGCATGCGGATCGTCTTGGTAGGAATCAAATACAAAAAAACTATTCTCTTCGGCCGGCAGTAAAACAGAAGCATCCAACATGCCTTCAAACTCAACGGGAATGGTTTTCTTGTAATGGAAATGCTGCATCAAGCAAAGATAAAAATAAGAGACAAGGCAGCAGCGATTGATTTATCTTTGTACTCAGAAAAAAGCAAATGAAAAAGCATACCAAATACATACATGCCGGCGCTCATCCTGATCCCAGCACCGGAGCCATCATGACGCCTATTTATCAAACCTCTACCTATGTCCAAGAGGCACCTGGGGTGCACAAAGGTTTTGAATATGCACGTTCACAAAATCCAACGCGACAGGCATTGGAAGAGGCATTGGCGGTGATTGAAGAGGGCAAATACGGACTCGCATTCAGCAGCGGTGTTGCAGCAACAGACGCGGTGATCAAACTGCTCAAACCGGGAGATGAAGTCATCGCCGGCAATGACATGTATGGTGGCACGTACAGGCTCTTCAGCAAGGTATTTGCAAAATTCGGCATTGTTTTTCATTACATCGATTTGTCAAATCTGGATCAAATTGAGAAATACATCAACCCCAACACAAAATTGATTTGGGTTGAAACCCCAACAAATCCGTTGATGAATATTGCCGACATCTCAGCAATTGCATCCATCACAAAAAAACACCAACTCATTTTGTGCGTTGACAATACGTTTGCATCACCTGCCCTTCAGAATCCACTTAGCCTTGGAGCAGATATTGTGATGCATTCTGCCACCAAATACCTGAGCGGACACAGTGATGTGATCCAGGGAGCATTGGTGATGAAAGACAAGGCACTGAGAGATGAACTGTATTTCATTCAAAAAAGTTGCGGTGCTGTACCCGGACCAATGGATTGCTTTTTAGTGCTGAGAGGAATCAAAACACTTGGCATCAGAATGGAACGTCATTCCCAAAACGGTGAAAAAATTGCACATTTTCTCAAGGCACATCCTGCAGTAAAACAAGTTTATTGGCCAGGCTTTGTGGAACATCCTGGACATGCCATTGCAAAAAAACAAATGAAAGATTTCGGAGGAATGATCTCATTTGAATTGAAACAAGATACCATAGAAGCTGCACGTACATTGCTTTCTAACACAAAGTTGTTTTCATTGGCTGAAAGCCTTGGCGGTGTTGAATCATTGATCAATCATCCTGCAAGCATGACGCATGCTTCCATCCCAAGAGACGAAAGAATCAAAAATGGATTGAGCGATACATTGATTCGACTTTCTGTGGGGATTGAAGATGCAGATGACTTGATCGAAGATCTTCGTCATGCCATTGAGCTTGCAGAGCAAGTAAAAAAATGATACTGGATCATCCATCTACCCTAGAAATACTCAATCAATTTTTTGATCGATTCAATCAATCCTCGTTCATTGAAAAGGATCCTGTTTCCATTCCTCACCAATTCAGAAAAAAACAGGACATAGAAATCGCAGGGTTCTTCGCAGCAACTTTTGCATGGGGAAATAGAACGACGATCATCAATAAATGCAATGAATTGTTGTCATTGATGGACAAGGCTCCCTTTCAATTTATTCAGCAACATGAGGAAAAAGATCTTACCAAATTTCTCTCGTTCAAACACCGCACCTTTCAAACGACTGATCTGCTATACTTCATCCGATTTCTTCAATGCCATTACAGACAGCATGGATCACTGGAGTCAGCATTTACTGATGGTATGGGCAAAGAGGATACAAACATCGAACATGCACTGAATCATTTTCAACATTATTTTTTTTCATTGGAAGACAGCCCCAAAAGAACCAAAAAACATATTCCCTCTCCCCATCAACAGTCTTCTTGTAAAAGACTGAATATGTTTTTAAGGTGGATGGTCCGCGATGATAAAGCTGGAATAGATTTTGGAATTTGGAAGCGCATCCAACCAAGTCAATTGGTATGTCCGCTGGACCTTCATGTCATGCGGGTGGCGAAAGAATTACAATTGATTGATACTGAAAAAAGTGACTGGAAAACTGCCATTGCACTTACCAATCGACTCAAAATATTTGATCCATCTGATCCTGTGAAATACGACATAGCATTGTTTGGATGGGGTGTTTCGGGCAGTCCTTCTTGAGTTCCGCAAACTGATTACCTTTGCAGCGAATTGAACCAGCATGAGCACGCAGCATTTATCAGAACAGGAAATAATTCGCAGAGAGAAATTAGAAGCATTGCAGGCCATTGGCGTTGACGCCTATCCTGCTCCAGCATTTCCAGTAAACATCAGTTCTATTGACATCAGGTCCAAATACCTGGGAGAAGAAAACAAATCTGATTTTGCTGATGTTTGCCTGGCCGGCAGACTGATGGGCATCCGTGATATGGGAAAAGCTTGTTTTGCAGTATTGCAGGACCATGCAGGAAAAATTCAGGTTTATGTAAAGAGAGATGATATTTGTCCGGGTGATGACAAAACCACATACGATCAAGTATGGAAAACACTGGATATAGGTGATATCATTGGTGTGAAGGGATTTGTTTTCACAACAAAGACCGGTGAAACATCTGTACACGTAAAAGAACTTACGCTGCTTAGCAAATCGCTCAAGCCCCTTCCTGTTGTAAAAGAAAAAGAAGGCGAAACCTTTGATGCAGTAACAGATCCTGAATTTCGTTACCGTCAACGTTATGCAGATCTCATCATCAATCCTCATGTCAAAGAAACTTTCCTCAAGCGTTCCAAGCTGATCAATTCGATCAAAGAATTTTTAAACAGCAGAGGAGCGATTGAAGTGGATACACCAGTATTGCAGAGCATTCCGGGTGGAGCGGCAGCCAGACCTTTTACAACGCATCACAATGCATTGGATATTCCCATGTACCTGCGCATTGCCAATGAATTGTATTTGAAAAGATTGATCGTTGGGGGATTTGACTGGGTATACGAATTCTCGAGAAATTTCAGAAACGAGGGAATGGACCGCACACACAATCCTGAATTTACAGTTCTTGAATTCTATACTGCTTACAAAGATTATTTGTGGATGATGGATACGACGGAGCAGCTCCTTGAAAAAGCTGCCGTCGATGTAAATGGAACAACAGATGCAGAAGTAGATGGGAAAACAATCAGCTTCAAAGCTCCATTCAAAAGAGTTACGATGTATGATGCCATTAAAGAGCATACTGGATTTGACATCAGTGAAATGGATGAAACTGGTGTAAGAGAAGTGTGCAAGAAACTGGGCTTGCAGGCAGACAATACAATGGGCAAAGGCAAGATGATTGATGAGATTTTCGGAGAAAAATGCGAGCACCATTACATCCAACCAACCTTTATCATCGACTACCCCATTGAAATGAGTCCGCTTACCAAAAAGCACCGAAGCAAACCCGGACTGGTGGAACGTTTCGAGTTAATGGTCAATGGAAAAGAAATAGCCAACGCATACACTGAATTGAATGATCCCATTGATCAGCGTACGAGATTTGAAGATCAGATAAAACTCATGGAACGCGGTGATGATGAAGCAATGTTCATCGATCATGATTTTCTGCGTGCACTCGAATACGGCATGCCCCCAACCGCAGGCATTGGATTCGGCATCGACAGAATTTGCATGCTCTTGACCAATCAGCCTTCCATTCAAGACGTGCTGCTGTTTCCGATGATGAAACCGGAA
>SXYR01000123.1 GCA_005788265.1 Bacteroidota bacterium | reverse complement strand
CGATCGGTATATTCTGCCTCACTGCCTATTTTGTGGATGCTACTTTTAACTTTCCCATAGAGCGAACCATCATGCAGGTGAATTTTGCCTTCATGGCTGCGCTGGTATTTCTGGTTCCAACGGCAACTTCAAAAAAGAAAAGCATTGATACCACTTTCTTCTTTTTACCAGCCTTCTTGTTTGCCGGTATTGCCATCATGATCAACAACCAAGTATTTGATTCGATGAAGGGACAAAAATTGTTCTCAGGGGATATGGACAAGGACATTGCACAGATTCCTGATTTGGAATATGATTTTCCAACCTATCCGCAACTGTCTTACAATTCCATTCCGATTGATGCGATCATGTCGAGGTACGCCTTCAAAAAAAATGATTACGAAACTGCCATCCGCATGCTCGACAAGGCATCCAAGCAGAATCCGTACATACATTATTCCGAGTTTGCCAAGGCAGGTATGTATTATAAAATGAATCAGCCTGACAGCGGTTATAAATATGCCAAGCTGGCTTTTGAGTACAAGCCTAGATCTTTCAGCGCATATAAAAACTGGTTGTATGGATCGGTACAGAAAAGAGATACCACTGCAATCGATACTGCATTTGCATTGTATACCAAATACCGCAATGAGCCGCGGGCATGGGTGGAGTATTTCAACGCGAGCATGGTGGTGAAGCAAAGAGCCAACCAGCGTTTGATCTCATTGGCAGATTCTGCACTCAAAAATTTTCCTGACAGCGTGAATCTTTTCACCAACATAAAAAATAATTTTCTTGCTTCCCTGAACAATCCTGTTCGCAATGTTCCGGTCATTACACCGGAAATGGTGCAGATCGCACAAAAGAACCTGGAACAGGCAACGCTTCATTTCAATCAAAAACAATATGCGTTGGCTGCCAAGGAGTATCTGGTGACTGCCAACATTGATGTTACCAATTATGTGCACATGGAGAACGTTGCGATTTGTTATTATTCCATGTCCAATTTTGATCAGGCAATCAGGTATTTCAACAAAGCGATTGCCGTGAGCGGTAACAATGCGGGTAAATCTTATTACTACAAAGGTGTTTCAGAAATTTCCCAAGGCAAGAAGGATCAGGGATGTGCAACCATCAGGACTGCCATGTCAAAAGGATTTCAGGGTGACCCGACCTACAACAAAACCAATTGCAACTTCTAGTTGTCCTGCTTGGGCCAATTGATTTCGAGTCCCTGTTGCTGAATGAATGTCTGAAACATGTTCAATGCATCCTTGTTTGCAGCAACCTTTCTGGGAGTGGTTTTCTTGCTCAAACAATAACTGATCAAACAACCCACTGCTTCCCCAATGCTCCACTCAACTGGATGCAACCTGAAGCAGCCATTCGTGATATGGGTTGTTCCGATATTCTTACATGCAGGGAGTAAGTTTTCTTTTTCAATAGGGATTAAACTTCCAAGGGGAATCTGAAAGGGGATGGAATCAAAATCAATATAATTATCACCCGTACTGCTTGGATGCAGATCGATGTGGTAATATCCAATTCCCACACTGTCTTCGAATGGATAATGCGTCATTCCCTTTTTACCATATGATTGTTCAAATTGTTCTTTCCCTACATGTTCTTCCTTCACGGTAAAAATTGTTTTGGCTCTTCTTGATTCGCGGATATAGGGGTACTTGGCCAATCCGTCTGCTGTACCCATGATATCCTTGCGCAATCGGAGTCCTGGCCATCCCATTCCACCATCCGGACGCTTGGCCTCTGTCTGCAGCCAATAGAGCAGGCTCAAACTGAGTTGCTTGGCGCGGGCAACATGCTGATTGAATTCCGTTTCACCCACATCCACCAAATTTCCCAACATATAATCGTTCATCGGCCAGTTGATCAAACTGATGTCGCTCTTGTAAACGCCCGGGAGAAAATTTTTATGGTAAATGATGCGGCGGTAATTCCAGAGATTCAGTGTTTTGTTCACCGTGCTTCCATCCGGATTGAAATCCAGCGTTCTTGGTTCGAGTGTAACAGGATTGCAATAGGTAAGACTCAATAACTTTCCAGACCAGGCGGGGCGAAGATCAGGTACATGATTTTTCCAGAACTCGTATTCAATTGGCTTTTCAATCAGATTGTTTTTTCCTTCCTCATGATCAATGGCAAAGCAGCAGGTGAATGATTGTTGGTTCTTGGGATTCGCAACTTCAGCTGCATGCATTTCGCCTGTCTCTTTTTTTGATTCAGCACCTGTCACATAGTTCGTTTGTGTCAAAGGCAACAAATCACCCAATTCGGTTGCATCGACAAAATAATCTGCTGTTGCTTTGATGGAAGAATGGTTGAGTAAATTTTTGATTGTCACTTCAGTGACCTGCAACTTGGTGGATGATGCCTCAACGACTTTGTGGTGGAGGAGCAATTGCACGTGTCCACTTTCGATATATGGTTTGAGCATTTCATGCAATACCGCCAATGCAATTCTCGGTTCATGACAGAGTCTGGATACCGCACCATCACCCGGATTCAGGAAGGGTCTCGCTTTTGCTTCTGCTGTAAGCGGATAGTATCTTTTATAATAATTACGCACCTCATTGCGAAACTTCATGTAGCTCGCAGGTGCACCATGGGTTTCAATCCATGGATGTTCATCCGGTGGCACACCTTGTTGTGTCAATTGTCCACCGATCCAATCTGTCTCTTCCGTGAGAATGACT
>SXYR01000122.1 GCA_005788265.1 Bacteroidota bacterium | reverse complement strand
GGTCATTGAATTTTTGTCCCCTTACCAATGGAGTATAGGCCTGCAAAACAACTTCATGTTTTTTACAATAATCCCATTCTTCCTGCATGAATAAAAAAGGACTGAATTCCATTTGGTTGACAGATGGAATGATGTTTGCGTATGTTTCCAGTTCCAATAGAAACGGCATGAGGTAGTTGGCTACACCGATGTTTTTTACCATTTTATTTTCGTACAGAAATTCAATGGCTTTCCAAGTCTCTTTGCGGTGCTCTTTGATGGGCCAGTGAATGAGGTACAAATCGATCTGTGCTGCATTCAGTGCCTTCATGCTTTTTTCGAAAGCTTTCAGTGTGGCATCATAACCCTGGTCGCAGTTATTGACTTTGGTGGTGAGAAAAATTTCATCTCTTGGAATACCTGAGCGCCGTATGCCTTCTCCTATTTGTTTTTCGTTTTCATACATCGCAGCAGTATCGATCAGGCGATATCCTGTTTCCAATGCATATTGTACTGCATGCACTGCTTCTGTTGCATGCATGTCGTATACACCCAAACCCAATAAAGGCATTGGATTGCCATTGTTGAGGGTGGTATATAGTTGCTGATTAATCAATCCCATGATTGGAGTCCCAATAGCTTTTTACCCAATTCGTTCAGCTCAGCAGTTTTGTATTTTGTTTGTTCCCATTTTCTTGGATCACCCGGAAAGGCATAGCCTTCAGGTGCGATGCGGTCGCGCCATGAGTTGATCCTCCATTGTCTTTGCGCTTCATCGTTTTCCTGAACCGGCATCATGGAGATGTATTGTGCAATCCGCACTTTGTCGCCAGATAAATTCGGACGAATGCCATGAGGCAAGAGGCTGTTGAAGATCAGCAGGTCACCTGCTTCGAGTTTTACTTTCACCATTTTATCTTCAAATCCCCTGGTGTCTGGCTGGAACCTGTTTCTGTCTTCCGGTTGGCTCAGTTTCCAAGTATCGTATTCCCTCATGAGAGAAGGAATGCATTGGAATCCTCCCATGTTTTCATCTGTTTGATCAGCCAGTGCCAATACGCCCTGCACGTTTTCAGGTTTGGTTTCAGGGTCATAGTCCCAGTGAATGAATCCCTTGAATTCAAATCCCTCTCTCATCGGAAAGTTGAGATTGGCCCTGTCGATGGTAACCCAAAGTTTGTCTGTACCCCAAACATCTGCGAATGCCTCGTATACGCGTTGTTGCTGGCGATTGTCCCATAAGAATTGATGATTGTACACCTCTACCATCCCGCTGTTGGTTAGTTCTTTCATGCGCATTTCCGCACGGGGAGGAGCATACCAGGATTCTTTGTCGTTGGGATCTTTTTCTTCAAACTCCCAAAGAAAGGCTGCTGTCTTGAGCGCCTGCTCCCGAGGCACGGCTTCTTTGATGACAACGTATCCATTGTGTTTCCAGAACTTCCAATCTTCTTCACTCAGGACTTTCAATGGTTTTCCATTGGAACGGTCATTCAATTTTATTTTACTGGACGTTGCGGTGGAAGGATTTCCTGGAATGTCTTTGTGATTGGTATTGGCCATGGTTGGCTGCATCGTTGGTTGCATGCTCATAAGTTTTGTTTTTGTTTCCTTGGTAAAAGTAAAGCCTCGAAAATTCCACGCAAATACCAAATTTGACCATTATTTGTACAATATTGACATATTTTATATTTTGTATTCATATAATGATCAATAAAGGGCAAAATATCACTGCACTGGAGAAGATTTCTCCCGATCCTGACAGTTCTTTTCATATCATGGTGAATCCCAAATTGAATGATTTTTTCTTTTGGCATTTTCATCCAGAAATAGAATTGGTATTCATTGAAGGCGCTGATGGAACAAGACATGTGGGAGATCACATATCACATTACAAGGCAAGTGACCTTGTATTGATTGGTTCTTACATTCCGCATCTCAATTTTGATTATGGCATCAAAACGGAATATGAAAAAACTGTATTGCACATACAGGAAGATTTTTTGGCAGATGTTTTAATCAAGACGCCTGAGTTCAATACCATTGCCCAATTGTTTGAAAAAGCTGCTCATGGAATTGTATTTGGAGAAACAACGAAAAATAAATTGAAACAAAGAATAAAGCAGTTACACGCGCGGCAAGGCTTCAGCAGATTTCTGGAAGTATTGGATATGTTACAACTGCTTTCTGTTTCAAATGATATGCAGCTTTTGCATGAACATCCATATCAAAACAGTTTTCACCGCAAGGAACAAGAAAGGCTTGCCAGCATTTATGATTTTATACATGCACATTATACAGAAGAAATTAGTATTCAACAGGCTGCTGCTATTGCTAATTTGAGTCCGGAAGCATTTTGCCGCTATTTCAAACGCATGACCAGGCTTACTTTTGTTGATTTTCTCAATCGATTCCGGATCAGTCAGTCAAAACGATTGTTGAGGATGGACAAGTCTATTTCTGAAGTATGTTTTGAATGTGGCTTTGACAGCCTTTCTTATTTTAATCGGACTTTTAAGAAATACAATGGAGAAGCTCCCTCCGCTTTTAAAAGGAGATTTGCGGTTCATCGATGATTTTGAGTCCTATCCCCATTTCACTACCTTCGCACACAAATAAATCATTATGTCTCTGATTGTAGTTGGTACCATGGCCTTTGATGCAATTGAAACTCCATTTGGAAAGAGCGACCGCATCATTGGTGGTGCTGCAACATATATAGCATTGAGTGCTTCCAATTT
>SXYR01000121.1 GCA_005788265.1 Bacteroidota bacterium | reverse complement strand
GGCTATCAGCGCTTGATGGATGAATGTGCCATGACACAGGAAGAAGTTGCAACCAGAATGGGGATGGACAGAAGCACGGTTTCCAACTATATCAGAATGCTGAAACTGCCGCCAGACATCATTGTTGCTGTAAGAAATGGCACGTTGAGCATGGGGCACGCAAGAGCATTGATCAATGCAGGAGAAGTCGAAAAACAAATGTTCGTTTTCAATACCATCGTTTCTAAAAAACTTTCTGTCAGACAAACAGAAGACCTTGTCAAGCAACTGTACAAGCCTTCCAAAAAGAAAGAACATACAGCCGCACCCAAAAACAATTTCAACCATATCCAGCAGCAAATTGCTTCACAGCTGGGAACCAAAGTGAAACTGGAGCATCATTCTACTGGTAGAGGAAAAATCATATTGGAGTATTTCTCAGTCGAAGAACTGAACAGTTTATTGGATAAGATGAAAGTAACCATACACTGATGATTGCATGTTCATTCAACAAATTCATTCTTCTTTGTACATCACTCGTCGTTTTCAACACGACGTACAATTTCTCGCAATCCAAACCTGCAGACACACCCATCGCAGATACTGCTAAAAAAGTCAGATCCATCGCCGCAAAAGCTGCTATCAGATCGGCCATGCTGCCCGGACTCGGCCAGATCTACAACAAAAAATACTGGAAGTTACCATTGGTATATGGCGCTTTGGCCATACCGGTATCTACATTCAGATACAACAGTGATTGGTATACCAAAACCAGGTATGCCTATACAGTCAGGGTTACGAACGATACTGCCAATTTTAAAAACATAGCGCGTGAACTTCAACCTATTTCAACCGAAGCATTGAAAACTTATAGAAATAGTTTTAGAAAAAATATGGACTTTTCTGTATTGGGACTCCTGCTGATGTGGGGACTGAATGTTGTGGACGCAACGGTTGACGGACATTTAAGGACTTTCAATATTTCAGACGATCTCACCATGAGCCTCCAGCCGAGTGCAAGAGATTTTCAACAAGGATTTGGCATGACTGCCACATTACATTTTTAAATCAATAATCATATGAATATTGCTTTGATTGGATATGGAAAGATGGGAAAGACCATAGAACAGGTTGCTGTTGAAAGGGGGCACCTTGTAAAACTGAAAATAGACCTGCATAACCTGGATGACTTCAATCAAAAAAACTTTGAAAATATTGATGCAGCAATTGAATTTACAGGGCCCCATACAGCATACAACAACATCATCAAGTGCATTGAACTTGGAAAACCCATTGTGAGTGGCTCAACAGGCTGGCTAAATCGATTGACAGATGTGGAATCCGCATGCAATGACAAGCAAGGAAGTTTTATTTACGCCAGCAATTTCAGCGTTGGTGTCAATATTTTTTTTGAAGTCAACAAAAAATTGGCCGAACTGATGAAAGGCAAAGATCAATATGATGTTGCCATCAAAGAAATTCATCATACACAGAAAAAAGATGCGCCCAGTGGAACGGCCATCACATTGGCAGAACATATTCTTTCCAACAATACCAGCAAGTCAACCTGGGTGAACGATACCCCCACTTCAAAAAATCAGCTCTTCATCAAAAGTGAAAGAATTGATCCCTACCCGGGATTGCATGAGGTCACTTATTCCTCATCAATCGATGAAATAAAAATTATTCACAACGCACACAGCAGAGACGGTTTCGCATTAGGAGCAGTGTTGGCCGCAGAATATATTGCTGAGAGAAAAGGTATCTTTACAATGAAAGACGTGCTGGGATTCTGAAATTAAATACCATGCTGAACAAGAAAACACAATATGCATTTCAGGCATTGATGTACCTGGCAGAGCACAAGGATGACGGTCCTGTACTGATCGCAGATATTTCAAAAAAGAAAAAAATTCCACTCAAATTCCTTGAAAATATCTTGCTGGAACTCAGAAATGCAAACATACTTGAAAGTAAAAAAGGGAAAGGCGGCGGATATTTTATCAAACAACTTGCACTGAAAACTCCCCTCTCCGAAATCTTGCGCAAAATTGAAGGGCCTATTGCAATGCTTCCTTGTGCAAGCCTTTATTTTTATGAGAGATGTAAAAATTGTGATGAGAAACATTGCGGATTGCACGATACGATGGTACTTGTGAGAGACGCAACACTCAAAGTACTCGACAACAAAACAATAGAAAACCTGGTAAAAACAAAATAAATGGCAGAAGAGTTATTGATCGCCACCGGGAATAAAGAAGAAAAATATCAGCAGCTCTTACCGCAAATAAAAGCATTGCTGGAAGGGGAAAAAAACCTAATCGCCAACTTGGCCAATATTGCAGCTGCGCTCAAACAACAATTTGATTTTTTGTGGGTTGGATTTTATCTGATAGAAGACAACGAATTGGTACTTGGCCCCTTTCAGGGTCCCATCGCCTGCACCCGCATCCAAAAAGGGAAAGGTGTTTGCGGAACATGCTGGGAAAAAAATGAACCCATCATCGTACCAGATGTAGAGATATTCCCTGGCCATATTGCTTGCAGCAGTCAATCAAAAAGTGAAATTGTTCTGCCTCTTTATCAAAAAAACAAGATCATTGGTGTATTGGATGTTGACAGCGATCTATACAACAGCTTTGATGCAACAGATGCAAAATTCCTGAGAGACATCATCGCGTTGCTGGATTGATACTGTCTGATCATTTCACAAGCATTCTGATAAGCTCGTCGAACTCATGCTTGAATTTTTCATGGTGCACGCCTGTGGCGGGTCCT
>SXYR01000120.1 GCA_005788265.1 Bacteroidota bacterium | reverse complement strand
GCTTTTAAAGCTCACAAACGAAAACGCCCCTCCAAGATTCGTGGAAAGGCGTTTGTGCCCAAGACTGGAGTCGAACCAGCACGCCGTTTCCAGCGCTACCCCCTCCAGGTAGTGCGTCTACCAATTTCGCCACCTGGGCAAGGGGAATGCAAAATTATGAAAAAATAGGAAGCAAACTGACGATTCATTTGGCAAAAGACAATCGGAAAGTAGTTCCCTTCCCCAATTCCGAATTTTTTACAGTCAATCGGCCTTTGTGATACTCTTGCACAATCCTTCTGGCCAGTGTGAGCCCGAGCCCCCAACCTCTTTTTTTGGTTGTAAATCCCGGATTAAAAATTTCATTTTGCAATGCTGCAGTCATTCCTTTTCCTGAATCTGAAATATCGATCAGTACTTCTTCAGAATTTTCAATGATTTCAATGGCAATCTCCCCAATACCATCCATCGCATCCAATGCATTTTTAAGAATATTTTCAATGACCCATTCAACCAAAGCATGAGACAACAAAATTTTCACGGGATGGGCAGGAGATTTGACAATCTGGATAGATATCTTACCAGAAGCCCTTTTTTTCATGTAATCGACAGCATGAAATACAAGTGCAACAATGTCTGTTTCAGTTTTTTTGGGAACTCCTCCAATCATGCCAAACCGGTCTGCAATCAGCTTCAACCGATCTATGTCCTTTGTCATTTCGGGTAAGACAGTTGCTGCTTCTTTCCCTTCCTGCAATAAGAGATTCCATCCAGCCAATGCAGAAATGGGCGTTCCCAACTGATGGGCAGTTTCTTTTGCAAGTGAGGCCCAGAGCTGATTTTGAATGGATTTGTGACGATTGCTCAACCATGTCAGAATGATAATGGAGAAAACAACAACAATCAGGAGTTGAACCATCGGAAAATACCTCACCTGCTTGAGCAAGAGAGATTCACCGTAATAATAACGATTGTACTTTTTTCGATCCTCAGACAAATAAGTAGTAATAAATCTTCCTTTCGCCTTGAACTGCCTTAACCGATCGTTTAAATAATTATCATTTCGCAGTTCTTTTCCGGCATCTATATTGAGATAACTCATGATGCTGTCTTTTTCATCCGTTTCAATGACGGGAATATTTTTTTGTTCTGCAATGATCTCTGCAGATAAACCAAGGTCTTCACCCGCATTCGCATTGGCGATCATTTTTTGTGCTGCAACCCACTCCTGCATGGTCTTTTCTTCCCTCTTTGAAATTTCTTCAGCCAGAAAATTCGAATAAAAATAGGATCCGATGACAATGCCAATGCCACCAACAAAGATTGCAATTTTCCAAAATGAGTATGTATTCATAAGAGGGATGGTTGACAAATTTGATGAATTATAACAACCGCACAAATTATTTTCATTGAGAAGCGCCTATTTTTGTCAAATACATGAATCTTCCGCATCATATCCCTGCAGTAGGAATAGTCATTCTTAATTGGAATGGCAGACATTTCCTTCAACAATTTTTACCATCGGTGATTGCCAGCTCATACCCCTCATTGAATATTTATGTCGCAGACAACGGCTCAACAGACGATTCTGTAGACTTTTTGAAAAAGAATTTTCCAGGTGTTGTACTGATTGAGATGAGGCATAACACCGGATTTACAGGTGGGTACAACGAAGCATTGAAGCAAGTCGATGATGAAATCTTGGTTTTGCTCAATTCTGATATTGAAGTCGACCCCAACTGGATCAATCCTGTTATTTCATTGTTCGCCAAGGATCATACGATAGCTGCCATCCAACCCAAGATTCTTGATCACAACAAAAAAGATTTTTTTGAATACGCAGGAGCTGCAGGAGGATGGATTGACAGTCTTGGCTATCCATTTACCCGAGGAAGAATTTTTGATGAAGTGGAAAGAGATCAGCACCAGTATGATCAAGAGGCAGCGATTTTCTGGGCATCTGGAGCTGCCATGTTTATCAGGAGAGCGTGTTTTTTTGAAGTCGGCGGACTCGATCCGTATTTTTTCGCACACCAGGAGGAAATTGATTTGTGCTGGAGACTCCAATTGGCAGGTTATACCATCATGGCATGTCCTGCATCGATTGTTTACCATGTAGGAGGAGGAACTCTTCAAAAAGAAAATCCTCAGAAAACATACCTGAATTTCAGGAACAACCTGATCATGTTATTTAAAAACAATGCGGGTTGGAAAAAGTGGTATGTTATTAAAATAAGATTTGCACTTGATGCCATCAGCGCCTGGAAAAATTTATTGTCGGGAAATATTTCGTTTTTCACCGCCATTGCCAAAGCACATTTCAGCTTCTTAAGATGGATAATCTTGGATAAAAAAGAAAGTATTTTTCCTAAAAAGAGAGTACAAGCCCCTAAAGGAATTTACAAGGGAAACATCGTATGGGATTATTTCATACTTGGGAAAAAGCGGTTCTCAGAAATTGTTGAAAATTAAGCTGTAAATTTTATCCGGTTTTGCTACCTTTGCGGTGCAAATAACACTTATGCAACAAAGCCATGTAAATCCGGAGGAAAAGAAAGATTTCGGCAGAAACTGGGTTTCTTCCTCTCGCTTTCTATTTCATGTACAACTATTTGCATTTCTCGCTTTTGTAATGGGTGGCTGCTATGGCCTCTACTCTAAACATTACAAAGGAAAACCAAAGGTTGAAGTGCAGGAAAGCTCCCTCTATACGCCAAAATACAAGTAAGAAAATAGTTTGTTGGATTGCATTAATCGTTATTTTTGCAGCCCACAAAAGTTCTTATACTTGCGGAAGTAGCTCAGCTGGTAGAGCATAACCTTGCCTATGTTAGGGTCGCGGGTTAGAATCTCGTCTTCCGCTAAAAAATTCCATCCCAGATGGAATTTTTTATTTTGAGTAGTATTGCTTTCGCCCGGGTGGTGAAATTGGTAGACACGCAGGACTTAAAATCCTGTTCGCCGAAAAAGCGAGTGCGGGTTCAAGTCCCGCCCCGGGCACTTCTCAAAACACTAGATCATCTCCTGGTTGTTACCAGTTGCAAAACAAGGCTTAACATCACAACTGCAAGGGCCCCAATCACATTCAACCAAAGCCAACCAATATCTGTAAAGGCATACATTGCCAGCACAGATAGCTCCCCTAAAATGGCCGCATAAAAAACTGCATTCCCTCCCACCTTCTTCAGATAAAAGGCAACCAAGAATATGCCCAACATAACGCCGTAAAACCAGGATCCCAAAATATTGACTGCTTCAATCAAACTGCCTAGATTGGTTGCGAATTGTGCAAATACAATGCAGAATATCCCCCAAAACAACGTGTACATCTTAGACAACCTGAATTCTTCTTCATCTGTAGTATCGGCTTTGATAAACTGCTTATGAAAATCGATCAGCGTAGATGATGAAAGCGCATTCAACGATGCTGCTATGCTCCCCCATGCTGCCAAAAATATCACGGCAATCAATAAGCCAATCAATCCATGGGGCATATGATCCATTACAAAACGAATGAATACATAATTGGTATCATTTGTTTCAACCAAAATACCCGATTCTTTTATCAAGGATTTTAGCTTTGTACGCAGTTTTTCATCTTCGAATTGCAATTTCTTGAGCGAAGCAATGTTTTCATCATGATGTGCCTTTACATTTTGGACAATCAACTTTTTCTGATCGCTGATTGACTGATGTGCCTCTTCTAATTGAATGATCTGCTCCCTGTATGCTGTCTTTTTCAGTTTTGTGATGGCAAGGTCATTGAAATACAATGGCGAAGTATTGTACGCGTAGTACACAAAGACCAATACGCCCACCAATAATATGAAAAACTGCATGGGGATCTTCACAATCCCGTTCATGATCAAGCCAATTCTGCTCTGCTTGATAGAGCTTGCAGTAAGATAACGCCCAACCTGACTCTGGTCTGTCCCGAAATATGAAAGGGACAGAAAAAATCCCCCAATGATGCCGCTGATGATGTTGAACCTGTCATTCCAATTGAATCCATTTTCGGTCATCCCGGTGGTTATCACATTCATTTTACCAAACTCATCCCCCACGGCCAAGGCTTCCGTCAATCCCATACCCTCGGGCATCATTTGAATCAATAAATAGGCTGCTAAAAACAACCCGGCAAAAATGATGGCCAATTGAAGTTGTTGGGTGTACGCTACCGCCCTTGCACCTCCACTGACACTGTATACAATCACAATACCTCCCATGATCACATTGGTGAGGTAGATATTCCAATCCAAGACCGAGGATAGTATGATGGCAGGAGCATACACACTGATGCCGGTTGACAAGGCACGTGAAAGAAGGAATAAAAATGAAGTGAATGTTCGGGTCTTTTTATCAAATCTTTTTTCAAGGTATTCGTAGGCTGTGTAAATATTCAATTTGTGAAAGATGGGCACGAACGTGATACACAAAACGATGGTAGCAAGTGGGAGTCCGAAGTAATACTGCACAAAGCGCATACCATCTGTATAGGCCTGTCCCGGACCCGAGAGAAAAGTAACCGCACTTGCCTGTGTCCCAATCACACTGAGCATGACCATGTACCAAGGCAATTGCCTACCGCTCCTAAAATATCCATCGATGTCTTTGGTTGATCTGCCTTTGTATACACCGTACAATACTACCAGGAGCATTGTAAATGATAAAACCAACCAGTCGATGAAACTCATCTTCTATCACGTTTGTACAAAATTGCTGCAATTAAAATTCCAATCAGCAGTCCCAATGCAATTTTTTTTCTGACCAATGCAATGACAACTCCAATGGCCAAACCAACAATGAGTCCAAATACTGGTGAACGGGTCGGGTTACTTGACTTCATTCACTTGTAGATTTGGATTTGAAATGAGATTGGCAAAAAGCCTGAATGCTCCTGGAACTCCTGCTGGAAGTTCTCTGTAAAAGACCAAGCCGGTATAAATAAATCTTCCTTTCCCTTCGTTGCGGACAATCAAACTTCCATTCAGATCGCCTTCATTTTGATCATGCATCGACAAAACTGCACGATAATCTGCAGAGAATGCATCGGCAAAATAAATGCCCCTTTCCTGAATCCAACCCTTGAAATCATCAACTGTTATTTTGTTGGGATAATTCAATACAGGATCTTTCGAATCAATGAACTTCACTTCACAATCCTCTTCTGTAATCCTGCCTCTTGAAACAGTAAAAGGCTTGGGGCCAATTTTCAGCTTGGATAAAGGGCCCGCGAAACTGTTTGTATTATACTGAACGACCATGTTTCCTCCATTCCTCACGTATTCCATCAACATGTCGTATTTCTCATCCATCCATGGATGCACATTGTAAGCACGGACTCCCAATACAACAGCATCAAAACTTTTCAATTTATCTGAAGCAATATCTTCTTTACCCAGTTCAATCAATTCATACCCCATCAACTGAATGGCCTCAGGAACTTTATCCCCTGCACCTACGATATACCCTATTTTTTTTCCTGTTGTTTTAAGATCAACTTTTACAACCATCTGCTCGTTCTTGCTGAAATAAATAAGCGTTGGAATATGCTCATAAGAGATTGAATGCATGAAAGGAGCATCATCGGCTGGATTTTCCTGTATGTTTTTGCTTGATGGAGATGCAGTATTGACCAGAACTGGTTTTTTTGCAACCGTAGAAACTTTTGAAGGAATTACGTATACAGGATGGATGAATTCACCAACGGCGGGATCCACATTTCTGAATGTGACAGGCACATTGACCAACATCTGCTCATTGCCGATGCGTAGTGAAACACTGGCTTCAAAACCAGGTCTGTTCTCAGCCATGCCAATCAATCGCTGATCCGTTACATTGAAATGCCCCTTGTTCATTGAATTTGCCAACCAATATGGTTGAGAAACCGGATGGTCAGCAGCAATGGTCAATAGCAATGGCTGTGACCAATTCACGTTTTGTTTCAGTGAAAAATTGGGTGTCCATTTTTTTGCATTGAGCTCAACACCTGAAACATTGACTTGCACATCAGATCTGTTGTTGATGGTGAGGGTTACTTTCAGTGAATCGCCTTGTTTGATAAATTGTTTATCGCTGATCGCCTCCATATGAAATCCCATGACCATTCTGATCAATTTTTCGACCTCGGTGATTTTTAGACTTCTCCAATATTCATCCTGAATGCTTGATAGTGCTTTGCGGATTTCCATCAGTGCATTGACAGATGCAGCAGGATGATTGACATCGAAGGTTGCAATCATTGCATCGACAAGCTTGTTGATGGCAGATCCACCCTTCACCCTGTTCCATGAACAGTCAACCCCCTCCATGGGATCTTTCTCTGCAGCTTCACCAAGCGTATGCACAAAATATTCAGTAGCCGTTCCTCTTGCAGCAGCTGAACCGAATCCCTGTGAACGATGCTGACTCCTGCTGTCGGCAGAAATCTCACCAATACTTTTACCCAGCAGTGGCATATAATCACCCACCTCTATTTTCAATTGATTATCAGAGGTGGTATTGGTTCCAAAAAAACTGAAGGTGTTCCACATGATTCTCTTCACTTTCCAGGGGGTTACGCCGTATTTAAATTGTTCTGGAAATTTATTGGGATCTGCAGCAGCAATGAAAGCCTCTCTGGCAATGACGGCCGATCCCGAATGGTGTCCATGTCCGGCGCGGCTATCTTCAGGAAAACGGGTGATGATGATATCCGGACGAAAATTTCTGATTACCCATACAGCGTCTGAAAGAATTTTTTCTTTGTCCCAAAAACTCAATGCTTCTTCTGTTCTTTTTGAAAACCCGAAGTCAAATGCTCTTGAAAAAAATTGTTCACCACCATCCGTTCTTCTCGCTGCCAATAATTCCTGCGTTCTGATCAATCCCAATTCAAACCCTTGCTGGTTGCCGATGAGATTTTGTCCGCCATCTCCCCGGGTCATGGCCATGTATCCTGTGCGGTACTGTCTTGCTCTTGCCATGTAAGCGATGAGACGCGTGTTTTCGTCATCGGGATGTGCTGCCATGTAAAGTACGGAGCCGAGCACATTAAGCTTTTTCATCGCATG
>SXYR01000119.1 GCA_005788265.1 Bacteroidota bacterium | reverse complement strand
TTTTAATGAAAAACTTATCTGGTTAATACCATTGGATATTGGATCTCACGAAGTTAAATCAAAATGCAGCGATTCCCTTCAGAAAAACAACGTTCAAAAAGGAGAAATATTGCGCGCATGGGATGTTTTGATTCCTTGTTACATTTGTAGAAATATTCTAGAGATGGACATTGTAGCAGCACTCAAATGGAGGGGAATGATTCAGGATATCATGCCTGGAACGGAGGAGCAATTGAAAAAAGAGCCAACAACCTGTTATATTGGATTTGATCCCACCGCTGACAGCCTTCACATAGGAAGCCTGGTTCCCATTCTTTTATTGTATCATTTGCAACAGGCTGGACACAAGCCCTTGGCATTGGTGGGTGGCGCAACTGGAATGGTGGGTGATCCCAGCGGGAAAAGCGAGGAGAGGAATTTATTGAATGAAGAGACTTTGCAGAAGAATGTTGCAGGGGTCAAAAAGCAATTGGAGAAATACCTGGACTTTGATCCATCCAAAAATAATTGTGCTGAGATCGTCAACAATTATGACTGGTTCAAAGGTTTGGGATTCATTGATTTTTTGAGGGATGTCGGCAAGCATATTACTGTCAATTACATGATGGCGAAGGACAGTGTGAAGAAAAGAATTGAAGGAGACACAGGCATCAGTTATACAGAGTTCGCCTATCAGCTGATGCAGGGATATGATTTTTATTGGTTGTATAAAAACAGGAATTGCAAATTGCAAATGGGTGGAAGTGATCAGTGGGGTAATATTACCACTGGCACAGAGCTCATCCGCAGAAAGGCTTCAGGTGAGGCTTTCGCGTTTACTTGTCCGCTGATTACAAAAGCAGATGGCGGCAAGTTCGGGAAGACCGAGAAAGGGAATGTCTGGCTGGATCCTGAAAAAACTTCTCCGTTTCAATTTTATCAGTTTTGGTTGAATGCTGCAGATGCTGATGCCGAAAAGTGGATCAAAATATTTACGTTGATTGACAGAGTGGAAATCGATCATTTGATACAAGAACATGCTAAAGATCCAGGTGCAAGGCTGCTTCAAAAAAGACTTGCCGAAGCCATTACGACATTTGTTCATGGGGAAAAAGAATGTCAATCGGCACAACAAACCACGGAGCAATTGTTTGGGAAAAAAGATGAACTCAATTTAAAAGAAATGGATGAAGCTTCATTGCTACAAGCAATGGAAGGAGTGCCTGTTCACAACATTGCATCATCTGTCATTTCCAACGGCATTGATGTAATCAGCTTTCTAGCCGACACTGGAATATTTCCGAGCAAGGGCGAAGCCAGAAAAATGATTGCAGGTGGAGGAGTCAGCATCAACAAGGAAAAAGTGGTTGATGCCAACCTGGTCATCAACCAAGAATTCCTCATTGCAGGTAACTATGTTGTTGTACAGCGGGGAAAGAAAAATCATCATTTGGTAAAACAGCAGTAAGCTGGCTTGAAATACTCCTTTACAATTTTTGGGATCTTCTTTTGAAATCACTTATTTTTGCAACCCAATTCAGCTGCCCGATAGTATAATGGTAGTACGACAGATTTTGGTTCTGTTTGTCTTGGTTCGAATCCAGGTCGGGCAACTTTTAAAACCCCATAATGATTTGATTTACAATGATTTATGAGGTTTTTTCATTCTAAAAATATCACTTTTGTCCGATTTTGAGTGAAAAAACTTACCAGAACTAGATTTGGAATATATAATTTATCCTGTTCAAACTGTGACAATCTTATGAGGTAGAGATTGAACAGAATGAATAACATCTAATCCATTCAATTAATTTTACATCACACAAGGGTTTTAGGACTCTGGTTAGTATCTCCCCGACTTATTAATTTAAGTTGGGTTTTTTTTGACACTAAATCTAAAATGAGAGAAAATTTTATACTACTAACTTTTTTATTATTTTTTATTTTTTACCCATCGAAGGAAATCTTAAAATTTATCATCAAATTTTGAAACAACCAGAATCCTAAGACCCCGATTGATTTCTATCATGTTGGGGTCATTTTATGTTTGAGCATTTATGGCAAAGACTTTGTTCAAACACTGCAAAAAAGCCCATTAATTCATGAGATTTGCAGTAGAAATCCCCCGCTTTATGAAATACATACAATACCTGATTGCACTCATTATCATCGCTTCTACACTTTCTTGCAAAAAAGAAGAATCTTCTACAATGAACACGGAAAATCCAATCATTGAAATAGAAAAAATGGCGGACAATTTTGAGATCATATGGGGGATGGATTTTTTGCCAAATGGAGATTTGATTTTTGGTGAAAAAAGAGGAAAAATATATTTAAAAAACGCTCAGAACAATACCATCACAGAATTGTCTGGCTTGCCTTCGATTGACGCAGGTGGGCAAGGAGGACTTTTAGACATCAAAACACATCCCAATTATTTAAAAAATGGTTGGATATATATTACGTATACATCCAGCACACCCTACTATGCTTTGAAGCTCAGCAGGTTCAAGATCAATAACAATAAAATTGAAACCCTTCAAAATATATTTACCGCAACTGGACCGGGTGGACACAATGGCAGCAGAATTGTTTTCGACAAAACAGGTCTGATTTATTTGAGTATTGGCGAGGGTCCATCGACTGGAGGAGGACCAACTGGTGTGAATAAGAATGCATCTGATCCATCATCTCCATGGGGAAAGATTCACAGGTTGAATGATGATGGAAGCATTCCCAGTACAAATCCCATTATAAATGGCAACGCTTCTCAAAATTCAATATTTTCATTGGGCCATAGAAATCCGCAGGGACTTGCAATGCATCCATTGACCGGAGAGATATGGGAATCTGAACACGGCCCCCTGGGTGGTGATGAGATCAACATCATCAAAGCTGGACAACATTATGGATGGCCTGTGCTTTCACTTGGTAAAAATTACAATGGAAGCATCATTTCGAATAATCATGACTCATCAGGAATAACCAAACCAATTTACTCCTGGATACCATCTATTGGAACTTGTGGAATAACTTTCATCAATGGAAATTATTACAAATCCTGGAGTGGAAGCCTGGTTGTTGCAGGACTGGCATCTCAAAAATTACACAGATGTACGGTAGAAAACAATACAATTGTGGGTGAGGAAATCATCCTCAATAATTTAGGAAGAGTGAGAAATGTAATCCAGGGTATTGACGGAGCTCTGTACGTATCGGTGGAAGGACCGGGAAGAATAATTAAGATTAAAGTAAAATAAATCAAACATGAAAAACATATCCATTATCGGCGGAGGGACAATGGGCAATGGCATTGCGCATGTAATGGCACTCCATGGATTTCATGTACAGCTGATAGACAAGAACGATGCAGCGCTGCAAAAAGCCATGCAGACCATTGAAAAAAATCTGGAACGCCAACTTCAGAAAAACCATATCAATGTCGACCAAAAAGAAATGACATTGGCGAATATTCAGTGTTTCAATGAAATATCCACTGGCGTTGCTTCATCCGAATTGATCATTGAGGCCGTAACAGAAATTGAATCGACCAAGATGGAAATTTTCAGGCTGGCTGATCTGCATGCTTCACCAAATTGTATACTTGCATCGAATACTTCTTCTATCTCCATCAGCAAATTGGCCGAGGCAACCAAGAGACCGGAAAAAGTAATTGGCATGCACTTCATGAATCCTGTGCCTGTCATGAAATTGGTTGAAATCATTGAAGGTAAACATGGCTCAAAAGAAACATTAGAAACAATTGTGAAATTGACACAGACCATCGGAAAAACTCCTTGTGTCGTCAAAGATGCCCCTGGATTTATTTCCAATCGATTGCTGATGCCAATGATCAACGAAGCTATTCTTGCTTTGCAAGAGGGTATCAGTGATGCGAAAACCATTGACGATATCATGAAATTGGGAATGGCCCATCCCATGGGACCACTTCAATTGGCAGATTATATTGGACTAGACGTATGTCATAATATTTTATGCATTCTGGAAGAGGGTTTTCAAAATGCAAAATATCATCCTGCAGAATTACTGAAAGGAAAAATTGATAAAGGAAAACTAGGCGTAAAAACTGGTGAAGGTTTTTATAAATACTGAGCCGGCAATTGAAATCACAATTAAACAGCTTCCAAAACCATTGCGGAAGCACCTCCCCCACCATTGCAGATGGCTGCTGCTCCAAAGCGAGCTTTGTTTTCCAATAAAATATGGATGAGCGTGACAATGATTCTGGCACCACTGCATCCAAGGGGATGCCCCAATGATACTGCACCACCTTTGATATTCACTCTACTTGGATCAATGTTGAGGATATTGGAGTTTACTATTCCCACAACAGAGAATGCTTCATTGAACTCAAAATAGTCAATATCATTCAGTCTGAGATTTGCCTTGCTCAAAGCCAAGGGAAGTGCTTTCGCGGGACTTGTTGTGAACCAACAGGGATCCTGTTCTGCATCTGCACAACCTCTGATGATCGCGAGTGGTGTTAAACCCAACGCTTTCGCCTTCTCAACTGTCATCAAAACAACTGCTGCTGATCCATCATTCATGGTTGAAGCATTGGCAGCGGTAACAGTTCCCTCTTTGGTAAACGCAGGATTCAAAGACGCGATTTTATCAAACTGTACTTTAAACGGCTCTTCATCATGTTCAACAATAATTGGAATTCCCTTTTTCTGGGGGATTTCAATGGGAACAACTTCATGCTGAAACCCATTTGACTTGATGGCAGCTTGTGATTTTTGATAACTGGCAATGGCAAAAGCATCCTGGTCCTCACGGCTGATCTTGTATTCTCTCGCACATTGATCAGCAAATGACCCCATGGCCACCTGATCATAATGATCTGTCAACCCATCGTGTGCGAGTCCGTCGATGACCGACACAGATCCGTATTTGTGTCCCCATCGCATGGCATGATTGTAAAACGGAACATTGCTCATGCTCTCCATTCCACCAGCAATGACAACTTCTGCATCGCCCATTTCAATGGACTGAACGCCCAGTGCAATCGCTTTCATGCCACTTGCACATACTTTATTGACAGTATTGGTTACAACCGATGAAGGCAACCCTGCATAGATGGCAGCCTGACGCGCAGGTGCCTGTCCGAGTCCTGCTTGCAATACAACTCCCATGACGACTTCATCAACCTCAGAGGGATTGAGTCTAATTTTTTTTATTGCACCCTCAATCGCTTTCCCTCCCAGTTGTGTAGCTGTGAATGATTTCAATGCACCACCGAATGAACCAATGGGTGTTCTTGATGCAGATACTATGCAGATTTCTTTTTTCATTTATCCATTTGTTGATAAGGGATATCTAATCAATATTAACGGGTGATCGCTCTTCCAATGACCATTTTTTGCACTTCGGATGTTCCCTCATAGATCTGGGTAATTTTTGCATCCCTCATCAATCGCTCTACGTGAAACTCTTTTACAAATCCGTATCCACCGTGTACCTGCACTGCTTCTATTGTTACCCACATGGCAGTTTCACTTGCATATAATTTTGCCATGGCTGCTGATGTCGAGTAATCAAGGCCCTGATCTTTTTCATATGCCGCTTTGAAGCATAACAATCGAGCAGCTTCAATGCGTGTTGCCATTTCAGACAACTTAAATTGAATGGCTTGGTGTTCGTGGATGGGCTTGCCGAATGATTTGCGCTGTTTGCTGTAGGCGAGTGCAAGTTCATACGCACCGCTTGCAATTCCCAGGGCCTGGGCTGCAATACCGATCCTGCCACCATTCAGTGTTTCCATAGCATATCTAAATCCAAATCCATCTGGTCCAATTCGCTGTGACTTGGGGACTTTCACATCTGTAAAAAATATGGAATGTGTGTCGCTGCTGCGGATGCCCAATTTATTTTCTTTGGGACCAACCTTTACTCCCTCCTGATTTTTTTCAACAATAAATGTATTGATCCCCTTTGCACCCTTGTTTGCATCTGTTTGAGCCATGACCAAATAAACGGAAGCTGAATTTCCATTGGTGATCCAGTTTTTCACACCGTTGATAATATAATAATCTCCATGGTCGATCGCAGTAGTATGCTGATGAGTTGCATCACTTCCCGCCTCCGGCTCACTCAATAGAAATGCGCCAATGTACAATTCATCATTGTGGGTGCCTTTTGCAAGTGGCACTAGGTATTTTGTTTTTTGTTCTTCATTGCCATACTTTTCCAAACCCCAACAAACCAAGCTGTTGTTTACACTCATGCATACACTTGTACTGGCATCCACTTTACTGATCTCTTCCATGGCCAATACATAACTGATGGTATCCATGCCCGCACCACCATATGCTGGATCCACCATCATCCCCATGAATCCCAATGAAGCCAATTCCTTGATCTGCTCTGTTGGAAATTGTTGCACCTCATCTCTCTGAATAACTCCGGGCAAACATGAATTCTTTGCAAAAGATCTGGCAGCTTGTTGAATCATCAGTTGCTCTTCAGTCAATTTAAATTGCATACGTTGATTAAAGTTTAGGTTAAGATTGTCATCACAAAATTGAGATGACAGCATACGGATTTGCTCGGCAAATGTAGAGCAAAAAGAGGCTTTGGTTCACTTCCTGCTCCAAACTTCATAAATAGGATCCCCCTTGGAACTGTTTCCACTGTGATGCCAATTACCATCTTTTATTTCTGCATTAAAACCCAGTGAACTGCCAACTCTTGTAGCATCACGAGAAAAGAATTCAATGTGCTCTGAATATTTACCATTTTCAAAAGTATATCTTCCACCACCTGTACCGAAAAATTCACCTGTATCAGTGTTGATGGCAGTCCACTGAAACCTGATGCCAGACATTACTTTGATTGTTTTTCTTGCACCTGGATTCATGGCAATCATTTTCCCATCCTGCATCCTTCCGGTAATTTTCCAATTGCCTGCTAGTCCAGTGTTGCCATCATCTATCCAGGTCCAGTTGGTTGTAATTCCATCAATAGGCATTTTCAAATCTTTCTTTTGGAAAGTATAGCTAAAAGAATAGCTTGATTTTACCTCTGATTTATTGGTTGTATTAAACTCTATGATACCGGTAATTTTCTTTCCATCCATCAACGCTGTTCCTCCCCTGGTTTGGAAGAATTTCTTTCCTTCCAAGTCAAAAGTTGTTACAACAAAATAATGATCAACGATGGTCAGGTATTGAACAGCAGTATCCAATTTTCGCATCCAGGCGCCTGCGAAATCTTGTGCAGATAAAGAAACTGAAAAAATAATGGTGATGAGACTGAGCTTTAAGATTTTCATGGCATGCACTTTAAATAATTCATCCATGAAGTTAAAAAGAAACCCCTATTTCAGCGCATCCAAAATCTCCTCCAGGATATCATCCGGATGCTCCAG
>SXYR01000118.1 GCA_005788265.1 Bacteroidota bacterium | reverse complement strand
CCCAATGAAGCTGCCCACTTGCAAATGGAAGCCAAATCATTGAAGGGTGCCTGGTCTCCCATGAATTGTGCGAGAAATATACCCGGACCTTTTATTGTTTTCATATCCCTTTGATTCTAATTAAATAGTATGTGGTGTCCATTTTTGATCCGACTGAGAAGACAATACCACATTGTCAATGAATGCCATTCCTCTGATACCGTCCTCAACACCAGGAAAATCAAGCATTTCAGCAGTCGGTTCTTTGCCATCCATTTTCGCACCGAGGGTCAGTGCAAAATTTCTGTAGATGTTGGCAAATGCTTCCAGATACCCCTCCGGATGTCCGCCGGGTGTTCTGGAATTGTGTGTTGCAAACGAAGAAAGTCTGTCGCCATAGTTACCGCCTGCTCTGTAAATCTGAGTAGGTTGATCCAACCATTTCACCAACATGGTATTGGGTTCGTGTTGTGCCCATTCCAATCCGCCTTTCTCGCCATATACACGAATCTTGATTCCGTTTTCTTCACCGGCTGCAACCTGCGAAGCCATCAATACCCCTGCAGCACCGTTTTCAAATTTCAACAATACATTTCCATCATCATCCAACATTCTTCCTTCCACCATTGCATTCAAATCGGCACAGATCTGGGTAATCTTCAACCCACTGATGTATTCTGCCAAATGCGCACAATGTGTTCCGATGTCTCCCATGCATCCACTCTTGCCGCTTCTCTTGGGGTCGGTTCTCCATGCAGCTTGTGCATTGCCTTCTCGCTCTGTTAATTTACTCAACCATCCTTGGGGATACTCTACCCAAACTTTTCGGATTTTTCCAAACGCACCGTTCTTCACCATTTGCTTGGCCTGCTTCACCAATGGATATCCTGAATACGTATGTGTAAGACACAGTACTTTTCCCGTTTCTTCTTGTTTCTTTTTCAATTGCTTTGCTTCATCCAAAGTAAAAGCAATGGGTTTTTCGATCACCACATGAAACCCATGATCCATCGCCATCATGGCAGGAGCAAAGTGCGCAAAGTTGGGTGTAACGATGGTAACAAAATCTATCCGCTTGTCTGCAGGCAATTGGCTTTCTTTGGTGATCATCTCTTCAAACGTGAGATAGATTCTATCCTCTGCAAGAAAAAGTGATTGGCCTGAATCTTTTGCTATATCTGGATTGATGCTGAGCGCGCCGCAAACCAATTCAATGAGTCCGTCGATGCCAATGGCATGTCTATGGATAGCACCGATGAAAGCATCTTTGCCTCCACCAACCATTCCCATTCTGAGTTTTCTGTTCATATGCTTGATTGAAATTATTCGTTAAAAAGGGATTTTAAAAGTACAAAAAAAGAGGGGACAAACGCCCCCTCTTAAAAATTTATAAAGCGTTTAATTTATGCAGTTTTCTTTTTTGAAAAGAAATACAATCCAGCAAATGCAACGATCAAAATTGCAGGGAACAACAACATGTTGGACAAGGTCATTTGTCCGGCCGCCAAATCTGCTGCATCGCCCATCAAACCCTGTGCTTCAGCAACAGTTTTGTTGTTTTTGATCCATCCTCCAATGACCGGCTGGAACATAGAAGAAGAGAACATGCCAATGCCTCCCATGATAGACAACCCCAGTGCGCCGGTTTCAGGAAGTTTTGATCCCACAAAACCAAGCATATTGGGCCAGAAATAACAAATACCCAATGCATAAAATACAGCTGCCACATAGAGCATGTTTCCGCTCATGGTGCTGAGCATATAAATACCGATCACACCAAAAATCGCTGATCCCAGCAAAACCCCGACAGTATTGAGTTTTTCAACCAATGGTCCGGCAAAATACCTCCCCACCGCCATGAGCCCGGTTACCAATGCAAGGATCAACATGGGACTCGCACCGGCTTTTGCCAGGATGGGTCCGACCCATTGTTGTGGACCAAACTCGGAAATGGCAGTCAGCGCCATGCAACATGCCATGAAGAGATAAAGGGGATTGAGAATCGCTTTGAAATTGGCAAGAATATTTGATTCTGCTGCTTTTGCTTTCGGGAATGCCTGCCCATAGAAAAGAATGGCATATATAATAGTAGGGATGAGAATCACCCATATCTGCGCCTGCCAGCTCATATTGGCATCGGTCATGAATTTTGAAATCAGTGAACCCAATACGATTCCGCCAGGGAACCACATGTGAAACTTGTTCAACTTGCTATGGAATTCATTTCCGGAATAAGAATCGGCAATCATTGGGTTACAAGCAGCTTCGGTACAACCGTTCCCGATTCCGATCAGCAATGTTGAAACCAGCAGTACGTTGTAGCTGGATGCGTATATGGTTGTGAGAATTCCGACCAGGTGAGCAACGAGGGCGACTTGCATGATCAACTTGGGACCGATTTGCTGATAAAAGATTCCACCAATGATCATGGAAAGCGGAAATCCCAGGAACCACATTTGATTGATATAACCCAATTGTACAGGATCAAGGTTCAGCTGTGTTCCAAGCTGGGTTAGAATTCCGGCCCTGATACTGAAAGAAAAGGCCGTTGTAATAAGTGCAAAACAACTCGCATAAAAGAGTCGGTTTGCATTGATTGGCTGGCTCATCGTTTTTGATTTTGGTTAATAAGTGAATGGCTGAGCATAATGCTCATTGAAAACTAATTAAACTTAATTTCTTAGCCAAATTTTATGTCTCTTCATCATAAGATTCAAACACGGGGCAAAAGCGATTCGTTCATTCTATCATTGGATAAAAGCCCGCATCTTAAGGTGCCAGATTGGCACCTCAAGATGATAAACAGGAATGATCATAAAAGAAGAAACTTCTTTTCATGGAAAGAGCTGATGTTTAAATTTATGAAATCAGTAAATTCGTAAGTATAATAAACGATTATGCCAGAATCAAATGTTTACGACGCGATTGTTGTGGGATCAGGAATCAGTGGTGGATGGGCTGCCAAAGAATTAACCGAGAAAGGTCTTAAGGTGATCATGCTCGAAAGGGGTGAAAACATTGAACACGTAAAAGACTACGTGAACGCTACAAAAGATCCCTGGGAATTTCCTCACCGTGGTGGAAGAACACAAGAGATGATTGAAAAATATCCTGTGTTGAAACGTGACTACCCATTGAGTGAAACAAATTTGAATTACTGGGTGAAAGACTGGGAATGTCCGTATACAGAAGTGAAAAGATTCGACTGGTTCCGCGGTTATCATGTGGGTGGAAGATCTCTCATGTGGGGGCGTCAAAGTTATCGCTGGAGCAATATGGATTTTGAAGCCAATGCAAAAGATGGTATCGGAACCGATTGGCCCATTCGCTACAAAGAAATTGCACCCTGGTATGATTATGTGGAGGGGTTTGCGGGCATCAGCGGATCAAGAGAAGCATTGGATGTATTGCCAGACGGGAACTTCTTGCCGCCAATGGAATTGACTTGCTTGGAGAAAGATGTTGCAGCAAGACTGAAAGAACATTTCAAAGGGGAAAGGCATTTGATCATTGGAAGAACTGCGAACCTCACAAAGCCACTTCCTGGAAGAACCAATTGCCAATTCAGAAACAAGTGTTCGCTGGGATGCCCGTTCGGTGCCTATTTCAGCACGCAGTCTTCTACACTTCCTGCTGCAATGAAAACTGGCAATCTTACCCTTCGTCCGTTTTCCATTGTAACAAAAGTATTGTACGATAAAGATACTCAACGTGCAACAGGTGTTGAAGTATTGGATGCAGAAACAAACAAAACATACGAATACAAAGCGAAAATTGTATTCCTCAATGCGTCTACATTGAACAGTACTTGGGTATTGTTGAACTCTGCAAATGATGTATTCCCTGATGGATTGGGAAGTTCAAGCGGACAACTCGGACACAACCTGATGGATCATCATCTCGGTGTGCGCATCACGGGAAAAGCAGAAGGATATGAAGACAAATATTATTTTGGACGCCGCCCAAATGGTTTCTATATCCCTCGTTTCAGAAATCTGAACGGAGAGAAAAGAGAGTACATCAGAGGCTTCGGTTACCAGGGACAAGGAAACCGTGAAAACTGGAACAGAAATATTGCCGAATACAATATAGGTGTTGAACTGAAGGAATTATTGACCGAGCCGGGTTCATGGCAAGTGGGCATGGGCGGATTCGGAGAAATTCTTCCCTACCATGAAAACAAAGTAACGTTGGATAAAACCAAAACAGACAAGTGGGGATTGAATGTATTGGCCATCGATTGTGAACTCAAACAAAATGAGTTGAACATGCGCAAAGACATGTTGAACGATGGTATTGAAATGCTGGAAGCAGCTGGATTGAAAAATGTAAAAGGTGTGGATGGAGATGGTACCCCCGGACGCGGCATCCATGAAATGGGAACAGCAAGAATGGGAACCGATCCAAAAAATTCAGTGTTGAATAAATTCAACCAGGTATGGGATGCGAAGAATGTATTCGTCACCGACGGCGCATTCATGACATCCGCCAACTGCGTGAATCCCTCTCTCACTTACATGGCCATGACCGCACGCGCAGTCGACTTTGCCGTGGGTGAGTTGAAGAAAGGCAATCTATAAAGACATACAACCGTCAACAGTTAACAGTTAACAGTTGACGGTTGACAGTTAAGGTTAACATGTAGTAACTTTGCTGCATGTTAAAACCCACGCTCATCAAGGCAGCGAGAGCTTCCGGTGCACTGATCAAAGAAAAAATCAACAGCAAGTTTCTCATCGAACACAAAGAAGGTCCAAATAATCTTGTAACAGAAGTTGACAAAGCATCTGAAACTTTGATTATGAATATCATAAGAGAAGAGTTCCCCGATCATTATATTCTAAGCGAAGAAATCGGAGCATTGGCAATGGACTCATCTTATAAATGGATCATCGATCCGATTGATGGCACCGTAAATTTTGCCAATGGAATTCCACTTTGTTGCGTGAGCATTGCCATTGAAAAAGATGGCATGATCATCATGGGAGCGGTTTACAATCCCATGATGAATGAATTTTTCTTTGCTGAAAAAAATCAGGGTGCTTATTTAAACGATCAACGCATTTCTGTAAGTGAACAAAACCAGGTGAAACATGCGTGTCTTGTTACAGGTTTTCCATATTCATATCTCAACAGCGAAAACGGTCCACTGGAAGTTTTCGGACGACTGATCAGAGAAGGAATTCCTGTTCGTCGCCTCGGCTCTGCTGCAATTGACCTGTGTTGGGTGGCAGCAGGAAGATTCGATGGTTATTACGAACATAAATTGCAGGCATGGGACAGTGCAGCTGGATTTTTAATGGTGGAAGAAGCGGGCGGGAAAGTAACGGATTTCAAGGGAGATTATTATTCGCCTTATCAACCACACCTCGTTGCCACAAATGGAAAAATTCACAATGAATTGCTGAAATGGATTTCAAACACGCATCAATAAAATATTATGTCGAACAGAACAGAAGTAAATGATTATGGTGAATTCGGATTGATCCATCACCTCACAAAAAATATTGAACTCCAAAACGCTTCATCGGTTTTAGGAGTGGGTGATGATGCTGCTGTCATTGATCATTTCGGGAAACAAACCGTTGTTACAACCGATCTGTTGTTGGAAGGAGTGCACTTCGATTTGGCATATACACCCCTGAAACATCTTGGATATAAATCTGTTGTAGTGAACCTGAGTGATGTATACGCCATGAATGCCACGCCCACACAAATTACCATGAGCATCGGCATCAGCAGCAAAGTGAGCGTTGAGGCTTTAGAAGAATTTTATGAAGGTGTATACATAGCATGTGAGGAATATGGAGTTGATTTGGTGGGTGGTGACACCTCTGCATCACAAAAAGGTTTCATCGTTTCTGTTACAGCGATAGGTGAGGCAAATGAGGAGAAGATTGTAAAAAGATCAACGTCACAAAAAGGAGACCTGATCTGTGTTTCAGGAGATTTAGGCGCTGCCTATATTGGATTGCTCTTTTTGGAAAGAGAGAAAAAAATATTTTTAGAATCACCACAGGTTCAACCCGATTTGGAAAATGAATCATATGTAATCGGAAGATTGTTAAAACCGAAAGCAAGAAAAGACATTGTCGAGTTTTTGGAAAAGCAACAGGTGCTTCCCACTTCTATGATGGACATCAGCGATGGGTTGAGTTCTGAAATCTTGCATATCTGTGAAAAAAGTGGCGTGGGTTGTGTGATCTATGAAGAAAAAATTCCTATCTCAGAAGATTCCAGAAATGCTGCCTATAAATTTGAAATTGATCCTACAGCTTGTGCACTGAGCGGGGGAGAAGATTATGAACTCTTGTTTACCATCAAACAGGATGATTATGAAAAACTTACGCTCAATGAACAAATCAGTGTAAT
>SXYR01000117.1 GCA_005788265.1 Bacteroidota bacterium | reverse complement strand
GTCGGACAACTGGATAATTCGCAATACAATACATTGAGACTGGATCCATTCAATTCAAGCGATGTGAGAATTGACAAAAAATGGAATTTCAGCCGATTTACATTGAACTTATTCATGGATGTATCCAATTGGTATGGCTCTAAAATTGCCGGCAGGCCTGAATATACATTTGAGAGAACTGCGGACGGTAGCAGCTTCTCCACTGCCGATGGCAAACCCATCAAAACAGATGGTTCGAATGCCATTCCAGTCATTCTTCCAAATATTTCCTCCATCAGCACTCCAACAATCGGTTTCATCGTTGAATTCTAATTGGGAATCAAGTTCACAGGCATAATGATTTCCCACCTGTTTGCATTGGGGGGTTCAGTGAACTGTTTTGTATCCAGCAATCTGCTGTATCTCAGTCCGAAAGATACCGGATGCTGGTTCCACCACTTGGTATCGAAATGAATTTCCATACCCGTGCTGCGCAATTGAATTGTTCTTCCCGTGCGTAAACTTTTCAAATGCATGTCATCAAAAAATACATTCGATCTTACTCTTCGGAAATAAACAATATTGGCAATTCCAAGGTCGGGATAAACAACCGGAAAATGATAATTGAATGAAAACCGCCACATCCGAGGATAATTGAAAGCAGCATATCCCCTTGCCATTGCAAAGTTGTTGGTATAAATATATTGTCTCAGGGTATCACGCTCCTGGTAAGCTGCACTAACATTGAATGAATGCGTTCGAATGAATCCGGGCAAATAAATCCTCATCCCTGCATATGATTGTGCGGCATCTGTTTTTCCAAATGACGACCTGTGTTGAAGGTTCAAGGTCCATCCAAATCTTGGATGCACCTGTTGTATCGCCTGCTGTGATAAGATGGATGCCGAAAGCTGAACATGCAAATAGGAAATAAATTTATCAGCTGTCTTGGGAGAAGACCCGGCATCATAATTGTAAAAAACATTATTCAATGTTGAAGAAAAATCAAAACTCCTGAAAACCCTTCCCCCATTGTTGCTAAGCGGAATGCGCAATCCTATATTACCATTCCATTCGTTCCACAAAAGATTTCTTGTGCTGTCTTTGAAACTTCTGTTCACAGTATAATTTGTCCCTCCTACTATCCAGGGGAACAATGCCCCATAGGTTCCATAGGCACCGAATTGATGCGATCGTTCATTTTCATTGTACACATATTGATAGGTGGATTGAAAAGTGTTCAATATATTTTGTCCGTAAACAGAAAAACTCCAGTTCGGCATATCATAGTAAGGCCGCCAACTATGGACATTGACCAATGCTGAACTATTTCGATATGGATTGATTTGAAAATTGCTGTCAGGCAAATTGCCGATAGCTGCTGCATTTGAAAACTTTATACCATGCAATGGGGCAACCGCATGAAAATCCAATTCAGAGAATGTTTTGTCATCCAACTTAGCAGAAAAAAGTTGATCCCCCTCTGCAGTGGGTCTGCTGTAAACAACTCGCTTAGATATTACATCCACATCGCCTCCATAGCTGCCCGTATTGGTACTGGATACCCTCGCAGCTTTTTTTTGCTCTAAATCATATATCCACATTTCATTTCGGCCCGACTGTGAAACAGTGAAAACCAATTGACCAGTTCGGTATCTCAAATAAGCAATCGGCGCATTCAAAAAAGGCATCAGCTCCTGAAAATCTTTCTTGATGCGATCATATACCAGAATGGAAGAAGCACCATTATTTTTCTTTGCTATCAAGTAGATTGTTTGATCGTTGTCTCCAAATACCGGAAAGCTCAGCATAAATCCATCGGGATGAGATGCAGTTGAAAGAAGTGAATTGTTGGAAAGATTCCAACATTGAAGAACCGAACCTCCGGAGGAAGGCATTTCAATGGCAACCATGGTTTGATGGTCGCTGGATATATCCGGAGAAAACAATCGCTGGTTCTTTGTGATTCTGACAGTTGTCCGATCATTCACATCAAATACATATGCATCATTGAACTCCTTCCAGTCCCAACGAGGATCGGTTGTGTAACCAGTATAAATAATTTTCCCATTTTTGTAATTGAAATAATCGTCAATCCCAATGTACTTGAGACCAATGCGTTTTGATTGCTGATTGGTCAATAAAACCCAGTGAGGGAGCTGATTGTATGGCTTGCGCAGCGCAAGAACGGTATCCTGATTTACCCAAACAGGATGCAGATAATCGACCACGCGTTTTGTGTTTGAAACAGACAATGCAGACTCTTTGTTGATGTTCTGCGCCGATGATAAAGTATTCCTGAATGAACGCATTGCATTGCTAACGAATTGCCGGTATGACAATCCCGTATGTCTTTTGATGGCTTTTTGAAATGGATAGATGAGTCCCTTGAATCTGGCAGCATCATTGGTTAGTTTGCCCCAAAATTCATCTCCATATTTTTCATATCCGTGTGCAACCAACATATAACCCAACTGATAGTGATTGGGAACAACATCTTTGAGTGATCCATTTCTCAGTTTTTGGAAACTGTATTTTTTTTCAGCATTCCAAATAGCGTGATAACTGTCAAAAAAATAGGGCAATCTTCCCCTTCCCTGTTCCAGGTATTTTGTTTCGGTGTAGACAGCATCCCCTTCAAAGAACCAATCTGGAATGGATGCGGCATTTGCGAGTGATTGTCCCTCTTGTCCGGCCAACAAATAAAGCAGCTTAGAAGCGCCCTTGTGAAAATTGCTGAATTGATGAACATGGCGATACTCGTGTACAGCGAGATTGTCCGTCCAGTTTGTCGAACCCAATTCAAGTCCATTTTGAAGCGGAGTCATGTAAAATTCACTTCTCCAAGGTGCCAATCCAACATAACCGTTTGAAACCAGGGGAAGGGTTTGCAAAACGATCGGAATCTTACGTGTCTGATTGCCAAGGCCACCTATAGAGTCCTGACTCATTTTTGCCATAACCTGGAGAACCCTTTGGGCATCCTTTTTTCGATTGTCCGGGTAAATCACCCTGGCTGTGGACGACTCCATTTGCTTCCATTTCATCGAAGGAGGATTTCCGCCGAATCGCTGTGCCCTGGAAACCAGGGATATCATCAAGGACAGGGTAAGAAATATGGGAAACCTGTATCTCACTTCTCAATATTTTTAAGCCTGTAAGCAATAAAAGCATCACCTTTTTTCGCACCGATTTTTGTACCACCTACATTAAGTACTATATATTGAATATCATTTACTTGATAAGTACTTGATGAAGCAAAACTTGATGTCGGTAATTCCTTTTCCCAGAGTAATTTTCCTGTCAATTTATCAAAAGCCCTGAACATATTGTCCTTGGTAGCGGCTATCAGAAACAATCCGCCTTTTGTAACAATACCCCCACCATAATTCTCCGTCCCGGTAACGGGCATACCCTTCGCAGTCAAGTCCTTAAATTCTCCTAAAGGCCGCCTCCAAACATGCTCCCCTGTATTCAAGTCAATTGCTGTCAGGGTTCCCCATGGAGGAGTGATGGCAGGATATCCATTTTTATCCAGAAACTTATTGTATCCCGCAAAACTATATGGCATCTCAGCAGGATCTGTACTTGCAATCGATCCAGATTCCTTCTTCTCCACACCCAGTATAAAATCAATGACCGCATTTTTTTGCTCCTTGGATAGCTGAGGAAATCCAGGCATCATTCCTTTTCCGCCTGAGATGATCTTGTGCAGATACGCCCGATCTCTCTTTGAACCTATGTCTTGCAAGGAGGGATATCCGCTTTTGGCATTTCCCGACAAATCAGGTTTGTGACATGTTGAGCAATACTTTATATATAATTTTTTACCTATTGATAATGATTTATTTAAATTATCTTTTATTTTATTTAACTGAAGAATCCAAGGCATTTCATTTGCATTGACATATAGATAACCTGTTTCTGGATCAAAGGAGGCTCCGCCCCATTCTGCCCCTCCATCAAAGCCCGGAAATATGATCGTCCCCTCCAACGAAGGAGGATCATACAGATGCTTCCGATATGACTTGAACCTGGCGAGCAATTCCTCGTAATTTTCTGCAGCTGGATTGATATCTTTTTCTGTCAACATATTTCTTGCGTAGGGCTTGGGAAGTGTTGGAATGGGTTGTGTTGCAGAAAGCAGCTCACCCGGCACCCCGTCTGTTGAAAAAGGAACCTCCTTGATTTCAAAAACCGGTTTGCCTGTTTCTCGCTCAAAAACATATACATACCCTTGCTTGGTTACCTGAGCGACCGCGTCAATTGATCTTCCTTGCTTATTAATTGAGATTAAGTTAGGAGGTGCTGGAAGATCTCGATCCCAGACATCATGGTGGGTAAATTGAAAATGCCATATGCGCTTTCCTGTATTGGCATCCAAGGCCAACAGACAGTTTGCAAATAGATTATTACCCTTCCTGTTCCCGCCAAAAAAGTCAAATGCAGCTGACCCGGTGGGGACGAAAACCATGCCTCTTTTTCTGTCCACACTCATCCCGGCCCAGGCATTGGCACCGCCAATTTGCTCGTCTGCGTAATTGCCCTTTTCCCAGGTTTCATAACCAAATTCACCCGGACCTGGAATGGTTTTGAAGACCCATTCCAGTTTTCCGGTCCTGATATTAAAAGCCTGAATAAACCCAGCTGCTGCGCCTGCTGATTCCGACAAATGAAGGGGCATGATGATGAAATCCTTGTAAACAGTCCCTGGTGTAGGTGCTGCCACAAATTTATCTTCCATATTCTTACCCAATCCCGTTTTCAGATCAACAAATCCACTGTCACCGAATGACTTGATCAATTCCCCTTTAACAGCATCGAGTGCATAGACAAAATGTCCAGCAGTAAAAAGAATACGCTTATCACCTCCATCCTCCCAATACACTACGCCCCTGCTTTTACTGAACCACTGGGTATCTCTTGCATTTCTGTAGCGCCATTTTTCTTTGCCTGTTGCTGCATCCAAAGCAAAAACTTCGACAGATGCAGTTGTCGCGTACAAAACTCCGTCCACAATGATGGGATTGCACTGATTTTGCGAAGAAGTATCCCGCGTATGGTATTCCCAAGCTATTTCAAGCTGGTGGACATTGCCTGTATTGATTTGATCCAAGACAGAATAGTGGTTTCGATCTGGTCCACCCAAGTATTCCCTCCACTCCTGATTGCTTTTACAAGCAAAGAATATGATGCATAGTAGAAATATTGAAACGCTCTTACACATGGATTCGGTTTGTCATCTAAATTTAAAGACTAAACTAGATTTGCAGTACGTTTTAATGTAATTTGTTGACATGAGCAGCTCATTTGAAATCAGAAAAGCAGGCACGAATGAAATAAACACCGTCAAAAGCTTGAGCAGAGAAATTTGGATGAAGGTATACCCTTCTATTATTTCCGTGCAGCAGATTGAATATATGCTTGAGCTGATCTACAATGAAGCAGCACTCAGGCGGCAGATGTTGGAACTTGGGCATGCATTCATCCTGTTGATTGAAAATGAAACACCCATTGGGTATGCCTCCTATTCTAAAATGAGTCCTGAATATCAAGGAAGGTTTAGACTGCACAAATTTTATCTGCAACCTGCTTATCACGGCATGGGTTTGGGGAAAATGATGATGAACGATATATTGAAGGATGTACTATCCCTTCAAGGCAGCTCTTTGGAGTTGAACGTCAACAAATACAACCCTGCTCTTGGATTCTACAAAAAGCTTGGATTCAGTGTAATTAGCGAGGAAGTAATTGAGATTGGAGAGGGATATGTGATGGATGATTATATCATGGAGTTGAGTCCTTTAAAATATCCAATATAATTGGGCGTTTATTGCAATTAATGATAGCTTTGCCAAAAATTTTCAAACGCATATGTCTACTACCGCACAACACCACATCGACTTTAACTTAAAGCACAAAGTAAAAGATATAACCCTTGCTGAATGGGGAAGAAAAGAAATTCGTTTGGCTGAAGCTGAAATGCCCGGATTGATGGCGATCAGAAAAGAGTTCGGTCCTTCTCAACCATTGAAAGGAGCAAGAATAGCAGGATGCCTGCACATGACCATTCAAACAGCGGTTTTGATAGAAACATTGATTGCATTGGGAGCAGAAGTAAAATGGAGCTCTTGTAATATTTTCTCTACCCAAGATCAAGCTGCTGCAGCTATTGCCGCAGCAGGTATTGGTGTATTTGCTTGGAAAGGCCAAACGATTGAAGAAGCTGACTGGTGTATTGAGCAAACACTTTTCTTTGGTGGTGCTGACAAACCATTGAACATGATTCTGGATGATGGAGGCGATTTGACAAACATAGTATTGGATAAATACCCAGAATTGGTTCAACACGTGAAAGGAATCTCTGAAGAAACAACTACTGGTGTTCACAGATTGTATGAGCGCGTTGCCAAAGGCACTTTGCCAATGCCTGCCATCAATGTGAACGATTCGGTTACCAAATCAAAATTCGATAACAAATACGGTTGCAAGGAATCATTGGTTGATGCCATCAGAAGAGCAACAGATGTAATGCTTGCTGGTAAGGTTGCCGTTGTGGGCGGATACGGTGATGTGGGCAAAGGATCTGCTGCTTCACTTGCTGGTGCAGGCTGCCGTGTAATTGTTACAGAGATAGACCCCATTTGTGCATTGCAAGCTGCGATGGATGGATTTGAGGTAAAGAAAATGAAGGATGCAGTGAAGGAAGCTGACATTGTTGTAACAGCATCAGGTTGCCGTGATTTGATCACCGGTGAACATTTCAAATTGATGAAGGACAAAACAATTGTTTGCAACATCGGTCATTTCGATATCGAAATCGATGTTGCGTGGTTGAATACCAACTATGGTAATACAAAAGATACCATCAAACCACAAGTTGATATTTACAACGTGGATGGGAATGATATCATCCTTCTCGCAGAAGGTCGATTGGTAAATCTTGGTTGTGCGACTGGTCACCCAAGTTTTGTGATGAGTAATTCATTTACGAATCAGACATTGGCACAAATTGAATTATGGACCAACCACAAGAACTACGACAACAAAGTGTATGTTCTTCCAAAACATCTTGATGAGAAAGTGGCAACATTGCACCTTTCAAAAATTGGAGTTGAATTGGATGTATTGTCCAAAGACCAAGCGGATTACCTGGGTATTCCACAAAACGGTCCATTCAAGTCTGAACACTACCGCTATTAATTGAGCATGACGCGACTCTCAGTCAATATCAATAAGATTGCAACACTGAGAAACAGCAGAGGTGGAAACAATCCGGATCTGATCCAAACTGCTTTGGACATCGAAGCATTTGGAGCTGAGGGTATCACCGTGCATCCCCGTCCGGATGAACGCCATATCCGCTACGCCGATGTAAGAGCGTTGAAAAAAGTCATCCAAACAGAATTCAATATTGAAGGCAATTGCAGGGAGCAGAAGTTTATTGATCTGGTGTTGGAAGTCAAACCAGCACAGGTTACGTTGGTACCTGATGCCGACAACCAATTGACTTCCGATCATGGGTGGGACACGATTCAACACCAATCCTATCTAACAGAAATGATCAGTATGTTCAAAAATGCCGGTATCAGGACCAGCATTTTTTGCGATCCTGATATACAAATGGTTGAGGGAGCGAAAGAAACAGGAACTGATCGCATAGAGCTCTATACAGAAGGCTATGCAAAGCAGTTTAAAGTAAATGCATTTACTGCCATAGAACCTTATCTGGCCGCTGCGGAGAGAGCAAGGAAACTTGGGTTGGGAATCAATGCCGGACATGATTTGGATTTGCATAATCTTAACTTTCTGGTTCAAAATATTCCCTACCTTGACGAAGTAAGCATCGGACACGCATTGATTACCGATGCATTGTACTATGGGCTGGAAAATACAGTGCAGATGTACAAAAGAAAATTAGATTTAAAAACATCTTAAATAAAAGCAACCACATGAGAAAAATTCTATTCGGATTAGCAACATTGTTGACTCTTACAGCAACCAACATTTTTGCGCAACAAGCCGCTCAGAGTCCGGCGAGCAATGCAACAGGGAAAATCGGAAATGCCAACATTACCATCAACTATGGTTCCCCTTCTGTGAAAGGCAGGGTGATTTGGGGCGAATTGGTGCCATATGGCAAGGTATGGAGAACAGGTGCAAACAAAGCAACTACTTTTGAAACAGATGCTGATATTACCGTAGAAGGTCAGCCACTGAAAAAAGGAAAATACGCGTTGTTTACCATCCCTGAAAAAAACGAGTGGACCGTCATCTTCAATAAAACAACTGATCAGTGGGGAGCTTTCAACTACAAACAAGACGATGATGTTCTTCGCGTAAAAGCAAAACCATCGGGCTCCAACGAATCAGTTGAAACATTGAAGTTTGAAGTTGGGAAAAATGGAGTTACCATGAAATGGGAAAAAATTGCTGTTTCATTTGGAGTAAAATAGTTCAAGCAAAATCTTCTAAAAAGGCATCTATCACCAGATGCCTTTTTTATTTCAAGTATAACCATGACAGAAAATCAGGCATTGCCTTCGACCAGGTGCTTATATCATGTGTACCATCAGGCAATTCAACATAGGTAATTTGTTTTTCACGCTGAAAACCGATCTTTTCCAATTCTAGTATTATATCAAGGGTATCGTCAATCGAATCGATGACACCATTCTTGTTTCGATCAGCTGTTTCGTCCTTTGCTCCTGTCTGCAGAAAAAAACGCTGATGCAAATTGTTTTGCTTTTTTCTGATTTTCGCGTGCATAATTCTATCACGCTCCTCCACATAATCATCTTTCAAATCAGTCGATCTCCACCAGAAGGACCCGCTGAAAACCCCTGCAGCACTGAATTCAGAAGGAAACTCCAAAGCCAAATCAAATGCCATCAATCCACCCAATGAAAATCCCGCTACATATTTATCTCGCACATTAAAATCGCCCAATATTTTTTTAACATAAGGCAACATCTCCTGGAGCAGGAAGAAAGTATATAAATCTGCTTTTGAACCTCTGTTCATAAAATCAGCTTGGCCAGCAACCCCGTATTCCAGTTTTCGTTCCACCCCTGCATGCACACCCATTACTACCAAAGGATAATTGTCATCCCCCACCTTATTCAACCATTTCAACAGGTCCATTTTCAGCAAGTCCTGCCCATCATTCACAATCAGGAGATCAATAGCATTGGCATGAAAGGAGCGTTGAGATCTGTAAAGATCAACCCTTACTTCTCGGAGGAGTGCTTGCGATCGAATATGATGAACTGAAAAAAATGGGATATTGTTCATTGGGAGAAAGAGGACAAAATTAAGAAATGCATTAACTTAGGAAGACAAGCAGTAAAATATTATGAAGAAAATAGGAATCCTTCATGGCAAAGAACGTTCTTTCCCAGAAGCATTTGTAGAGCGTGTCAACCAAAAAAAAGTAAAAGGCATCACCGCAGAGCCTGTTAAAATTGATAAAGTCATCCAAGGAG
>SXYR01000116.1 GCA_005788265.1 Bacteroidota bacterium | reverse complement strand
CCCAGGAGGACAAATAATACGATGTTGATGTTCTTTTGATTCATGATCATTTGATTTATAAAAAAGGGAGCTTTTCAGCTCCCTTGATTCTTTATTCTTCTTCATCGAAGCTCATCACCTCTCTTGTTGTTTGCAACAACTCGTACTCTTCTTTGCTTCCTACGATGATGTTTTCGTAATCTCTGAGTCCGGTTCCTGCAGGAATATGATGGCCTGTGATAACGTTTTCTTTCAGACCAAGCATATCGTCTGCCTTTCCTTGGATGGCAGCAGATGATAAGACCTTTGTGGTTTCCTGGAAGGATGCAGCTGAAATCCAGCTCTGTGTTCCAAGAGATGCTTTGGTGATACCCAATAGCACGGGACTAGAAGTCGCAGCATGCGCATCGCGGTACTCTGCCAATTTTTTATCGGCTCTGCGGAGAATGGAGTTCTCCTCACGTATTTCGCGCAATGTTGCAATCTGACCTGCTTTGAGCACCTCAGAATCACCTGGATCAACCACTACTTTCTTGTCGAAAATCCAGTCATTTTCGATATTGAAGTCATACCGATCTTCCAGATCACCCTCGAGGAAGCGTGTATCTCCCGGATCAACGATTTCAACTTTTCTCATCATTTGACGCACGATCACTTCGATATGCTTGTCATTGATCTTTACACCCTGTAAACGATACACTTCCTGGATTTCATTTACAACGTACTCTTGTACGGCAAATGGACCTTTGATGGAAAGAATATCACCAGGAGCGATTTGCCCGTCAGACAATGGAGTACCCGCTTTCACAAAGTCACCATCCTGAACGAGAATCTGCCTGGTTAGGGTTACAAGATATTTCTTGATTACGCCATCTTTTGCTTCAACACTGATTTCACGGTTACCGCGCTTGATCGCACCGAAACTCACTACGCCGTCAATTTCTGCGACTACAGCTGGGTTACCCGGATTTCTTGCTTCAAACAATTCAGTTACACGTGGAAGACCACCTGTGATATCTCTCAGTTTACCCAGGATTCTCGGAATCTTCACCAATACCTGTCCGGCTGTAACATCATCACCTTCCTCGATCACAATGTGCGAGCCTACAGGCAGGTTATATGTCTTCTCATCCTTGCCAATTACTTTGATGGAAGGAATCTTGGTTTTATCTTTTGATTCGATTACTACTTTCTCTCTGTGTCCAGTTTGCTCATCGGCTTCTTCACGGAATGTAACACCATCGATTACATTTTCAAATGCAATCTTACCGGCAATCTCAGCTACTACAACATTGTTGAATGGATCCCATGTGCAAATCACATCACCTTTTGCAACTTTTTTGCCATCGGTAACCGCAAGAACAGATCCATAAGGTACGTTGTTGGTGATGAGAACGCGGTCATTCTTCAAATCCATGATACGCATTTCTGCAGTACGACCGATTACCACTTGAACATCTTTCCCTTCGTTGTTTTTCGCCTTCACCGTTCTCAATCCATCAAACTGCACAGTTCCTTCAAACTTGGCAGAGAGATTGGATTCAACAGATGCCGATCCTGCAACACCACCCACGTGGAATGTACGAAGTGTAAGCTGTGTACCTGGTTCACCGATTGATTGTGCAGCGATGATTCCAACTGCATCACCTTTTTGGGCAATGTTGCCGGTTGCCAGGTTCAATCCATAACACTTAACGCAACAACCACGCTTGCTTTCGCAAGTGAGTACGGAGCGTATCTCAATGGTCTCGATACCTGATTCTTCAATTTTCTTTGCTGTATCCTCATCAATTGCTTGTCCTGCTGCCACCAAAATTTTATCGCTCTGAGGATCATAAACATCATGCAATGAAGTGCGTCCGAGGATTCTGTCATACAACGGTTCAACGATGTCTTCGTTGTCTTTCAATGCACTCGTCGCGATACCCCTGAGTGTTCCGCAATCTTCTTCAGCGATGATCACGTCTTGTGCTACGTCAACCAAACGACGTGTCAAGTAACCAGCATCTGCTGTTTTCAATGCAGTATCAGCGAGACCTTTACGGGCACCGTGGGTAGAGATAAAGTATTCCAATACGCTCAATCCATCTTTGAAGTTGGAAAGAATTGGGTTCTCAATGATTTCAGATCCGGTTGATCCGCTCTTTCTAGGTTTCGCCATCAATCCTCTCAATCCGGCCAACTGCTTTACCTGCTGCTTGCTACCTCTTGCACCTGAATCAAGCATCATGTAAACAGAGTTGAAACCTTGTTTGTCATCCGCCATTGCGCGGATAAGCGTTTCGGTGACTTTTGTATCTACCCTCGACCAGATGTCAATGATTTGGTTGTAACGCTCGTTGTTGGTTATCAATCCCATGTTGTAGTTGTCCCACACCTCTTGTACCTCAGATGAAGCCTGATCAATCATGTCTTCCTTCATTACAGGCAATTGAAGATCCTGAATATTGAATGACAATCCACCACGGAAGGCCATGCGGAAACCAAGTTCTTTGATATTATCAAGGAACTTTGCAGTTGTTGGAACATTGGTGATTTTAATGATGTCACCGATGATCTCACGCAAGCTTTTCTTGGTCAACAATGCATTTACATATCCAACTTCAGCTGGAACAGCCTGGTTGAAAAGAACGCGTCCAACAGTTGTTTCAATTAATTTTTTCTCCAACTGTCCTTCTTCGTTTCTAACGTTTGCTTTTACTTTGATATATGCGTGAAGATCTACGCGACCTTCGTTGTATGCAATGATGACTTCCTCGGCACTGTAAAAACGCATTCCCTCTCCTTTTACTACATCTTGATCGATGTTGCGCTTTCCTTTGGTAATATAATAAAGACCAAGTACCATGTCCTGAGAAGGCAGCGTGATTGGCGTACCGTTCTGTGGATTGAGGATATTGTGTGAAGCAAGCATCAGCAACTGCGCTTCAAGCACAGCAGCGTGACTCAATGGAACGTGCACCGCCATCTGGTCACCATCAAAGTCAGCGTTGAACGCCGAACATACCAATGGATGCAATTGAATCGCCTTTCCTTCAACCAATTTAGGCTGGAAGGCCTGAATAGATAAACGGTGCAATGTTGGGGCACGGTTTAACATGACAGGATGACCTTTCAATATATTTTCAAGAATATCCCAAACAATGGCTTCTTTGCGGTCAACCAGTTTGCGCGCAGATTTTACTGTCTTAACAATTCCTCTTTCAATTAATTTTCTGATGATAAATGGCTTGAACAATTCAGCAGCCATGTCCTTTGGCAAACCGCACTCATGCAATTTCAACTCTGGACCCACCACGATTACAGAACGACCGGAGTCGTCCACACGTTTACCCAAGAGGTTCTGGCGGAAACGACCCTGCTTGCCTTTGAGTATATCACTCAAAGATTTCAACGCACGTCCACCTTCTGCTTTTACAGCATTTGATTTGCGGCTGTTGTCGAACAAAGAATCAATAGCTTCCTGCAACATTCTCTTTTCATTGCGGAGAATAACTTCAGGAGCTTTGATTTCAAGCAAACGCTTCAAACGATTATTTCTAATAATTACTCTTCTGTAGAGGTCATTCAAATCAGATGACGCAAAACGTCCGCCATCCAAAGGAACCAATGGTCTAAGCTCAGGTGGAATGACCGGAATGTATTGCATGACCATCCACTCTGGACGGTTTACGATTCTTGAGTTGGCATCGCGGAACGATTCTACCACACTCAATCGCTTCAAAGCATCTGCTTTGCGTTGTTGAGAGGTTTCGTTCGCAGCTGCATTTCTCAATGTATAACTCAATGAATCTAATTCAATTCTAAGCAATAAATCATGTACGGCTTCAGCTCCCATCTTTGCAATGAATTTCTGTGGGTCTTCGTCAGGCAGGTACTGATTTTCCTTTGGGAGCGTATCCAAAATATCCAAATACTCTTCTTCCGTGAGCAAGTCACCTTGCTTCTTCCCCTTTTCATCCAAAATACCGGGCTGTATCACTACGAAACGCTCGTAGTAGATGATGCTTTCCAATTTCTTGGAGCTGATACCAAGCAAGTAGCCGATTTTGTTCGGCAAACTTTTGAAATACCAAATATGAACAACGGGTACAACCAACTTGATATGTCCCATTCTCTCTCTGCGTACTTTCTTTTCAGTGACCTCTACACCGCATCTGTCACACACAATTCCCTTGTACCTGATGCGCTTGTATTTTCCGCAAGCACACTCGTAGTCTTTGACTGGGCCGAAAATCTTTTCACAGAAAAGACCGTCTCTCTCAGGCTTGTAGGTTCTGTAGTTGATGGTCTCTGGTTTCAATACTTCGCCAAAGGACCTGTCCAGGATTGAATCAGGAGACGCTAAACTGATGGTAATCTTTGAAAAAGCTGATTTGGGGCGGTTGTCTTTTTTGATAGCCATAGAAGTTATCTTTTTTTACATGACTTACCAGCACAATACAAACCTGTGAGCGCTATGAGGAGGCTCGTAAATGTTGTTGATTTTCAACAACTTAGAATAGAACAGGATTGGAAAAATACGGGCATGCCAAATTTAAGGAGGGCAAAGGTAGCAAAATCAGGGGAAATTTCAATAAAATTCTTCGGTTTTGCAGGTGAATAATAATGAGGGTTGATTCAACTGTTTCTGAGTCGATATTTCTCTGCAATTACATCCTGCACAGGCACCCCTTTCAGCTTGCTATCCAGCCAGGATAGAATATCAAGGTAAAGAAAAGATCTAGCTTCCAAAGGATTGTTTTCCAATGGTTTAAGTTCATCAAAGAGAATTTGAAGGTGCATGTTGAGTTCTTTTCTTGAAAGCGAGAAAACTTTGCGGAGAAATGTGAAAATGCGGGTCTCTACAGAACTCAGGTTTTTCATGTTTGACATGAACCTGTAAACAGACTTGACTTGGCTCTCAATGATCATGTCATTCCCAAGCTCATAATGGGAGATCAAATGCAGCAGCCGCGCGTAACATTGGATGTCTGTTCTGAGGTCAGCCTTCCAGTGAATGATTTTGTTGAGGTATTCAACAGCTTTTTCAAAATCACCCAATCCAAAATAGAGACAGGCAATTTTATAGTAGAAGACAAGTGTTCGGTGCTTATCGAGTTGCACTTCATATGCTGCAATTTTTTCTTCAATCAACGGAACCAATTTCACGCCCTCTGAAAAATTACCTTTGAGAATTTGTTGATTGATTTTTGCGAGATAGAGGTATACGAATCCCTGAACCTGGTTGTTGATATTTGCTTCTCCCTCCTTTGAATTGCAAAAATTTTCAAACTTTTCAAGATCCTGTTCAAACCTCTTATCATTCCTCAACATGAAGTGTGCATTCAGTAAATTATGCATGCCTTTGATGTACTGTTGTGGTTCAACCCAGATCATCTGAGGCTCTTTGTCAAACTGGTCAACCCATCTTGAACAATGCTTGTAATACGCAAGCATGTCTTGCATTATAAATCCAAACCAGGCTTGACTTTGACTCAAATACAATTTTTCATAAAACCCATTGCAATCAGCTATCCCATCAGGTATATTGTCGTGGTAAAATGTTTTAATGGAATCAATATCCTTCTCATCACGCACATGTCCGTTTTTGATATACCAACCGTACAATTGAAGTGACAAATTGCTGAGTTTTCCTACCATGGAAAGTCGTTTGCTCAATTCCTCCATCTCCTTCGACAACAATTCAGCACGATCATCAAAACTTCGTGTGATGTGCAACGACTCAATTTTCTTTTCAAAAAATAAAGCCTGCATCCAGAAGGTCATTTGATTGAAATGGCCTGCCAGCTCTTTGATCTTCTGTAAAACTTTCAGACTCTGATGATAGAGCCCCTTGTTGTACAAAATTCTTGCATGATCCAACATCTCATGCAATTGTATGTCAACAGACTGATCGTTTCGAATCAACCTGAGACTTGATAAAATCTGCTTGTATAAATGTGATTTAAGATTGGATAATTGCTGCTTTTGGATAGATGGATTTTTTTTAAGAATCACCTCCTCATCATACTGATCCAATTTATCGATGGCATCAAAAAGGGTGATGATTTTCAGCTCGTCAGAAGATATATTTCTGCTGACATAGAGCTTAAAATTTCTTTTTTCACCTTTTTCCAGTGTTTTGATGAGGTGAAACAATTCATCTGCAATCCGGTTGGGCATCGTAATTATCTTTCTGTAAAATCCTTGTCAATCAAGGATTTTGAAATGATTTCGGGACTTTACAAATCGTAAATTACAACCCATTTTGGGTTATTTAATCGTTTTTTGAAAGTTAAATTCGTAAACGTCCATTTTTAGCTTTTTAATCTATTTGGAAATACACTACCATGACAGGAGAAAAAATTTTCATTTTTGACACTACACTGAGAGACGGCGAACAAGTACCTGGTTGTAAGCTCAATACAAAAGAGAAAATTGAGCTGGCCATGGCGCTGGAAGATTTGGGAGTTGACATTATTGAAGCTGGATTCCCTATTTCAAGTCCGGGTGATTTTCAATCCGTTTCTGAAATTTCAAAAATCATAAAAAAATCAACCGTATGTGGACTGAGCCGCGCTGTTCAAAAGGACATTGAGGCTGCTGGAGAAGCACTGAAGCATGCAAAACGAGGCCGTATACATACCGGTATCGGCACGTCTGACTCACATATCAAAAGCAAATTCAACAGCAACAGAGAAGACATTCTTCAGCGTGCTGTCCAAGCAGTTAAATGGGCAAGAAAATATACAGATGATATTGAATTCTATGCAGAAGATGCAGGCAGAACAGAAAATGAATTCCTCGCAAAAGTTGTAGAGGCAGTTATTGCCGCAGGTGCAACCACTGTAAACATTCCAGATACCACAGGTTATTGCCTCCCCCACCAATATGGAGAGAAAATCAAGTTTCTGATGGAGCATGTAAAGAACATCGACAAAGCGGTGTTGTCATGTCATTGTCACAATGACCTTGGACTCGCTACGGCCAATTCCATCTCAGGAGTAATGAACGGGGCTCGACAAATTGAGTGCACCATCAATGGATTGGGAGAAAGAGCAGGAAACACTTCATTAGAAGAAGTTGTAATGGTTTTGAAACAACATGCCTACCTTGGAATCTACACTGACATCGATGCAACCAAATTGAATCCAATCAGCCAACTGGTTTCTGACACCATGCGCATGCCCGTACAACCCAACAAAGCAATTGTAGGTGCCAATGCCTTTTCGCATTCATCAGGTATTCATCAGGATGGCTTTTTAAAAGATGCACAGACCTATGAGATCATTCGTCCGGAGGAAGTAGGTGCAGAAACATCCAAAATTGTTTTAACAGCAAGAAGCGGAAGATCTGCCCTTGCATACAGGTTGAAAAACCTCGGTCATCATTTTGACAGAAACGACATGGATGTATTGTATGAACATTTTCTTCAACTGGCAGATAAGATGAAAGAGGTAGGTGATGATGAACTAGAAACATTGGCCAGTCAATATACAGCAACAGCATAAATGGGAGTCAAAAAACAAATAGCAGTTCTTCCAGGAGATGGCATCGGTCCCGATGTCATCAATCAGGCTGTTAGGGTACTGGATACAATTGCAAAAAAATACCAACATGATTTTTCATTTCAATTTGCACTCGTTGGTGCAGATGCAATTGATAAAACGGGTGACCCCCTGCCAAAAGCAACATTGGATCTCTGCAAATCAAGTGATGCGGTATTGTTTGGGGCGGTTGGTCATCCTAAATATGACCAGGACCCCAATGCAAAAGTGAGACCAGAACAGGGTTTGCTCAAAATGAGAAAAGAACTTGGCTTGTTTGCGAATATTCGCCCCGTTACCACATACAGCGCCCTTCACCATCTCTCTCCTGTCAAATCCAATATATTGGAGCATGTCGACATCGAAATTTTCAGGGAACTGACTGGAGGAATTTATTTCGGAAAGAAAGAAACATCTGCTGATGGCAAAACTGCAACAGATACGTGCATTTATCATGTTGATGAAATTGTCCGCATTGCACATCTTGCATTCAAACGTGCACAAGAAAGAAAAAGAAAACTGACTTTAGTCGATAAAGCAAACGTGATGGAAACTTCAAGACTGTGGAGAAAAACCATCAACGAAATTGCCAAAGATTATCCTGATGTAGAAGTTTTTCAAATGTTTGTTGACAATGCAGCTATGCAACTCATCATCAACCCATCACAATTTGATGTGATCCTCACAGAAAATATGTTTGGTGATATCCTGAGTGATGAAGCCAGTGTACTTGCAGGTACGCTCGGACTTCTACCCTCTGCATCAATTGGAACAGGTACTGCGGTCTTTGAGCCGATCCATGGATCCTACCCACAAGCTGCAGGAAAAGACATTGCCAATCCATCAGCAGCTATATTATCTGCCGCCATGATGTTGGATCATTTCGGCTTGCATCAGGAAGCAATTGATATTCGCAATGCCATTGACTGGATCATCTGCAATGGATTTTTTACAAAAGACATTGATCCCATTAATTTTTATTTCACCTCCACCATTGGTGAACTGGTATGTGACTTTGTCACAAATCGAGTAGAAGATGCGATACACAAGGCAAATATTCAACTGAGAAAATCAACCATCATATAAAGAACCCCTCCATGGCGGAAATAAATAAATACAGCAAGACCATCACACTTGATCCGACACAACCTGCAGCGCAGGCCATGTTTTACGGCATTGGATTGACTGATGAAGATTTGCAAAAAGCACAAGTAGGCATAGCAAGCATGGGGTATGATGGAAATACGTGCAACATGCATTTGAATGAACTTGCCGCCATCATTAAAAAAAGTGTTTGGGATACCAATCTCGTAGGACTCACATTCAACACCATTGGCGTGAGCGATGGCATGTCGAATGGTACAGATGGAATGAGGTACTCTCTTGTAAGCAGAGATGTAATTGCAGATTCAATTGAAACAGTTTGTGGTGCACAATATTATGATGGATTGATCACTGTTCCCGGATGTGATAAAAACATGCCAGGATCCATCATGGCCATGGGACGCCTGAACAGGCCCTCTATCATGGTTTATGGCGGTACCATTGCACCTGGCCATTACAAAGGAGAAGATCTAAATATTGTTTCTGCTTTTGAAGCACTTGGAAAAAAAATCGCTGGACAATTAGACGAAGCTGACTTCAAAGGAATTGTCATGCATTCTTGTCCTGGTGCAGGCGCCTGTGGAGGAATGTACACAGCAAATACCATGGCTTCTGCTATTGAAGCATTGGGCATGAGCCTTCCCTACTCCTCATCCAATCCGGCTTTGAGTGAAGATAAAAAGAGAGAATGCGCAGAGGCGGGCAAAGCAATCAGGGTGCTTCTGGAAAAAGATATCAAGCCATCAGATATTATGACAGAAAAGGCTTTTGAAAATGCATTGACCATTATCATGGCGCTCGGTGGTTCAACAAATGCAGTACTGCACATGATTGCAATGGCACACAGCGTTGGACTTAAATTGACACAAGATGATGTGCAGAAGATAAGTGACAGAGTCCCTGTGATAGCTGATTTTAAACCAAGTGGAAAATATTTGATGGAGGACCTGCACAATATTGGTGGTGTTCCGCTTGTGATGAAATACCTGCTAAATAAAGGAATGATCCATGGAGCATGTATAACAGTCACTGGCAAAACAGTTGCAGAAAATCTCGCGGATATTCCTGCCATTGAATTTGAAAAACAAAAAATTATTCTTCCGATTGAACATCCAATCAAGTCAACCGGTCATCTACAAATACTTTATGGAAACCTTGCCGAAGGCGGCAGTGTTGCAAAAATCAGCGGAAAAGAAGGTGAGAAATTTGTGGGTCCTGCAAGAGTATTCAATGGAGAAAAAGAATTGATCCATGGCATCAGCAGCGGAAGAGTGAAGAAAGGAGATGTGGTCGTCATCAGGTATGTTGGCCCCAAGGGAGCTCCCGGTATGCCAGAAATGCTCAAACCTACTTCCGCCATCATTGGAGCCGGACTTGGAAAGGATGTAGCGTTGATTACAGATGGAAGATTCAGTGGTGGAACACATGGATTTGTTGTTGGGCATATTACTCCCGAAGCATTCGAAGGAGGTGGTATTGCGTTGGTCCAAGATGATGATATCATTGAAATTGATGCCACCAACAATACCATTGATGTTCAACTGGATGAACCAACCCTTGCTGCGAGAAAAAAAGCATGGCAGCAACCTGCACTGGCTGTTTCAAAAGGCATCTTGTATAAATACGCAAAACAAGTTACTACTGCCGCTGAAGGTTGTATAACTGATAAATAGATTTTATGGAAACAAAAGCATTGAATAAAAAAACAACATTGCCTGAAACTGCCATCGAGATTACAGGAAGTGAAGCACTGATGAAGGCGCTCATTGCAGAAGGAGTTGAAACCATCTTTGGTTATCCAGGTGGCGCCATCATGCCGATTTACGATGCATTGTATGATTATATGGATCAGCTTGATCACGTATTGGTAAGACATGAACAAGGCGGGATACACGCTGGACAAGGATTTGCAAGAACATCCGGAAAAGTGGGCGTGGTTTTTGCGACCAGCGGTCCGGGTGCCACCAACCTGGTTACAGGTTTGGCAGATGCGATGATCGACTCTACTCCATTGGTATGTATCACGGGACAGGTTTTTGCGCATTTGCTAGGGACAGATGCTTTTCAAGAAACCGATGTAATCAATATCACCACACCTGTCACAAAATGGAATTACCAGATTACAGATGCAAATGAAATTCCTGGTGTCATGGCAAAAGCATTTTACATTGCTAAGAGTGGAAGACCTGGCCCGGTTTTAATTGACATCACCAAAAATGCACAATTACAGAAATTTAATTTTGAAGGATATACTTCTTGCAACCATATTAGAAGTTACAGACCCAAGCCGATTGTAAGAAAAGAATATGTGGAAGCAGCGGCAGATCTAATCAATCAGGCAGAGAGGCCTTTGGTTTTGTTTGGACAAGGTATAATTCTTGGAAGAGCAGAAGAGGAGTTCAAAACATTTATTGAAAAAGGAGGATTGCCTGCTGCATGGACTATTCTCGGTTTAAGTGCATTGCCAACAGATCATCCATTGAATGTGGGCATGTTGGGCATGCATGGAAATTATGGTCCAAATGTACTGACAAACGAATGTGATGTTTTGATTGCCATAGGTATGCGATTTGATGACAGGGTAACAGGAAGATTGGACAGATATGCCAAACAAGCCAAGGTTATACACCTCGACATTGATCCTTCTGAGGTCGATAAAAATGTGAAAGCAGATGTACCTGTTTGGGGCGACTGCAAAGACACCCTTCCCCTATTGACCAGTTTAATCAAACAAAGAAAACATGAAAGCTGGCTCCAAAAATTCAAAGATTGCACTGAGAAGGAAATAGAAGCAGTCATCGATAATGAATTGCATCCCACTGCTGATACAATGACCATGGGAGAAGTCATTGATCAATTGAATCATCTTACAAAAGGAGATGCCATCATCGTCACAGATGTGGGACAACATCAAATGGTTGCCTGCAGATATGCGCAGTTCAATCAAAGCAAAAGCAATGTTACCTCGGGTGGGCTGGGCACCATGGGATTTGCATTGCCTGCAGCGATTGGTGCTAAATATGGTGCGAAAGACAGAACAGTTGTGGCCATCATTGGAGATGGAGGCATTCAAATGACTATACAAGAATTGGGCACCATCATGCAAAGCAATGTGGATGTAAAAATTCTCATCCTCAACAACCAGTTTCTTGGAATGGTCAGACAATGGCAGCAATTGTTCCATGAAAGAAGATATTCATTTGTCGACATTGCAAGTCCGGACTATGTAACGGTCGCAAAGGGCTATAAAATAGAAGGAAACTCAATCAAGGAAAGAAAAGATTTAAAAGCTGCTTTGAAAACAATGCTAGATCACAAAGGCCCCTACCTATTGGAGGTATTCGTAGGAAAGGAAAACAATGTATTTCCTATGGTTCCTCAGGGGTGTGGTGTAAGTGAAATACGTTTAAAATAAATTAAAATGAAGCAGGAATATACCATAACCATATACACAGAAAATCAGGTGGGATTGCTGACCAGAATTGCTATCATGTTTTCCAGACGAAAGATCAACGTAGAAAGCCTGAACACTTCCCCTTCAGAGGTTGAAGGCATCCATCGATTCACCATTTTGATCAATGTAGCTGAAGATGTGGTAAGAAAATTGGTTCGGCAAATTGAAAAACAGGTCGATGTATTGAAAGCATATTACAATACAAATGATGAAATCATTTGGCAGGAACTGGCATTGTATAAAGTACCAACAGATACCATTGCGGAGAAAGCCAAAGTGGAGCGCCTGCTGAGGGCCTATGGTGCGAGAGCAGTTGTAATTAGAAAAGACTATACCATTTTTGAAACGACCGGTCAACGTGAAGAAACAGATACCCTCATCAATGTATTGGCCCCATTTGGACTCATTGAATTTGTTCGCAGTGCAAGGGTTGCCATCATCAAAAACAGCAAGGGTTTCCATGAAAAATTAAAGGAGTTTGAAGAGACAGAACCTACCAAACAAATTCTTACAGCACCCATCACTGCGGAAAAAGCTGCAGAAATGGACAATTAAACAATCATCTTAAATAATCAAAACAAACAGCAATTATGGCAAAATTAAATTTCGGAGGGGTTGAAGAGAATGTAGTAACACGTGAAGAGTTCCCCCTATCAAAGGCGCAAGAGACATTGAAAAATGAAGTAGTAGCTGTGATCGGATACGGCGTTCAAGGTCCCGGTCAGGCACTGAATCAAAAAGAAAATGGCATCAATGTAATTGTAGGTCAAAGAAAAAATTCTACATCTTGGGACAAGGCAGTTGCCGATGGATTCGTTCCGGGCAAAACATTATTTGAAATAGAAGAAGCACTTGAGAAAGGCACCATCATTTGTTATTTATTGAGCGATGCGGCACAAATTGCCATGTGGCCAACAGTAAAAAAACACCTCACTCCCGGTAAGGCACTTTATTTTTCACATGGATTTGGAATTACCTATAGAGAGCAAACCGGCATCATCCCTCCAGCAGATGTAGATGTATTTTTGGTTGCTCCAAAAGGATCGGGTACTTCGTTGAGAAGAATGTTTCTGCAAGGAAGAGGATTGAACTCCAGCTATGCTATTTTCCAAGATGCAACGGGAAAAGCAAAAGACAGGGTCGTTGCACTCGGCATTGCGATTGGAAGCGGTTATCTATTTGAAACAGATTTCAGGAAAGAAGTATTCAGCGACTTGACGGGTGAAAGGGGAACACTCATGGGTGCGATCCAGGGAATTTTTGCAGCACAATACCAAGTATTGCGTGACAAAGGCCATACTCCTTCTGAAGCGTTCAATGAAACGGTCGAAGAATTGACACAATCGTTGATGCCGCTTGTTGCAGAAAACGGAATGGACTGGATGTATGCAAACTGTTCAACTACCGCACAAAGAGGTGCATTGGATTGGTGGAAAAAATTCAGAGATGCCACCCTCCCTGTGTTCAATGAACTGTATGAAAGTGTAGCATCCGGCAAAGAAAGTCAGCGCAGCATTGACAGCAACTCACAACCCGATTACAGAGCCAAACTAGAAATTGAATTGAAAGAATTGAGAGAAAGCGAGATGTGGCAGGCTGGAAAAACAGTAAGAAGTTTAAGACCAGAAAATCAATCTAAATAAAATATAGACTGAATAAAAAGGGGCGAAAAATCGCTCCTTTTTTTTTACTGCAGTCACCATTCAATGTGCCTGTAATGTATATTTGTAAAAATTATTATTTTCCATGAATCTTCACGAATACCAGGCAAAAGAGCTGTTGAAAAAATACAATGTACCCATACAAGAGGGAAATGCATGCAGTACGGTTGATGAGGCTGTTGCGGCATACAATGAGATCAAAGAAAAGAGTGGTAGCAAATTCGCCGTGGTAAAAGCACAAATTCATGCCGGGGGAAGAGGAAAGGGCCAAATCAAAGAAAACGGCATCAATGGCGTGAAGGTTGGAAAGAGCCTGGAGGATATCAAAGAGTTTGCTGAAAAAATTCTTGGTGGAACACTTGTCACCATTCAAACTGGTCCCACCGGCAAACTGGTCAGCAAAATATTGGTTGCGCAGGATATGTATTACGATGGACCATCAGAGCGAAAAGAATTTTATCTATCTATACTGCTTGATCGCTCCAAAGGTCAAAATGTAATCATGTACAGCACAGAAGGCGGTATGAACATTGAAGATGTAGCACATGATACCCCTGAGAAAATTTTCAGAGAATGGGTACACCCTGGCGGCGGACTCCTTCCCTTCCAAGCAAGAAAAATTGCATTCAACCTCGGACTCAGTGGCGATGCTTTTAAAAACATGGTGAAATTTGTAACCAATCTTTACAATGCATACGTAGGGCTGGATTGTTCTATGCTTGAAATCAATCCACTTTTTAAAGCATCAGACGATAAAATCATTGCAGTTGACTGTAAAATGAACTTGGATGAAAATGCATTGAGCAGACATCCTGATTTGCAAGCCATGCGTGATTTTTCTGAAGAGGATCCTACTGAAGTGGAAGCAGGAAAGTTCAATTTAAACTTTGTGAAGCTGGATGGTAATGTTGGTTGCATGGTCAATGGTGCAGGACTCGCAATGGCAACCATGGATATGATCAAATTGAGTGGTGGTGAGCCAGCCAATTTTCTCGATGTCGGCGGTACAGCCAATGCACAGACAGTTGAAGCAGGTTTCAAAATCATTTTGCAAGACCCAAATGTAAAAGCCATTCTGATCAATATCTTCGGTGGTATTGTAAGATGTGACAGAGTTGCATCTGGAGTCATTGAAGCCTATAAAAACCTTGGAAACATCAATATCCCAATCATTGTTCGATTGCAAGGCACCAATGCTTCTGAAGCAAAAAAATTGATAGATGAAAGTGGACTAAAAGTACAAAGTGCCATTTTACTCAGCGAAGCAGCAGACCTTGTAAAAAAGGCTGTGGCTTAGCGCAAACTTAACTCAACGATTGAAAAAATTCCTTGCCCTGACTCTTTTGGCGGTTGCCATCAGTTCAACATCTGTATCACAGCGAAAAAATGAAGAATACAAATACTTCATAAAAAAAATCTCTGCTCCCATTGAGATAGACGGCCTGATTGACCCAGCTTGGTCAACTGCACAAACGGCTACCAATTTCAACATGGTATTGCCCATGGACACAAGCAAGGCTTTTGTAAGAACAGAAGTAAAAATGTCTTACGACAGTTCTGGAATCTATATCATCACCATCAACTACATAGATCCT
>SXYR01000115.1 GCA_005788265.1 Bacteroidota bacterium | reverse complement strand
TTAAATGGTTGCTTTTATCAGTATTGTTTGTAGGCTGTACAAAAAACACAGACCTGAATGAAGTGGATGAAAATTATAAACGATGGACCAAACTTGGGATCACCGATTATGAATTTACTTTAAGGGTCAATTGCTTTTGTACTGTTGAGACAGTGGGTCCACATAAAGTCGTAGTAAAAAAGAATGCCATTGTTTCCGTAAATGGGAATTCTTACGATCCTAACACCCATTTTTCAGTCAAAACAATCGAACAATTTTTTGCGTACATGAAAAAAACAGTGGCAGAGAAGCCTGCTCAACAAACCTTGGAATTCGATGTCAAATATTTTTTCCCTACGAATATATACTTCGATATTTCTGAAATGATTGCTGACGAGGAAATAGGGTATGTGTTAACAGCGTTTAAACCGCTCTGACTACTCGAACTCCAGTTCGTTTACATACATCTCCCACTCCAAACAGAGTTCAGGGTAGAGGGTGATTGTTCCCTCATTTTGCATAATAATATGTTCTTCAATACTTTGCATATGGCCTGTTACTAATAGAATGAACAACAAGCAAGCATTAGTTTTGTTCAGAAGATCGGGGAAATAAAGTGATTTAAATAAACAATATGTCTTAATACTTGATTTTGATGCTTTTAGATGCCAATTGGGTATTCCCTGCTTTATCCAAACCTCTAAAAATGATGTTGCAATCTCCGATGGCATCCGATAGTTTAAAAGACATCACAGCAGTACCTCTGAAATCTGATTGGATATCATTCTTTTTGAAAACAATGTTGCGAAAGTCAGGTATGGTTGTATTGAAATTGCCTTGAAATGCAGGCTCGAGCGATTTGCTTATTTGTAAACCTCTGGTGGGAAATGATTTGTCTGAATCAATCTTTTTTAAAGATCCCATGTCATTCCGATAGGTTTTGAAGTGAACAATGCCTTCAAATTCATGCGTCCCCACTATGTATTTACGGTTGATCACATCAATGGATTTGATCAGCAGTGGATCTGATTCCAATAACTCTTTTGTATTGAAATAAGGAATCCCATCTACCATTATCAAAGGTTCATTCGTAAAGAAGTATTTAAAAGGGATGTTCAACACTTGCAATATTGCATGATCCTTTTCTTTCTTTACACGTACTTCTGAAATGATCTCTGCAATGACTTCTTCCATGTTGGGGAATCGTACATAATCATCTAAATAATATCTTATATCCGGCTTGCCGTAAAAGTCAGCCGTATCTGTTGTTTTATATTCAGGTTTTCTATGCAGATCTGAATAAAATTGTTTGGTAACATTCAAGTTTAATAACCTGGATTCAATTGCAGATCGGGTCGTTTCATCGATTTTTAAACAGGGACATTCAATGGGGTTGGTATTGAAAGGTGAATATGCTTCGAAAATAATTGACTTTTCATTGCTCATTGCATGCAGCACTATTTCAGTTGCTTCAAATTTAAAAGGAAACAACAATTTCAATACACCCTTTTCATCTGTATTGCCAATGGCAATATGAGAGGATCTACTCTTCCATGCAGCAAGTACAGAAAGATTGGAAACGGGTTTCCCATCTTTTTTCGCATAAAAAGTAAATAGCTTCCCCTCGTTTTCCTGTTCTTTCCATTCGGCGTGTTCGCGCATTTCATTGAAACCTTTGATGGCTTGTTCATATATCACATTGAGCTCATCTGTTTTCACTACAGTAATATTACCATGTTGGATTTCAGTCAACCCCGTGAGCGAGAGCTTCACTTCACTTCTTGGGGAATATATATCCTTGTCCGTATAGATGTTGATTTCTGAAACGGGTTTTTCACTGCTCTTGCTTGTAAATGCACATCCAATTGATGGTGGAATTTTTGGATGAATGATCATCACAGGAAACAATGCGGTTTTGACACTCAATCCTGATGTAAATGCATCCAAAAAGTAATAGTCAGAGGGTAAATTACTGGGGACTGTTATAAGTGCTCTAAACTTGTTTCCGTTGTACTGTACTTCTACATCTGTTTTTCTATTGCCATTTCTGTCAAGCAATTGTAGTATCAATGATCTTGAAGCAGGCTTCGCATTTTGCAGGATTCCCTCAATCCACATGTCCTCACCAGTCAAAAACACCTGTTGATCACTCCATAGTTTGATGCTTGGATCTTGAGCACTCGAAAATAATGCTGCATTGAAAAGAGTAAATAATATAATGAGAGGTCTGATCATTTTACCAATAAGAAGGTTTTACAACTGTCCCGCCTGAAAATCTGCAATCAATACAAATTTTCATGGCAACTCCAAATCCGCCAGCAGTTATCAAGTAGGCCACATTGTAAGCAGGATAATTTTTCAGAAACGCCTCGGCTGCAGTTGCACTGGGAAATTCATATGCATCGCAGACATCGTCCTGGTTTTTTGTGGGCCACAGGTTCATGGCTGAATTCATTACAAATAATCTTTTTTCGGTTTGGGTTCCAACAGAAACAAATCCTATTACCTTTCTGCTTGCATCATTTGTACATATAATATTTGTTGGCAGCTGAGATGGTTGAGGATCAAAAAGTGTTCCTGTCAATTCTGTATTCTTTTTTAAAATGTTCCAAAATTCATAGGCCTCTTTTTTCAGCGCAATCTGCTTTACAAGTATGCTGTATCGAATATATAATTTTTCAGAAGGGAAGGGAACGGTGGTGATATTTTTATAGCTGATCACATCATCGGAAAGTGCAGTGCTGTTATCAATGATGATATTGGGCGCTGGTGCTGTTTTCCAACACATGAATGTTTGCTCTTCAGGTGTGCGTGGTACAATTCTACCATTTATATAATTGTGATAGGAATCAAACCAGGCATGTCTCTCCCAGGTCTCCTCAAAATTCCATCTGTAATACCTGCTGCTGTTCTTGCTATCGCGCGTATGTACAAACACTTTCATGCCTTCTGCTACCTGCTCAAATGTAAGACTGTCAATTTCAGGGGTAATGGATGGATTTTGGAATCCACTTTGGTATACTTTTCCATCAGTTGTTTGAATTCTCAGTGAAAGTCCTTTGTCTATTGGCAAATTCAATTTCGTTTTATAAACGCCCTTCCCCAATTGCGGAATTTGCCATTTTGCACCGTCTTTTGAAACAACCTCAACTTGTGCATTGAGCTCAGGGATGCTGTCTTTCCCTTGCAATGTTTTAAGCCTGCTTAAATAAAATGAATTCTCAGCATTGTTCCCGGCAATGATATCCCCTTCAACAATCAATATTGTCGCATTGGGCTTTGTATCAGGAAGTTCCAATGGTTTTGTGCAACCTGCATGCAACATGACAATCATCCATATCGTTAATAGCTGCCTCAATTGAATTTTAAATTAAAAGTTAGAAATGGAATGGGATTGGCAAATACAGACATTTGATATCCTTTTACCTCTCTGTTGTTTACAATGAAATACACGGAGTATGGATTTGATCTACCCATGATATTGTACACTCCAAATGTCCATGAACCATGAACCTTTTGGGTGACTTTATGATTGTTTTCGAGAATTACAGAAAAATCAGTCCTGAAAAAATCAGGGATCCTGAATGCATTTCTTTCTGAATACAATACCCTCTGTGCACCACCCATGTTGAACACGCCAATCGGATATGTAACTGGTCGACCGGTGCTGTAAGTTGATGTAAGGGAAATGCTGAATCGTTGTGTAAACCTGTAATTCCCCACCAAACTGGCTATATGCGGCTTGTCAAAGTTGGCAGGATAAAAATTCCCGCCATTGATGGTTTCACCCGCAATCGGGTCGTCTACTTTCAAAAAAGTTCTTAAATAAGTGTAACTGATCCAACCGTTGAGTTTTCCGATGGGTTTTTTATATAAGAATTCAATGCCGTATGCTTTGCCTTTGGTATTGATGACATCTCTTTCCAGCGAATTATTTAAAATCAGTTTTGCACCTGACTTGTAATCGAGGTAATTAAAATTCCTTTTATAATAAGCCTCTACAGAAAATTCATCTCCTTTGTTTCCAGGTTGAGTATAAAAACCAAGTGATAACTGATGACCAACTTGCGGTTTGATGAACTGGTCGCTCAATTTCCAAATATCTGTTGGCGACAATGCAGTTGTATTGGTGATCATGTGGATATACTGACGAAGACTGTTGTAGCTGAGCTTAAGAGATGTTCTGGGACTGATCAGGTATCGAGCGGAAGCCCGGAGTTCCGGACCATGATAGGTTTGAATGGTTTCTCCGTTTTTGAATTGAACCGAATCAATGACGGCAGATTCAGATCGTGGGATACCCGGGCTGTATAAGTAAGATTTTTTGGGGCCAGCAAACCGGTAATAACTGTATCGCAATCCACCTTGCAGCTGAATTTTATT
>SXYR01000114.1 GCA_005788265.1 Bacteroidota bacterium | reverse complement strand
CGATTGATTTGACTGGTGAATGTGCTTTCAAAGATTTTATCAGCATTGTTGGCTTCGAATCCCTCTCTCAAGTGATCGCGCCTCAATTGATTTTTGGGAATATGAGTAAAAGCAGGCAATACCCTTCTCTCAGCAAATTCAACATAACTGCCTGCGATAGAGAGTTTTTCATCGTTTGCAAAACTTGCTTCCAGCACCTGGGCCACAGTGGAACTTTGCAGCAGCAGTCCATCTGGACTCGTTTTGATTTTCCCGCCTGCATCATTGAGCTTAATACCATTGCGTTCAAGAAATGCATTGAATTGTTCAAGCTGATGATATCCTTCCTTTAGATAATGTACACTGATCGTATAATGGTTGAGATAATACCTGTTGTAGATAACCCATGCAGCATACTCGGATTCTTCCAACAATGCAAGATAATCTGCTTTGGTTGGCACCCTCCACAATGGTTGGTGAAGAAAATGGCCGACAGAGACAGGATCATTCAAATTCAGCTGATCAACAGGGTCAGCCATCACTTCTTCAGTATAGGAGTGAATAATAGCTCTGGCCCTATCAGATAATTCATCCACCCTGAGTTCGCTGATAAAAATTCTTGGAAACTTTTCATCGGGCGGGGCATACCAATATGCATCTAATTTTTTTGATTCAAATACATAGTGATCGCGCTTGGTATATCCAAAATGAAGAAATATTTTTTCAAGTGAAGCGATTCCAAGATAAGGCACTCCCATCGTACGAAAAGCGATGTGATCATTGCTGATATCGGACGCTTGCCGGATTACTCCCTCGTTGATCAGATCATTCAATATCTTTTTTACATCAGGTACCCTTTCAGCATACCTTGACATCAGGGCGTCCATCACGACAGCTAGTTCATTGAATTGATTCATTGACTGGGGTTTGATTGAAATAAAAACCGATTCAAGTTACTCCATTCATCTGTTTTTACAAAAGTTGAAAAGATCCATCCACTGCATAAATATTTTGATCGCCAAAAAAGGATTGATGTAATTTTACTGAATACAAGATAGAAATTTCAATCTATAACAGTCATGAACAATAAATACCTCAAAGCATTTGAGTTTCGCTGGAGCGATGTAGACGCCAATCAGCATGTTATGCATTCCAAATATTACGAAGCTGCCGCAAACTGCAGAATGAGTTTTCTGAAGGAAAAGGGGATTACCATGGAGCTGCTGAAATCGCTATCTGTTGGTCCGATTCTTTTCAGGGAAGAATGTTCATTCAGAAGAGAATTGTACGGTGGAGAAATCGTTCAAGTAAGCTTTGAATTGCTCAAAGCAAAGCGTGATGGCAGCAGGTTCAGCTCCATACATGAATTCACAAAATCAGATGGAACCCTGGCAGCTACCCTTCATGCAGATTTGGCTTGGATAAATACCGAAAAAAGAAAACTTACAGCGCCTCCGGCTGAAGTAATTAAAATGATGGAGGATTCACCAAAACATGCAGACTTTATATTCATCGACTAATCAAACATACCAACATGAACTCGGGAAAATTTTTTATCGCATTGCTTTTTGTTACTCCATTGATAGCAGATGCTCAATTGAGCCCCGTAGAGAAAAAAGTAGTGGCTTATATTGATGAGCATCTTCCTGAAACAATAGAATTATTGAAAAAAACAACCGATATCAACAGCGGAACACTCTATGTGGAAGGAGTAAAAAAAGTGGGCGAAATTTATGGGAGGGAACTGGAAAAAGCCGGATTTAAAATAACATGGGTCTCATTGCCCGACTCCCTCCGCAGAGCGGGACATCTGGTGGCAACAAGAACCGGAAACAAGGGGAAGAAAGTTTTTATCATCGGACACCTGGATACAGTTTTTGAACCTGATATGCCTGCAGATCCATTTCGGATGCTCAATGATTCTACTGCAACAGGACAAGGAGTGAACGACATGAAAGGTGGAGATGTGATTGCAATCCTTGCTTTACAGGCATTGAATCAATTTGGCCTCTTGGAAGGATCAGACATCACTGTATATTTTACGGGAGACGAGGAAAGAGCTGGTCACCCGGTCGAGGTAAGCAGAGCAGATTTTATTGAAAGAGCGAAACGCTGTGATATTGCACTGGGATTTGAAGGGGCTTCCGGAACCAATATTGTCGCAACAGCAAGAAGAGGTGCCAGCAGTTGGCTGCTGGAAGTATCTGGCAAGCAGGCACACTCATCAGGTGTATTCAGTGAAAGAGGTGGATACGGTGCCATATACGAAGCAGCCAGAATCATCAATGAATTCAGAACATCCCTCAGTTCAGAAAAATACCTCACATTCAATCCGGGTATGATTGCAGGAGGGGCTGAAGTGAATTATTTTGAGAACAAAGCATCTGCAGATGTTATTGGCAAAGACAACATCATTACTCCTGCAGCCATTGTACATGGAGACCTGCGTTTTTTGACAGCAGCCCAAAAAGAAAATGCAAGAACAAAAATGAAATCAATTGTTGCCAATCATTTACCGGGCACCAATGCAAAAATCACTTTCTACGACGGAATTCCTTCCATGGCTCCCACCGAGGGCAACAACCGTTTGCTTTCTTTGATCAACCAGGTTTCAATAGATCTTGGCATGGGTGAAACAAAGGCAGGTGACCCTGGTGCACGTGGTGCAGGTGATATCTCCTATGTCGCTGAATTCCTGGATTGCATCGATGGATTGGGATCAATTGGAGAAGGCGCACATGCACCCGGTGAAACCATTCATCTCAAAACCATCCCCTTTCTGAGCAAGAGAGCTGCCATGATCATCAACAGACTCGTTCAGCAGCGGTGATTAAAAATGTTTCATGTCGATCTTGATGGTGGTGTCGCGCCTTAAATAAAATGAAGCATCTTTGAATCCGGGCACCCCTAAAAAACTGGAAGCATTGTTTGAAAAAGCATAGCCCTCCTTGGGCATCCCCAAGATATTGGTTGAAAGTTTGCCATTTCCATCTGCATCATGAAACAAAGCCACCGCATATTGCCCTGCTGGTAAATCTTTTGCCGTTACTTCAATACTGCCTTGTGCTGACTT
>SXYR01000018.1 GCA_005788265.1 Bacteroidota bacterium | reverse complement strand
TGTGAAAAAGCTGAAATATTTTTAAGAACCAACAAGGCAAATATTTTACAGGCAAAAGAAGAAAAGGTTGAGGCAAGGGTGGATCTAAACGGAGAATCTTTTCCTGTTGTAATTCAGCGCAATGAGGAAAGAAATTTTGATACTTCCTGCAAATGCAAAGAAGATACGCATCCCATTTGCATGCACAAAGCAATTGTTTTGCTTCAATTATTGAATGCCTATGGTTCTCAGTATTTTGATTCCATCCGAAACTGGGACAAAGAAAAAAATAAATTATTGGGGATATACGGTTACAGCATGAATGATGCAGATTGGGAAAAAAAATTTGAATTCACCTACAAAGACGGAAAGCCTTTTCTGAGGTTATTAGATGATACGATCAAAAGAGTAAATACAGTTGTAGAAGAAAAAAAACCCATTGTCAGAAAAGAAGTTTTGGTGGTTGAAGATGAACAGGTGGAGGATGTCCGCATGGCATCATCCAAGCGTCTTGGTGTTGTTTTCAAAGAAGTTACTGACAAGTATCCATATTTTGCTGTTGAGCTTGTATCAGGAGAATTTGATATATCTATATTGAAATTTGTTGGTAAAGTTGAGGAAATTGACCTTTCTAAACATGTTGCAGTCAATGAACTTATAGATGAAGACATTGCATTGCTGAATGCCGTGAGAAAACTCCAGAAAAATGATATAGATAAATATGTAAGCAGGAATTCTCCCTTCTCGGGTATGTGGGAGAATATCATTTATTCTGAAGAGGAAGGATTGCCTGCTGAAACAACTGCATTGATCGATGAATACCTGTATCCTAAGATTGTTAAACTCTTTACTGAGAATGAGGGCAGAACAGCATTTTTGAAATTGCCTGCCGGTAAAGTATTTACCACATCCAATCTTGTTCAGCTTGGAATGGGCGAAGGCAGGATGAAACCGGGATTGCGGGTAGCGTTGAAGAAAAAAGAAGTCACGTTAACGCCCATGATCATCGTTGAGGAGTGGGATGCAGATATATCGCTCAATGAGTGGACTTCTCATCTGCTTCCTATATTCAATAATCAATTGTTTTGTTGGAGTTCATTGGAGGATGTGGAGGCAATCGGGCATTTTACTTCAGAGAAAAAGACCCATATCCCTCTTTCTGATTGGCCCATTTTTCTTAAAGATGAGGTATTGCCTTTCGCCAGAAAATACAAAGTGGATTTTGACAAGTCCATCATGTCTGACGTATATGAGGGAGAGCCGGTGTTGAGATTGATGTTACAGGAAAAAAATGACTACTTGATTTTTACTCCTGTATTCGATTATCATGGGTATGAAATAAAATACAGCGACAAGGACACGGTCTACATTTCTAATGATGGGAAAATTAAATTGATTAAGCGAAATCCTCTGATTGAATCAGCTTTCATACAACGCATCACTTCCCTTCATTCAAATTTTGTCAGAGCAGAGAACAGTTTCAATTTGATTTTAAAGGGATCTGAAGTATTGAAAAACAATTGGTTTTTTCTTTTTGTGGATGCCATGCGAGAAGCCAATATTCCTATCGTTGGATTTGAAATTTTGAAAAATTTCAGGTTCAATACAGCAAAGCCCGAGACCAGAATTTATATCTCTAACGGGATTGATTGGTTCGATGCCAAGGTGGATATTGTGTTTGATGGCCAAAAAGTATCGGTAGACGACATCAAAAAGGCATTGCAGAACAAACAACAGTTTGTGCAGTTGAAAGATGGGAGCCTGGGTATTCTTCCGGAGGAATGGTTAAAAAAATATTCATTGTTGTTCAAAGTGGGTGAAGGAAAACAAGATCAGCTCAGGCTTTCAAAATACCATTTGAGTATCATCGATGAATTATACAACGGGATAGACGAAGAAGAGGTCATGATCAAACTGGAAGAAAAATACGATCGCCTCAGATCATTCAATCGCATCAATGAAGTAGATCCCCCTAAGGCTTTGTCGCATATCCTACGACCTTATCAGGTAGCCGGGTATCATTGGTTGAACTATTTAAATGAAGTAGGTTGGGGCGGCATTTTGGCAGATGACATGGGTCTGGGTAAAACGGTGCAAGCCCTTTCCTTTATTCAACTGTATAAAGAGAAAAATGGGAAGATGACTGCCTTGGTTGTTTGTCCCACTTCGCTCATGTTCAACTGGGAAAATGAAATCAAGAAATTTACACCCAATCTTACCTACATCATTCATCATGGCGGGGAGCGCATCCGAAACAACAAACGGTTTGAAGACCATGATGTGATCATCACCACATATGGAACATTGAGAAGCGATATCAAGTTCATGGTCGAACTTGAATTTGATTATGTGATTTTAGACGAATCACAGGCAATTAAGAATCCCCAGAGCAAAGTTACCAAAGCAGCAACATTGCTGAATGCAAAGCACAAACTATGCATGAGTGGTACACCCTTGCAAAACAATACATTTGATATTTACGCGCAGATGAATTTTCTGAATCCCGGTATGCTGGGCTCGGTAGAGTATTTTAGAAATGAATTTGCGACACCAATTGATAAGTTTGGAGAAAAAGAGAACAAAGATCATCTCCGAAAATTATTATTCCCATTCATTCTTCGAAGAACCAAAGAACAAGTAGCAAAAGACCTTCCTGCAAAAACAGAAACGATTTTGTTCTGTGAAATGGAGGAAGAGCAAAGAACCATTTATGATGCGTATCGCAATGATTACCGAGATAAAATCATGGGAGTTATCAGCGAGCAGGGGATTGATAAATCGCAACTGACCATTTTACAGGGACTCATGAAGCTTCGCCAGATTTGTGACTCACCTGCTATCATGAATGAGGAGGAAAAGATGCCCAACGTATCTGTGAAGCTCGATGAAATTGGAAGAGAGATCACTGAAAACATTGGGAACCACAAGGCATTGATTTTTTCCCAGTTTCTTGGAATGCTTGCCTTGATCAAAGAAAAGTTGGTGGAGTTGGGCGTGAAGTTTGAATATTTTGATGGAAGTACAACCGCAACAGAAAGAGAACGTGCCATACAAAGTTTCCAAAACAATGATGAGGTAAGGGTATTCCTGATTTCATTGAAGGCAGGGGGTGTGGGTCTGAACCTTACAGCGGCAGATTATGTATACATTGTAGACCCATGGTGGAACCCGGCTGTTGAACAACAGGCAATTGACAGAACCCACCGCATCGGCCAGACCAAAAATATTTTTGCGTACCGCATGATTTGTAAGGATACCATCGAAGACAAAATCATTCAACTTCAGGAGAAAAAGAGGAATCTCGCAAGGGACCTGGTGACCGATGACAGTGGGTTTGTGAAAAGTCTCACAAAAGAAGATGTTGAATATCTCTTCAGTTAAATTTTAAAGAAATGATTTGATGCTCAGCAGGAGTGTTGCAACCATGACCATCCATCCAAATAACTTCAGCCATAGCGGATGCCGGTATTCACCTACAATATTCTTATTGTAAGAAGCAGCAATGATCAGCAACAATGCAATGGGTAAAATCAATCCGTTGAGAGCACCAACTGTTACAAGAATCTTCACAGGTTGCCCGATGGCAATGAATACAGCAAGTGAAACCAATACAAACAATGTCAACACCATTGCTTCTTTTTTTACAATCAATGGATGGATTGATTTTAGAAATGAAACGGAAGTATAAGCAGAACCCACCACAGAAGTAATGGCAGCACTCCACATGATGATTCCGAAAATTTTATACCCCAACAATCCTGCTGCCTGTTGAAATACATCTGCAGCGGGATTTTCAGTATTCAAACTAATTCCTTTGGAAACAACGCCCAGTGCTGCAAGAAACAGCATTGCTCTCATCGTTGATGCAAGCAGTATGGCGGAAACAGCAGATTTGCTTACAGCACCTATATTTTCGGTTCCTGTTTTTCCTGCATCAATCAAGCGATGTGCTCCGGCAAAACTGATATAGCCGCCAACGGTTCCACCCACCAATGTAATGATCGCCATGAAATCTACTTTCTTTGGTAGAAAACTTTCATGCAGTGCATTTGAGATGGGTGGATCCGATGCAATGACCACATAAACCATCAACAGGATCATCACGGTTCCTAATATTTTTGCAAATACATCCATCCACTTCAATGATTCTTTGTTGATGAAAACAATTATTGTTATTACAGCACTGATGGACGCGCCAATTTTTACGTCCAATCCTGTCAATACGTTCAATCCCAATCCAGCACCTGCAAGGTTTCCACAGTTGAATGCCAATCCACCCAAGGCAACCAGAATGGTCAACACATAACCGGCACCTGGTAAGACTTCATTGGCAACAACCTGTGCCCTCTTTCCACTTGCACAAAGTATGCGCCAGATATTCAATTGAGCACCAATGTCCAGTAATATAGATATGAGAATAACGAATCCAAAACTGGCGAATAGTTTATTAGTGAATACCGCGGTTTGTGTGAGAAACCCCGGACCAATTGCAGATGTTGCCATCAAGAAGGCAGCTGCAATCAGTGGGGATGAATATTTTTTGTTGTTCAATCTGATGGATTAATGGGTAATGACAATCTTATGCTGTTCAAAAGTTGCATGCAAAGCCTTTGCAAATGTTATGGCATGTTGACCATCTCCATGGATGCAGATTGTTTTTACTGGCATGGGAATGCAGGCTCCTGAAGTTGTTTGAACCATTCCTTTTCTAACCATCTCCATGGCTTGTTCTATGGAAGCAGCTGTATCGGTGATCAATGCATTGGGCATGCTTCTTGGTGTAAGTGATCCATCCTCGCTGTATGTTCTGTCTGCAAATCCCTCTCCAATAAAATGCAATCCTTTTTCCTTGCAAATCTTTTCAAAAATACTATTGGGAAGTCCGTAAACTTTTAAAGCAGGATCAATATCATATATTGCTTTTGCAATCGTTTCAGCTACTTGCGTATTCTTGGCTGCTGTATTGTACAAAGCACCATGGGGTTTAACATGGTGCAGCACTGTATGTTCTTCTTCTGCTATTTTTTTGATGGTATGAATTTGCTTCGATACTTCATGGTACAGTACATCATCGCTCAGGTGCATCTCTTTTCTTCCAAAATTTTCGCGATCCGGGTAAGAAGGATGCGCACCTACAGCCACTTGGTATTGTTTTGCCATCAGAATCGTTTCATGCATGGTGCTTGCATCACCTGTATGCCCACCGCATGCAATATTTGCAGAACTGATGAATGGCATGATCAGCGCATCGGTTGACATGCCTTCTCCCATATCGCAGTTCAAATCCATCTTCATGCCCAAATGTATTGATAATCCGCTCAAAATATTTTATATTCATCAAATGAAAAACAGAAGAACATTTATTCAATCAGCTGCACTTGCTTCAGCAGGTTTTATGGCCAGTAAATCTTTTGCATTTAATATTTTGCACAAGGATGTTCAAGATGAACTTATTATTGGGCACAATGGAATGCGCTATAAAGTTGACAAGGCATGGGCGAAGATCAATTCAGCTGCCAATCCTCTGATCAATTGCCATGAAATGGTACAGGACAGCAAGGGACGTTTGTTCATGGTGGGGGATGATGTCCACAACAATATATTGGTATTTGATAAATCAGGTAAGTTGTTGGATGCTTGGGGACATTCTTTCCCGGCTGGGCATGGACTGACCATCTCAAAAGAAAACGACGAAGATTTTTTATTGGTTGTTGACAATGGGTTTTACAGCGATGCTTCCGGAAAGGGAAAGTCACAGCATGGCAATGTTGTCAAGACAGATTTGAAAGGCAGGATTATTTTTTCTCTCGCTCAGCCGCATACCATAGGTGTCTACAAAGATGAGGACCGCTATTTTCCTACCGAGACAGCTGTCGCACCGAACGGCGATATTTATGTTGCCGATGGGTATGGTTCAGATTATATACTGCAGTTTGACAACCGAGGCAGGTTTATCAGAAAATTTGGTGGGCACAACAATGAAAATCCAGATCATAATTTGAAGAATGCACATGGTGTTGTAGTGGATACCCGAGATAAAAACAATCCTGTGCTTATCTGCACTTCAAGGGAAGAGTGTTGTTTCAAAATTTTCACATTGGATGGAAAATATCTTGGTAAAATTGATCTACCTGGAATGTATGTTTGTCGCCCCGTAATTCATGGCGCTTATTTATATGCAGGTGTTTGCTGGTCGAAAGACAAAGAGGGCAAACGCAATGCCAATACCGGATTTTTGACCATCCTCGATTCAAAAAATAAAGTAGTATCCAGTCCGGGTGGAAATGCACCAGCATATCAGAACGGTTTGCTGCAGCCTACTCTCCAGGATGCTTCACGTGTATTCATGCATGGACATGATGTATGTGTGGATGATGATGAGAATTTGTATGTATGTCAGTGGAATGCCAATCAAACCCCGCCTATCAAATTGACACGTGTGTAATCATCAGATCAAATCAATACTGGATTTGATTTTATTCAACAACGATCTTTGTGCCTTTGATTGCAGAATGGAAAGATCTTCTGTTATTTGATTGAATCTTATGCTGTCACCAGGTTTGCATTGTGCAAGCTTTGCTATATGAGCTGGTGCGATGCGCAAGATTCTTGGATAGCCTCCTGTTGTTTGTGCATCTGCCATCAGTATGACAGGATTGCCTTCATGTGTTAACTGAACAACTCCTCTGGTAACAGCAGTTGAGATCAACTCTTTTTTTTCTTTGAGCCCCCTCACCTTTTCATTCAAACGGTACCCCATCCTGTTTGATTGCGTGGATACAATAAATGGTTTCGTAAATATTTCATCTTGCGCCGATGCATCCAACCAGTCCCATTCAGGTCCGCGTATTGCATCAATGCTATGTTCTAAAAGATCTTGTTCATTGAAATGAATTTTCCATTGTGAGATTCCAATCTGCTTCGTTCTTTCAATTCCTTTGAATGCATACTGTCGATGTTCAGATTTGACCCGATCTCCTGACTGCAGTGTTGAACCCATTTCACCAAATTGCATTCCTCCTGCCATTGCCAGGTATGACCTGCACCCTTTATTTTTGGGTTTCATCCTGATCACTGTGCCTGCCGGGATGAATAATAATTTATAAAACGGGAGAATTGTTTCATCCGCCATTGCCTCTGCTCCGAAGCCACTGAACGCAATGAATGCATCTTCGTTGACAAGCAATTCTGTACCATGCAAGGTCATTTCAATAACGGGTGCATGTAGATCATTTTTACAAATGATATTTGCAATGGAAGCAGACACTTCGTCCATCACGCCTCCTATGCTTTGCCCCATCGATTGGTTACCCCAACGGCCAAAATCTTGGACAGTTGTACTGATGCCGGGTTTGACAATGGTGATGCTCATTTCAATACGTCGAATTCGTTTTTAGCAATGGGTTCAAATCTTACATGATCACCTGCTTCCAAAAAACAGGATGGGTTTCGTTTTTTATCAAATATTGCAATGGGTGTTCTGCCAATGATATGCCATCCTCCAGGTGAAGCAGTAGGGTAAATACCTGTTTGATTTCCTGCAATGGCAACAGACCCCGGTTCAATTTTTAACGCAGGTGTTTTTTTTCTCGGCAAATGCAAGGCGGATGGCAATGTACCCATATAGGGGAATCCAGGGGTGAATCCAATCATGTAAACTCTGTACGTATGACTGCAATGCAGATCAATGATTTTTTCTTTTGTAAGATCTAGTTCATCTGCGATGGATGGCAGGTCCTCTCCCATTTCATAGCATACAGGAATTATTTTACAGTCGGGTGTCGGGTGTCGGGTGACGGTTGACAGTTGGTTATTGTATGTGCTGATGGTTTGAATGACTTCATCTTTGGTTACAGTGTGATTGAAGTAAATTGTCAAGCTGCTGTATGATGGGACAGATTCAATAAATCCTTTGAATGGGTGTCTATCGGTATAAGCTTTCAATGCAATAACATGGATATTGATGGCTTCACTGATAATTTCAGCGAATTCAAATGTCACTGCATGATCATGAATGGAATAGATGCGTGTGCATTCCATTTACATGTGTATTAGTAGTTGATGACTTGCTCTTCAATGCTCTCAGGCAGTGACCTCCATTGGTATTCCTGGTTTCTCAGTTGGGGCTCAAATCCACCTTCCTTGATTGCTTCCTGAATGGTTTTATACGTGAACCTGTGCGGGGCACCTGCGGCACTCACCACATTTTCTTCCAACATGATGCTGCCAAAATCATTGGCACCGGCATGCAAACAGATTTGTGCAATTTTTTTACCAACCGTCAGCCAAGATGCCTGAATATTTTTAACATTCGGCAACATGATCCTGCTGATGGATATCATGCGTATGTATTCTTCAGGAGTGGTCATGTTTTGAACGCCTCTGATTTTTGCAAGCAAGGTATCCACATCCTGGAAGGTCCAAGGGATGAAAGCCAAAAATCCATTCGCATCCTCTGGTTTGCGTGATTGCACTTCTCTTATTTTGATAAGGTGCTCAAAACGCTCTTCCAAAGTTTCGACATGTCCAAACATCATGGTTGCAGAAGTAGTGATGTTCAATTGATGTGCAGCAGCCATTACATCCAGCCATTCCTCTGCACCGCATTTTCCATTGCTCACCAATCTTCTTACTCGGTCTACCAAAATCTCTGCTCCGGCACCTGGCAATGAATCCATTCCGGCATCTTTCAATGCTTTGAGTACTTCTGTATGTGTTGATTTTTCTAGTTTGGTGATATGTGCAACTTCAGGGGGACCCAGCGCATGCAACCTGATATCAGGAAATTCTGCTTTGATGGCACGAAAAGTATCTACATAATATTTCAGTCCAAGCTCCGGATGATGACCTCCCTGCAGCAGCAGTTGATCGCCTCCCCATTTCAATGTCTCACGGATTTTTTTACGGTAGGTATCCATGTCCGTGATGTATGCTTCCGGGTGACCGGGTATTCTGTAGAAATTGCAAAACTTGCAATTCGCAATACAAACATTGGTGGTGTTTACATTGCGGTCGATCTGCCAGGTTACTTTTCCATGGGGCACCTGTTTGATGCGCAGTTGATCTGCAACATGCATCAGTTCTGTCAACGGCGCTTCTTTGAATAAAAACAATCCTTCTTCTGCTGATAAAAATTCAAAGCCAAGTGCTTTTTCGTACAAATCCTTCAATTCACTCATTGTATAGTGTTAAGCGTTTTGCAAAGTTAGTACATAGCCTAAACAATCATGGGATGATTGTTGTAAATTAAGGGTTGACTAACAAATGAGATTGGCATGAGGATTTTGTTGAAGTGTATATATGCAGTATGGGTAGTTTTTGGCACAAGTAATCTTGCAGGCCAGGAGCAATTCATTGAGGCCCCGTCAAAAAAACTCACCAGCTTCCCTTTTCAGTTGCTTTCGGGGGGAGTGATCATTGTAAAGGCCAAGCTGAATAATTTACCGGATAGTCTTCATTTTATATTGGATACCGGCAGCGGAGGTATTTCACTGGATTCAATGACAGTGGACAAATACAATATTCCCGTAGTTCCATCCGACAAAAAAATCAAAGGAATTGGTGGGGTAAAAAAAGTATCATTTTTGAATGATGCAACGCTTTATTTCCCTGGTCTCACAGTGGACCGGTTGAATTTTCATGTGAACGATTATGAAATTCTAACCAATGTTTATGGGATTAAAATTGATGGTATCATAGGTTATTCATTCTTTGTTCGATACATCGTGCATATCAATTACGACAATAGCATCATCACTGTGAACACAACAGGCGAATACAAATATCCTCGCGGGGGATATATGTTGAATCCTATTTTTACTGCCATCCCTATACAGCAAACACAGTTCAAAGACAGCAAGGAAATGATGAGTAGGTTCTATTTTGATACAGGTGCTGGATTGAATTTTTTGATTTCAGAAAACTACGCACGCGACAGTGCGGTGCTGCATCGTAAACGAAAATCACCTGTGATTACACAGGCTGAGGGATTGGGGGGGAAGATGGTCATGCGTTATACTACGGTTAAATGGGTGAAAGTGGGTCCGTATAAATTTCGCAAAGTTCCTACCCATATTTTCGAAGATCCATACAATGTAACGAACTATCCATACTTGGGTGGCTTGCTCGGCAATGATTTGTTGAGAAGGTTCAATACAACATTCAATTATGTGAAGCAGGAATTGCATATTATTCCCAATACTCAGTACAAAGATTTTTTTGATTATGCCTATACCGGGTTGGCCATTTACAATGTAGACGGAGAAATCCTGATTGATGAAGTCGCACCTGGTTCGCCTGCAGAAAAAGCCGGATTCAAAAAGAATGATTATGTGCTTGCGATCAACAATGATTTTTCTAAAAGCATCCAGTCATACAGAGTGAAGCTTCAGTCTGTTAGAGAAAAATTGACATTTCTTATTTTACGAGATCGGGACATCATCACATTAAATCTGAAACCGGTCAGCATATTATAACTAATTTCGCGGGATGGTAAATTTTGATCGATTTGCATTGGGCAATGGCTTAAAGGTATTGGTTCACAGGGATCCGAGCACACCCATGGCGGTAGTAAATGTATTGTATGATGTGGGCGCGAGGGATGAAAAGGAAGCCCAAACAGGGTTTGCCCATTTATTTGAACATCTCATGTTTGGAGGGTCTGTTCATATTCCTGATTACGATGAACCCTTGCAGCTGGCTGGTGGTGAGAACAATGCGTACACTACAAATGATCTCACCAATTATTATTGTCAAATTCCTGCAGAAAATCTTGAGACAGCATTTTGGCTGGAAAGTGATCGCATGATGAGTTTGGCATTCAGCAAAAAAAGTCTGGATGTTCAACGCAAAGTGGTTTGTGAGGAATTCAAGGAACATTATATCAATAAACCTTATGGGGATGTATGGCATATCATGCGTGACCTCGCATATAAAGTGCATCCATACAAATGGATGACCATTGGCAAAGAGCTTTCCCATATTGAAAATGCGCAATTGGCGGATGTAAAAAATTTCTTTTTTAAACATTATACTCCTGCGAATGCCATTTTGGTAGTAGCAGGAAATGTAGATACTGAACAAGTAAAGAAGTTGGCCGAAAAATGGTTTGGTGATATTCCTGCAGGTGAAAAATATCACCGTAATATTGTTCAAGAGCCTGTACAGCAGGAAGAGAGAAGAATGACCTTGAACCGCAATGTACCAATGGATGCCATTTACAAAACCTGGCATATGGCATCCAGATTTGAAGATGATTATTACACGACTGACTTGCTTACTGATATTTTAGGAGGAGGTGCATCTTCAAGATTGTATCAAACCCTTGTAAAGGAAAAACAATTGTTTGCACACATCAATTGCTATCATTTTGGCAGCCTCGACAAAGGACTCTTCACCGTTGAGGGACAACTTGTAAAAGGTGTCGACATGAAACTTGCCGAAGAATCGATTGAGATGGAATTGAACAAGGTCAGAGAGCAATTGATTGATGAGAGAGAGTTGCAAAAAGTTAAAAACAAAACGGAAAGTGTGATGGCCTTTGAAGATATGAGTGTGATGAACAGGGCAGGAAGTCTTGCTTTTTATGAGTTGCTCGGTGATGGAAATTTGATGAACGAAGAGTTTAAAAAATACCAGGATGTTACAACTGCAGATTTGCAGCGTGTTGCAAGAGAAGTGCTGAAAGATACCAACAGCAATACGATTTGGTACAAGGCAAATTAAAAAATTAAAAATGTTGAATCGATCCAAGGCACCACATATCAAAGATGCAGTAGCATACAATATCACTTTGAAAAAACCAGATGTATATAAACTGGACAATGGAGTAGATGTATACAATGTGCAGGCAGGGACTGAGGAAGTGGTTCAAATTGAATGGGTTTTCAGGGCAGGAAATTGGTTCGAAGAACAAAAACTGGTTGCTTCGGCTGCAAATTTTTTAATCAAGAATGGTACCCGTAACAAATCGGCTTATGAAATCAATGAGTTTGTTGATTTCTATGGGGCCTACCTCAACCGAAGTTGTTACAATGAAACCGCTGTTGTTTCACTTCACTGTTTATCCAAGCAATTGGAGCATATTCTTCCACTTGTTCAAGAGATATTGGTAGATGCCGTCCTGCCAGAGGAGGAGTTGTTGATCTATAAGCAAAACATGAAACAGCGCCTTGCTGTCAATCTGAAAAAATGTGATTTTATAGCAGGTAGAAAAATCGATGCATTGCTTTTTGGGGATCACCACCCTTATGGTGTTTACAGCGAAATGAATGATTATGATGCTTTGCAGCAACATGCGTTGGCGGATTATTACAATGTTTTTTATAAAAACGGGCACTGTACCATTTTTTCTGCGGGGATTCTTCCTTCTAATTATCAGCAACTGTTGAACAAATATTTTGGCTCACTTCCATTCAATAAGACTGCTACCAAAGAAATATCACATGCCATTCTACCATCTTCTCAAAAGAAGTGGAATATCTTAAATGATGCGGAAGGTGTTCAGGGTGCCATACGCATTGCCCGTGCCTGCCCACTTCCAACCGACCCTGTATTTCCTAAGTTGCAGGT
>SXYR01000113.1 GCA_005788265.1 Bacteroidota bacterium | reverse complement strand
GGATTTTTCCCAATCAATGAGCCTACAACATAGGCCATGGTATCATTGATCCAAATTCCAAATACAATCAACAATGCAATGATATGCCCACTGAAGGTTGAAAGGGCTGCCGCTATTTTGCTCTCGCTGTCATCTGCGTTCCATATCCAACCGCTCCTGAGGTTTACAAGTAAGCAAAGTGAAACAGATATATAGACAAATCCTTTGAGCATGGGCAAAAACGCTGACTGCCTGAATCTTTTTTCGAATACGATGTGCGCCAGGATCAAGATCAAAGAAATGCGCAGCAACCATTCACCGATCGAAGCAAGGGCGACCCCGCCCAATTGCATATGCTGAGAAGTGGACATCATCATGGCACCCCATCCCAACAAAGGGAAATGCATTTTCATCCACCATGACTTGATTGAAAATCCATTGTATATTTTCCCAGCAAGCTGCAAGTACTCTTTCCAGGCACCTGCATGAACAATTGAAAAGAGAATAAAAAAACTCCATTCATTCCACAGCAGTCCAGTCAGCATGACCACTGCATATACCAAGGCCGTTTTTGTTCTTGTGGCAAACACTTTAGAATCGAATGCCATCTGCAGATTTTTTGAAAAATTTAAAAAGATAGACCAGTGCACCCAGTGCAATGATCCCCCACCAAATGGGATATTTATCCTCTGAAAGATCGGTGATGGGAAGCCCTTTCATTCGGAGATAATAGATCTGAAATACTCCCATTGCATTGTTGAGAAAATGCGCAATCACAACCATCCAAATGCTCTGTGTGTAGGCATAGAGGAGTCCCAATACAATCGACAAAGCAACCCTGGAAAGAAATCCGTAAAATGAAAAATGGATGGCGCTGAACAACAAAGATGTAATCAGAATACTGGCCCACATTTTCCCCGTTGCCCGGTACATCAAATTTTGAAATCCTCCGCGAAAAAAAACTTCCTCAAACAATGCCGGTGCCAGGGCCATTACAAGCAATGCAACAATCAGGTCTCCTGTGCCATTCATGATGGACATCAATTCAACCTGTTTCATATAAGAAGCTTCCATCGATTGAGCATATACTTTTAGCTGTTCCCCCAATGGAATCATTTCATTGAGTGCGGCAAGGGAACCAGATAAAAGAACGGTAATACCCATCAGCAAACATCCCCAAAGTATGGTGGATGCTTTTAACTTCTGATGAAACCCAATGAACAAGAAAGGTTTTCTGCTGACGATCCATGTGGTGATGACTGCAGGAAGAAAAAATATACATGCCGCCAAGATGGTTTGGGCCAAGCGGATGAAGTTCACATTTGCTGGATTGGAAAGCGCCAATTGAAAATCCTCCGACTGAGCGCCCCCAGTGATTTTCCATGCGAGCATTGCAATCAGGCTGCCCAATAGCATTCCCACACCCATCAGCAATATTAAGATAAACAATCCGGTTTTTTCATTGATTACTCCCAACAAACCCTTTTGATCTGACATACAAGATGTTTTATGGATACACAATCACCAAGTGCTTAACTTTGCACGGTTTACATGTTAAAGATAGGCAACATAATATTACCCGATTTCCCATTGCTGCTTGCACCCATGGAAGATGTGAGCGATCCACCCTTTCGTGCTGTTTGCAAAAAAAATGGAGCCGATTTGATGTTCACCGAATTCATCAGCAGTGAAGGATTGATACGTGATGCCATCAAAAGCAGACAGAAGCTCGACATTTTTGAAGAAGAACGTCCTGTTGGCATTCAAATTTTTGGAGGAGATGAAGAAGCCATGGCGATCAGTGCAGAAATTGTAAATACAGTGCATCCTGATTTACTGGACATCAATTTTGGCTGCCCGGTCAAGAAAGTGGTTTGCAAAGGTGCAGGTGCTGCTGTATTGAAAGACATTGATTTGATGGTGCGCCTGACCAAAGCAGTGATCAAGTCATCTGCTGTGCCTGTTACAGTGAAAACCAGACTGGGATGGGATTTTGACAGCATCAACATTTTGGAAGTAGCGGAGCGGTTGCAGGACATCGGTGTGCAGGCATTGTCCATTCATGGAAGAACAAGAAGTCAGTTGTACAAAGGAGACGCGGACTGGAGCTGGATTGCAAAAGTCAAAGAAAATCAGCGCATCACCATTCCAATATTTGGCAACGGAGATATTGATTCCCCCGAAAAAGCATTGGAGTACAAAAACAGGTACGGAGTGGATGGCATCATGATTGGAAGAGCAGCCATTGGATATCCTTGGTTTTTCAGAGAGGTAAAGCAGTTTTTTGCAACAGGTCAGAAATTGGAGCCGCCTACATTGGAGGAAAGAATGGATGTGATCATGCATCACCTGCGAACATCCATGGAATGGAAGGGACCCAAATTGGGCATTCTTGAAATGCGCAGGCATTATGGCAATTATTTAAAAGGCATTCCGAACATCAAGCCAATACGAAACAAACTGGTGACAGCAAACAGTATAGAGAAAATTGAAGAAGCGTTGGAACAGTTAACAGTTGACAGTTAACGGTTAACCGTCAACTTGATTGAATCATAGATTAAAGTAAATAAGAAAATGAGCCCACAAGAAAAATTCAACACACTCTCAGACATCATGCCACAGCCATCTGGTTCCAAAGGAATTTATAAATCATGCATGGCGGTTGATAAAATAGTATACACATCCGGACATGTGCCATTTGATACGGAGGGCAACAGGATCAAAGGAAAACTGGGATCCAACATGAGCACTGATGAAGCAAAGGCAGTTGCAAGAAATGTTGGGATCTGTATTCTTCAATCTTTGATCAAAGAATACGGCAGTCTTGACAAAATAAAGCGGGTTGTAAAAATTCTTGGCATGGTGAATGCCGTTCCTGAATATGCCGAACATCCCATTGTGATCAATGGGTGCAGTGAACTGTTCAGAGAAATTTGGGGGGAAGACTTGGGTGTGGGTGCAAGAAGTGCTGTTGGCATGGGATCGTTGCCTGATCATGTTCCTGTTGAAATCGAAGCCATATTTGAATTAAAATAATTTTGATGCATTATTCCCAACTCGACTCTCCTTGCTTATTGGTTGATCCCCTCGTAGTTAAAAAAAATATCAACGAGATGATCCGAATGATTGGAGATGTGAACCGACTCCGTCCACATATCAAAACCCATAAAACTGCTGAAGGCATTCAATGGATGCTGAAAGCCGGTATTCATCAATTCAAATGTGCAACGATTGCAGAAGCAGAGTTGTTGGCATTGAATGGTGCAAAAGATATTTTATTGGCCTATCAGCCAGTGGGTCCTAAAATCGATCGACTCTTTGAGCTTCAAAAAAAATATCCAAAAATAAAATTTGCCTGTCTCACTGATCATTTAACAGCGGCCAGAGCAATTGGCGACTACTTTCAGCAACATGCATCCAAGATGAGTGTATATGTTGATTTGAACGTAGGAATGAATAGAACGGGCATTGCACCCTCAGATGCATTTGAGTTGATCCTGGCATTGAAAAATCATGAGGGATTGATTTTTGAGGGGCTCCATGCATACGATGGACATCATCGCCATACTGATTACAATGAAAAAGAGAAAGCATGTGAAAAAGGGTTTGAACCTGTCTATGAATTAATCAGCCAACTCATGGCAGCTGGATTGCATAGACCTATCTTGATTGCAGGCGGATCTCCGAGCTTTTCTGTTCATTGCAAAAAAACCGATAGGATTTGCAGTCCGGGTACCAATATTTTCTGGGACCATGGCTATACCGGACTCTGCCCGGAGCAAGATTTTGAGCCGGCTGTACGCATATTGACTAGAGTGATCTCTCTGCCGGCTTCCAATAAAATTTGCATTGATCTGGGACACAAGGCTGTTGCATCTGAAAATGAAATATCGAAGAGAATTTTTTTTCCATCACATGCTCATCTAAAACCAGTTTCACAAAGTGAAGAACACATGGTATTGGAAACAAATGCTGCCGATGCATTCAAACCTGGAGATGTATTGATGGGTATCCCCTATCATATCTGTCCAACTGTTGCATTGCACGAATCATTGTACGAAATCAATGGGGATATTGCAACAGGCGAATGGAAGGTGCTCGCTCGAAAGAGAAAGATCCATCTTTAAAAGTGAGGGGATTCATTACCTTCGCAACCAATTCAATTTACAATGCGGATTCACAAAGAAGGCATACCTACGATTGCAATTACCACAGTGCTTGTTGCCCTGTTGAGCTATTTATCCAACCAATGGATGCCAAGTGATTGGGTGCTATTGACATATATCATCAACACCGTATTGGTGGTTTTTTTACTCTTTATCATTTCTTTTTTCCGCATACCCAACAGAACATTCCATTACAGCGAACATGAAATTGTTTCGCCTGCAGATGGAAAAGTAGTTGTCATTGAAGAGGTTTTTGACGAGGAATATTTCCACGAAAAAAGACTTCAGATATCGGTATTCATGAGCCCCGCCAATGTACACGTGAACAGATATCCGATGGATGGAGAAGTCATCTACAGCAAATACCATCCAGGTAAATACCTCGTGGCATGGGACCCTAAATCCTCTACCGACAATGAGCGACACAGCATCGTAGTAAAAAACAACAAGGCAGTCATTCTGGTTAAACAAATTGCAGGTGCACTGGCGAGAAGAATTGTCAACTATGCCGAGGTAGGAAAAAACGTCCAACAAAATCAGGAACTCGGATTCATCAAATTCGGCAGCCGGGTAGATCTCTTGCTTCCTCTGGATGCAAAACCTGCAGTCAAGATTGGCGACCATGTGAAGAACGGCATAAGCGTTCTTGCTGCGTATGGGGCTTAGAGAATATTTTTCAAATCCATCAAACCACCCAATACATAAGTTGGCTGAATAGCAGCCGTAGGTGGTTGGGCAGGATTGAAATAAGCACTGTCAATTCCAGCGTTGATTGCTCCTAAAATATCAACATCAAGTGTATCGCCGATCATGATAGAGGTATTCGCTTCTGCATGGGTTTTGGAAAGCGCATATTCAAAAATGGCTGCATGTGGTTTCATTATACCCGCCTGTTCTGAGGTGATCACCTCTTTGAAAAAAACATCGATCTTGCTGTTTTTGATTTTCAAATGCTGCGTGGTTTCAAAACCATTCGTGATTAAGTGCATGGGATAGGATTTCTCATGCAGGTACGTAAGGACTTCTATGCAATGAGGAAAAAGATGTGTTTTGGTAGGTAAAATATCAAGATACCGCTCACTCATCATTTTGGAGAGCGCTTCATCTGTTATTTTATAATCAACCAATGTCCTCCACATTCTCTTCCATCTCAATTCCTCCCGATTGATAAACCCTTTTCTGAAGCGGTCCCAGTATATGGAATTGTGATGATGGTAGGTTTGATGAAAGTGCTCAAAATCATCGGTTGCTTTTTCATCCAACTTCATTTCCACATACAGGTCGTGCAAGGTTTCATGAGAGTTGGTTTCAAAATCCCACAATGTATGATCCAGATCAAAAAAAATTTGTTTGTATTGCTTTGCCATGGAGTTCAAAATTACGGGAACTGCTCAAGATTAAGGGGCCAGCTGCATAATTGCTTTGCATTAACTTTACAAAAATTGATACCATGAACGTTGTCATTACAGGTGCATCCAGAGGAATTGGTAAAACCATTGCTGAGCATTTTGCCCAAAAAGGTGCCAATCTTTTTCTGTGTTCAAGAAATATGGAAAAAACAATGGCCTGGCAACAGTCTCTGATGAAGCAATACCAGATCAGCATCAGCAGTTTCAATGCAGACTTGTCCAACCTGGAAGAAGCAAAATCATTTGCTTCACATGTATTGCATGCAACATCTCAAATTGATATTCTCATCAACAATACCGGCATATACGAGCCGGGTGCTACATACAATGAGCCAGAGGGTCAATTGGAAAAAATGCTCAAAGTGAATCTGCTTTCTGCATACCACCTTACCAGGGCATTGATTGGACCCATGATTGAAAGGAAAGCGGGACATGTTTTCAATATCTGTTCAATTGCTTCATTGAAGGCCTACCCCAATGGAGGTTCTTACAGCATCAGCAAGTGGGCGTTGGATGGATTCAGTAAAAACTTACGCGAGGAGATGAAAGCATTCAATATCAAAGTCACGACCGTATATCCAGGTGCGACGCTGACCAGTTCTTGGGATGGAATGGATATTGATCCGCAAAGAATTTTAGAAACGGATGACATCGCAAAAATGATCATCGCTGCCAGTGACCTCTCCCCGCAGGCATGTGTGGAGGATATTGTCATCAGGCCTCAGTTGGGAGATCTGTAAATCAGACAGTAAACCTGTAACCAACGCTTCTGATAGATTGAAAGTGCTGGGGGTTTTTAGGATCTTTTTCAAAATACTTTCTGAAATTCAAAATAAAATTATCGATGGTCCTGGTCGTAGGAAAAACCTGATAACCCCACACTGCTTGGAGTATTTTCTCTCTGGAAACCACTTCGTTCTTGTATTCTACCATCAATTTGAGCAACATGATTTCTTTCTTGCTCAACTGCACTTCTTCACCCTGGTGGTTGACTGCTTTCTGTGATTTAAAATTGATGGTGTTTCCTCCAAAATGTACAACCTCATTTACGTTGGATCGATCTGATAGTTTTTTATTTTTATCAATCAATTTCTCAACCCTCAACAACAACTCCTCCAGGTTGAATGGTTTTGTAAGATAATCATCTGCTCCTTTTTTGAGACCCGTTACCCTGTCTGCACTGCCGGATCGCGCGCTGAGCATGAGGATGGGCGTTTCGATATTCTGCAGCCGTATATTTTCACTCACATCAAATCCATCCAGTTCAGGAAGCATGACATCGAGCAATATCAAATCAAAATATTCTTCTTTTACCTTCTTCAGTGCAGATGCGCCATCCCCCATACAGGTCACTTCATAACCCTCAAGCTCTAAATTCAATTTTAGTGCCTCCTGAAGATTCTCTTCATCTTCTACCAGTAATATGGATGCTTTTTTTTCAGGCATGGATGGATGATTTTGGAAGACGGATTGCAAAAATACTTCCCTTTGGTGTATTGTTCTTTACTAAAATGCTGCCACCATGATCCTGAATGATTTTTGTGCTTAAATAGAGACCCAACCCGGTTCCTTTGGTCTTCCTCGTTCGTTCATCTTCCAGCCGGTAAAACTTTTCAAAAATCTTGGGTTTCATTGGATCGGGAATGCCCTCGCCTTGGTCTTTTATCAGCAATTCAATTTGCCCCTCCACCATTTCACAAGTGATGTCAACAGGTGCACCCGTTGAAGTGTACTTCACCGCATTGCCAATGATATTGTTGATCGCGAGACGAATGAGAAAATCATCCCCAGAACAATCCAGTCCATCTGCAATATGATGATGGAAGGAACGCTCCGGATACCTGATGGTATATGCCTCAATGATGCTATTGAGCAGCGCAGAAAAATTAAAATTATTTTTACTAAGCTGGTATCCGCCTGCATCCAATTGGGAACTTAGCAGGATGTTGTTGCACAGGGTATCGAGCCGTTCAGTTTCGTTGATGGCCTGGTGTATGATTCTATTTTTTTTATCCTCGTCGAGCTGATGCCTTTTCAACGTTTCAAGACTTAGTTTGGTCACGGCAATGGGCGTTTTAAGTTCATGGGTGACTGCCATCATAAAGTTTTTTTGCTGGAGGTGGTACCTTACTTGACGGCGTACTGCTGTGTAGAGAAAAATCCCTCCCAACAAAATAAAGATGAAAAATGTGAATCCCTCGCCTATGTATTGCTTTGCATTGCGCTGGTGTTCATCGTTGATTTTTTCGAGTGCCGAGATAGAGGCCTTTCCTGTGTTCTGCAATGTTTCAATTTTATATTGAAGCATCAGGTCATTTTGCTGATCCAACTCTATATACCACCAGGCCAGGGCTGCCAAAATATAGATGACCAACACCCAGAAGGCATATTCGGCAAATTTGAGAGGAATCTTATCCAGCAGTTTGCGCATCTTATTGTACTTTTTCCAGCCTCAGTCCCACATTCATGATATGCGGCAAGGGATCCATCCTCATGTCCTGTCTGACCTCCAATGTATAATTCCCCGGTTGTATGAAGGCGACCGGTTGAGGATACAGCAAAACACGGTGATCATATAAATCATCCATCCCTGTTCCCAACCAGCCTTTCTCATTGGCCAGGGGAATGTTGAAACGATCATTTCTCCATATACTGTCCCCGGGAAGCTTACTGGACATTTTGATCCATATATTATTGTACTCATAGGCATCTGTATGCCTCAGCACAAAAAATACCCTGTATCTGGCAGCTGTATCGCTGATGCTGAAGTCAAAGTTGGCCACATTTTTAAACCCCCATGACTGGTTGGGCATAAAAACAACCTTTTGGTATAGGGAAGACTCTTCACAACCCCAAAGCATCAGGCAGACAAGCGGGATAAGCAATTTTCTAAACAGCATGGCACAAAGGTAGTCATCTTGATCAAAGGACATTCAGGACCTGCTCTTTGGCTTTCTCAAGTTCATCCTTCATTTCAACAACAAATTTCTGAATTTCGGCATCATTGGCCTTGGAGCCGGTGGTATTGATCTCCCTTCCGATTTCTTGGAGTAAAAAGGATAGTTTTCGTCCCTTGTTGATCTCCTTTTCTGCAAGCAAAGTTCGAAAATACTGGCAATGATTGGAGAGCCTTACCTGTTCCTCTGTTAAGTCAATTTTCTCAATATAATAGATAAGCTCCTGCTCAAACCTGTTCATGTCAACACCCACCTCTTTGGATACATGTTCATGCAACAACTTCAAGAGGTTCTCACGGATCTTTTCTTTTCGTTGGGGATCCATTGCAAGTACCTTGGTTTGCAGAGATTCAATATTTGAAATGCGCAACAACAATTCCTGCTCCAATGCTTCTCCTTCATCCATGCGATGCTTATTCAACATGTCAATCGCTTCCTGCAAAATTTTCTTCACAGCATTCCATTCTTCTTGGCTTAAGACATCGGTTGATGTTGCAACCACATCCGGCAAACGCAAAATAGAAGACAACAGTTGATCATTGCCTGCCTTCAATTGATCTGCAAGTGATTTCAATTGATTATAATACGCAGTAACCAGCTCCATATTGATGGAAGAGGGCTTGGCTGTTCCATTCAATTTAATGACAATGGTACACTCAATACTTCCTCTTAAAAGTTGTTCATTGATCAGATTCCTGATGTCAAATTCAAAGGGCTTCAGGGGGGAAGGAATTTTCAAAAGTAGATCGATTTGCTTGCCATTGAGGGATCTAATTTCAACCGTGAAGTGCTTTTCACCGATGGTCTTTTCAGATCGTCCATATCCAGTCATTGATCTAAGCATATGAATTATTTAGTGCAATGTAAGTGAATTATTTTGCTGAAATGCACACCGGCATTGGTTTTCAAGAGAGAAACTTTATAAATGCACAACGCTCGGTAGAAACCGAGCGTTGTTATATAGATGGGTTAATAAGTACCGGGAATGTTATTCCCTTCACAATATTATACATATATTTTATTTACAAGAAATTTTTTCATAATTATTTTATACACATTTTTTTTAAAGATGTGAATTACGTAAAAGTATGAATGGCCAAAATACAATGAATCAATTGAAAAAATCCAAGGTATTTTCATCTTCTGACTTTGATAAAAAAAATTTGAAATGAAATTTCCAGCACCGGTTTCGGTAACAGATATCGCAGCAATGATCGATGCATCCATACACGGAAACAAAGATGGATTTGTGTCAGGTATCAATGAAATACATAAAGTAGAAACAGGTGACATAGTTTTCGTAGATCATCCAAAGTATTACATAAGTTGTTTTTCATCTGAAGCAAGTTTTATCATCATCGATCAACTGGTTGACCATCCTTCAGATAAAACATTGTTGGTGGTGGATGAACCATTTGAATCTTACTTGACCATTGTACATCATTTTCATCCCTTCAAGCCATCTACAAAAATGATCAGCAATAGCGCTGTCATTGATGATACAACATATGTTGGTCCAAATGTTTTTATTGGCAACCGTGTTGCAATTGGAAAACATTGCGTCCTTCAACCCAACGTAACCATCTTGGATGATTGCATCATTGGCGACCATGTCTTCATCCAATCAGGCACCGTCATTGGTGCAGATGCCTTTTATTACAACAAGAAAAAAAACAGAGAGCAGGTCTATAAGAAGATGGAGTCCTGCGGAAGGGTTATTATTGAGGACCATGTGGAGATTGGGGCCAATTGTTGTGTGGACAGGGGGGTCACCCATGATACCATCATTGGGAAGGGCAGCAAACTGGATAATATGAACCATGTGGGACACGACGTGGTAATCGGCCAAAACTGCCTCATTGCCGCCGGATCAGGCATAGCAGGGGCCAGCACACTTGAAGATGAGGTGATTCTCTGGGGAATGGTTGGCATTGCCAAAACAACCCGTATTGGCAGGGGGACCGTTATCAATCCCATGAGCGGAGTTTTCCAGGATGTGGAAGCAGGTCGATCCATCTGGGGAGTTCCGGCAATTGACTCGGCTGTTAAAATGAAAGAGCAGATTTGGATGAGGAGGATTCCTGAGATGTGGGAGTATTATAAACAGTTGACGGTTGACAGTTAACTGTTATCTGTCAACCTCAAATAATAACTACATGCCTCCTGAATCGTTTGTGCAATAGGATTGAATCTAAACCCAGGGAGCGTAGTTACCAATTTAGCATGATCAAAATATACTTTTTGCTGGGCGGTTTCGGCGGTTTCCTTTGTAAGCAATGGCTCTTCCCCTGTGATCATGCTCTTGATCTTCACAAGTCGCCATACGATAGAAGCAAGCAGGGGACTCACTTTAAGATGTGGTCTTTTTTTGCCGAATCCATCTGCCATCATATTGAATACTTCCCGGTAGCCTAGATTTTCTGCTGAAACAACAAAACGTTCCCCAGAAACTGGATGCTCCATCAATCCAATCATGGCTTTTGAAACATCAGCGGCATCTACGAATCCGCTGATTCCCTCTGTATACCAGGGAAATTCATGGAATGCATTTTTAAAAGTCGCACATGATCCATCAGCCCAATCACCCTTCCCCAATATGATTACCGGATTTACAATGACCGCATGAAGCCCCTCTCCTATTCCCCTCCATACTTCCATCTCACCCAGGTATTTGCTTTTGCCATAAACGGATGGATTGGAAGCCTCATCCCATTCCAATGCCTCATGAACAGTCTGGTTGTTTCTTTTTCTACCGATGGCTGCAACAGAACTTACATGGACAAATTTTTCAACACCCAATTCCAATGCAACATTTACCATATTCGCCGTGCCTTCCACATTGATCTTCATGAGATCATTGGCCCTTGCAGGATTAAAAGATACGAGTCCGGCACAATGATACACCTTGTGACATCCTTGCATTGCCTCCGCCAAACAATCAACATCCAATATATCGCCTTGGACCCAATGAATGTTGGAAAGCTCTTCCTCAGTGAGCAGATTGCTTTTTTGTTTGCGGTAGATGCAAACCAGCTGAACATCTTGTTGCTTCAACAGGTCCCTGATGAGGTAGGATCCCAACAAACCTGAAGCACCCGTGATAAATATTTTTTTCATGAATGAGGAATTATGCTCCCCTGAATTGCTCCAAAAATCGAAGATCGTTGTCGCTGAACAACCTGATATCTGTGATGCCGTATTTCAGGAGGGCTGGACGCTCCACGCCCATGCCAAATGCAAATCCAGTGTATTTTTCAGGATCAATCCCGCAATTGCTCAATACATTTGGGTGCACCATTCCGCAGCCCAGAATTTCCAACCAGCCTGTTCTTTTGCATACGGCACATCCATCTCCATGGCACAACATGCAACTGATATCCATTTCTGCACTGGGTTCTGTGAAAGGAAAATAACTTGGTCTGAACCTGACTTTCACATCATTGCCAAACATCTCTTTTACAAAATGATAAAGCGTCTGTTTGAGATCGGCGAATGAAACATTTTCATCCACATACAATCCCTCTACCTGATGAAAAAAACAATGTGACCTTGCACTGATGGTTTCATTGCGATAGACCCTGCCTGGACAAATAATCCTGATCGGAGGTTGATGCTTCTCCATTTCCCTGATCTGCACATTGCTGGTATGTGTTCTCAACAAAATAGCTGGATCTGTAGAGAGATAAAAAGTATCCTGCATGTCGCGCGCAGGATGATTTTCATCGAGGTTCAGTGCAGTGAAGTTGTGCCAATCATCTTCGATTTCTGGACCCTCGGCAACCGTAAATGAAAGACGTTCAAAAATTTCTACAATTTTATTGCGCATCAGGGTAACAGGATGCCTGCTGCCGGAGGCCATGGGTATACCGGGCAATGTTGCATCCATTGAATAAGCAGCACCCTCTGCCCCTGCTGCAATCTTGTCCTTTTGATTGTTGTACTTGTCTTCTGCGAGCTGCTTGAAACCATTCATGATCTGTCCAAATGATTTCTTTTGATCAGCTGGAATATGTTGCATTTCTCCCATGAGGGATTTTACAATGCCTTTTACCCCCAGAAATTTTATTCTGAATTGCTCCAGGTCTTCTGCATTCGATGCGGCAAATGCACTGATTTCCTTTGAATACAATTTTATGCTTTCGAGAATTTTCTCCATGCTGCGAAGATAACAAATAGCAGGTTCTTCCATCCATCACATAAACGGATTTTGAGATGCATCCATTATCTCAAGATTAAGTAGGTTTGCTGAAATATTAAAACATGGCTTTTGAAAGCATCATCGATTTTCTGTATCCGGTCAACCTCTCACATATACTCGAAGACAATGAGTTGAAGGAAGGTCAAATTGGAAAATCGATCGATATTTTCCAAGACATATTTCCTGATCTGACCCATGCAGACATTGTCATTGCTACATGCGATGAATTGAGAGGGGATGGACAATTGGGATCTGCTTCAGCTGAAACAGATGCAGTCAGAAAAGAACTCTACTCCCTGTACTATTGGCACAAGCATATCAAATTGGCAGATATCGGAAAAATCAAAACCGGCATGCACCTGTCAGATACCTACGCTGCCATCAAAACCGTTGCCAAAGAAATCATCCAACGCAATAAAATTTTTCTGCTCATCGGAGGATCACATGATCTCAGCCTGGCTGTGTATGAGGCTTACAGAGAAATGAATAAAATCATCGAAGTAACAGGCGTAGATGCTTATATTGACCTGTCGATGGACAATCCAGTTCGTTCAAAGAATTTCTTGATGGAACTCTTGACAGGTGACCCAAATTTTATCAGACACTACAACCATATTGGGTTTCAGAGTTATTATATCCATCCTCACATGCTGGAAACGATGGATAAGCTGAGATTTGATTGCTACAGATTGGGAAAAGTGAAAGAACAGATGGAAGAAATGGAGCCCTCCTTTAGAAGCAGTGATATGATGATGTTTGATGTTGCTGCACTGGGAGCTGCCACCTTTTGGGAAGGCAGCAGTCCAAATGGATTCAACGGCGAAGAGGCTTGTACACTCATGAAATTTGCAGGCATGAGCGACCGCTTGAAAACCGTCGGCATATACGGATATCAGCAAAAAAGAGATCCGCAGTTGACACTTGCCAAACAAATCTCTCAAATGATCTGGTACTACATCGATGGTGTACAATATGGAAGAACAGAGGCCAATCTGAATGAACAGGAAATGTTCATTGAATGTCACCTTGAATTTGCGGCGATTGAAACAACTTTTTTGAAAAGCAGAAAAACCGGAAGATGGTGGATGAAAATGCCGGATGGAAAATATGTGCCCTGTTCTGAAAATGATTTCAATGCAGCAGGAAACAATGAGCTGCCAGAGAGATGGTTGAGGTTGCAGGAGCGGAGTTAACTGTTAACCGTTAACTGTTAACGGATTAAGATTATAATATGAATATCAAGCATACTTCATTTGTATTTTTAGCCTTTTCAATTTTAGCAAGTTCCTGTTCGATTGAAAAACAAATCCACAAACAAGCACTGCAATTTTTCATCAATGATTCAACGCTTTCCAAAGCGCATGTGGGAATTGCGATTCAGGATCTTGAAAAAAAAGAATGGCTGTACCAATTTCAATCCGACAAATTGTTTACTCCTGCCAGCAATACAAAAATTGTCAGCTGCTATGCTGCCATGAAATACTTGCCTGCTCATTTGCCTGCTGCAAATGTCACCGAACTTGATACAGCAATCCTGATCACGCCTACAGGTGATCCGAGTTTTCTGCATCCAAATTTCAAATCACATCCTTTGTTTTCATTTCTGAAAACAACCAATAAACCCTTGTACATTCATCAAAACAACTGGAGCAGTCCCAAGTGGGGAGCGGGATGGAGTTGGGAAGATTATGCCGAGGATTACATGATTGAGCGAAGTGCATTTCCGATATACGGCAATCAGTTGCAATGGTATTTGGAAAAATCAAAAAAAGAAAATCCAACCAGTCCTTCAGATACTACAGATCTGTTCATGTATTCATCACCTGAAATCAACTGGAGGGTAAACATGGGAGTGCCAACTAAAAATTTTGCAGTTGAAAGAGCATTGGAAAAAAACGAATTTACCTTGCATGAAGGAAAAGAAAATTCGTCCAGTTTGATGGTGCCATTTGTTACAAATGGGTTGACATCTGCACTCGAATTATTGAATGATACATTGCATAAAACAATGTCCATTGCGGAAGAGCCCATGCTCAAACTTGCTTCTGGCAGGCCTTCTAGGATGATCTTCTCCCAGCCGACTGATAGTCTCCTGAAAGACATGATGAACAGAAGTGATAATTTTTTTGCTGATATGTGTATTGAAATGGTGAGTCAGATGTTGCTGAAAAAAATGGATGAGCCGGCAGCAATTGCAGCCATCCTGAAAAATGATTTATCGGATTTGCCTCAACAACCAAAATGGGTGGATGGCAGCGGACTGAGCAGGTATAATTTATTCAGTCCGGAAAACATGATTTGGATCTTACAAAAAATGAAAGAAGAATTTGGATGGGAAAGGGTCAAGCAAGTCATGCCTGGTGCAAGCAGTGCGAATTTAAAAATGTACCCACGTAAAAACAGCGAATACATTCTTGCAAAGACTGGTACTTTGAATGGAGTGGTTTGTTTAAGTGGATTTTATCTGAGCAAAAAGAACAAGTGGCTGGCATTTTCAGTGATGGTCAACAATCATTTTACCACCAGTGCCAATGTAAGAACCAAGATTGCCAACTTCCTCCAATCACTCTGATCAAATACCAAATACATTATTGAGGTAATCTTTTTTAACCTCTATGAAAAGAGGCTTCCCATCAAAATGTGTCTGATGGTTGGGCAAACGTGACAACTGGTCAACTATTTCTCGCATCATGCCCACATCCAGTTTGACACCCACCTTGCAGGCATGTTTCCTGGCCATTGTTTTTGCGATTCTTTCTTTGTACGATTGATGCAATGTTGAAGTGCTTGTTTTCACATCTTCCAATATCATCTCAATCACTGAAAGATGATTTTCTTGCGGAAAATCTGCCGGGGCACCCTGCAAGACATAGGTATGCACACCAAATGGCTCCAGTTGATACCCCATCTGCAAGAGATCGGGTAAAATACCCGTTATCAATTGAAAATCAGATGGCGAAAACTGAAGGGTTTGCGGGAACAATTCTTGCTGTATTGCCAGTGCCTGTCCAGTCCAAGCAGCATTGAATTCTTCAAAAAGAATTTGTTGATGAGCTAGCTGCTGGTGCAAAACTGTCACACCACGAGGTTGATCAAATACGATATAAGAGAGATGCAATTGAACTGGACTTGATCCTTCCAACATTTTCAATGCATCTGGAATCTCATTGTTGACGTTTTGCTTGGTGGGCTGATAAAAATCAAATGATTGGTCCTGCAGCTGATTTGTTTTGGACTGAGGTTCATAAAAATCTTTCCAGTCACGCAAATTGCTTGTGCGCTCAATTGTATGTGCCTGATGACGATCGATGAATGATTTGTACAAACCGGTTGTCTTGGCATCCTCCTGTTGTAAACTGGTAAAAGGCTTAGCTACTGCATCGAGTTGTTGAATGTTCGCATCCAGCGAAAAATCAAGTGCAGGTGAAATGCTGTATTGCGCAAGGGCATGTCGGATCGAAGATTTTACAAACGCATAAATAATTTTTTCATCATCAAACTTAATTTCCTGCTTGGTGGGATGCACATTGATATCTACATGTGCAGGATCTAGGTCAATGAAAATGGCAAAAAAAGGAAAACTGTTTGTTGGCAGCAATTCTTCGTATGCACTGAAAACCGCATGGTTCAAATAGGCATTTTTAACAAAGCGGTTGTTGACAAACAAATATTGATCGCCCCTTGTTTTCTTGGCTGTTTCAGGCTTGCCGATGAATCCACTGATATCCAGGTAATCCGTTTTTTCAGCGACCTGTACCAATCTGTTGGCAAAGCTGTTGCCCATCAATTGTACAATTCTTTGCTTCAGCGTTCCAGCAGACAGATGAAATATTTCTTGCCCGTTGCTTGTCAATACAAAACTGATTTGCGGGAAAGACAAGGCAACATGCATGAACTCATCCGTGATATGTTTGAGTTCGACAGGATTGCTTTTTAAAAAATTTCTTCTGGCTGGAACATTGAAAAAAAGATTTTTCATGGCAATAGAAGTGCCATATTCACATACACAAGGTTCTTGCCGCAAAAGCTTGCTGTTTTCTATCTCAATTTCTGTCCCTATCTCATCCTCTGCCCGCTTTGTTTTTACAACCACTTGGGCAACAGAAGCGATAGAAGCAAGTGCCTCTCCCCTGAATCCCATTGTTTTTATCTTGTACAAATCTTCGATGGATTGAATCTTGGATGTGGCATGTCGTTCAAATGCTTTTCTGGCATCGGCATCTGACATCCCCTTTCCATTGTCAACCACTTGAATCAAAGATTTTCCGGCATCTTGCACAATCAAATGTATATGGGATGCATCCGCATCTACTGCATTTTCCAACAATTCTTTCACCGCGCTGGCTGGACGTTGAATTACCTCGCCGGCAGCAATTTGATTGGCTATATGAGAGGGCAATAAATGGATCAAATCTGGCATGAAACAATTTCCAATTCGATGATTGATTAGTTGTAACTTAAGCCTACAAATGTAACTAAACGGATTGGTATGTTTTTGAGAAAATCAACCCTGGCGGGCCTTTTTTTGCTTTGTGCAGCCTTGGTGCAAGCGCAAGAAGCAAGAAAATGGGCTGACAGTATTTTAAGCAGTTTGTCCCCAGATGAGAAGATTGCTCAACTGATCATGGTGCGGCTTTCATCGATTGATACGAGGTCCAGGACAGTCAGTTTTTACGATACAACTGTTGAGCGTGATATCAAAAAATACAATATTGGCGGGATTTGTCTGTTTCAAGGTGGGCCCGTTAAGCAGGCTGTACTGGTGAACTATTTTCAGTCCATCGCAAAAACACCGATCCTGATTGCCATTGATGGAGAGACAGGTGTCGGCATGCGCATGGACAGCGTTGCCAACCTTCCAAAAATGATGATGCTGGGTGCACTGCGTGATTCGTCGGTTGTATACAGATACGGACAATGGGTAGCGGAACAATGCAAGCTGGCGGGCATTCAAATCAATTTTGCACCCGTGGCAGATGTCAACAACAATCCCAACAATCCAGTGATCAACGACCGTTCTTTCGGGGAAAATAAATTCAAAGTGGCCAACTGGGCCATCCAATATATGTTGGGCATGCGCGATGCGGGTATCATGGGCAGTGCGAAGCATTTTCCTGGACACGGAGATGTAGATGTTGATTCACACCTCGCAGCACCATTGATCAGCAAGTCAAGAAATCAGCTGGACAATCTCGAACTGTATCCATTCAAAAAATTATTCGAAGCAGGCATCGGGAGTGCCATGGTTGGACACCTCTTTGTTCCCGCCATCGATACCTCTAAAAACCATGTGACTTCTATTTCTTCCAATGCTGTAACTGGTTTGCTGAAAGGAGAAATGGGATTCAAAGGCATCACCTTTACGGATGCACTTGAAATGAAAGGCGTTGCTGCTGAGTTTCCTGACGGAGCTGCTGGGGTGGAGTCTCTGATCGCCGGAAACGACATGCTATGTCTGCCCGGTGATGTAGAAAAGGTCATCGGAAAAGTAAAACAGGCCATTGCCGATAAAAGAATTACCTGGCAGGCCATCGAAGAGCATGCCCTGAAAGTATTGGAAACAAAATACATCACTGGACTCCATCAATGGAAACCAGTTGACACCAACCACCTTGCGGAAAAACTAAATGCAAAGAGCAATGCCATTAAACTAGAGGTTGCTGAAAAAACAATCACCATTGGAAAATATGAAGACCCTTCATCTTTTCCTTTGGTAAAAAACCCATCTTCCAATTTTGCAGTTTTGGAAATTGGCAGAAATCAACAAACCCAATTCGCAGCCGAAATGCGAAAAGCATACAATGCAGATCTGTTCAACTTCGATAACGGCAAAACAAAAGAAGAAGCAGATGCTTTATTTGAGCAGATAAAAAACAATTACAGCAAGCTAATCGTTGCAATTCATGAATTGCCCAGGTACCCGGCGAATAATTTCAATATGAGCCCTGCTGTGGTCTCGTTGGTACAACAATTATCTTCCTCTATTCCAACCAACCTTTTCGTTTTTGGAAATCCCTATGCCGCAAAAAGCTATTGCGATACCAAAAACATCATTTTGGCATACGACGACGATCCCATCACCCATACCGTTGCTGCTAGATTGATCAAAGGTGAAATAGGATCAGAGGGGCAACTTCCCGTCACCGTTTGCGCTTCACTTCCTTATAATGCGGGAATACAACTAAAAAATCAGATGCCCTCCACACCCATAAAAGTTGATACAAAACAAATAAAAATCGATTCCATTATACATGATGCCATCAACCAACAAGCCGCCCCCGGTATGGTCTTGCTCGCAATGAAAGATGGAAAAATTGTAATGCAGCAAACATATGGCTCCATGAGCTATACCGGAAAAGATCCCATATCACTGGAATCTGTTTATGACATGGCCTCGGTTACTAAAATATGTGCCACTACATTGGCCATCATGAAACTTCATGACGAAAAGAAAATTGCATTGAATAACCCTTTGGGTGATTATTTGAAGTGGACTAAAGGCACAAACAAAGAAAATATATTGATCAAGGATATATTACTGCATCAAGCGGGACTCAAAGCATGGATTCCTTTTTATAAAGAAATAGCAGACAGTATGACCATGAAGGCATTGCCAGGATTCTTAAATAAAAAAGAAAGTGCTGCGTATGCCATTAAAGTAGATGATTCGCTTTATTTAAGAACCGCATGGAGAGATACGATGTACAAAAGAATTCTCACTTCATCTGTTGATCCGAAAAAAAACTATGTGTACAGCGACAATGATTTCATTTTATTGGGAGATATTGTCAAAGCTGTTTCGGGCCTTTCGCTTGATGCATATGTTTTAAAATATTTTTATCAACCATTGGGATTCAGCAGCAGTGGGTTCAATCCAACACGTTGGATGAACAAATCCATTATCGCTCCAACAGAACAGGATCCTTATTTCAGGGAACGCCTGGTAAGAGGATATGTACACGACCCTGGAGCTGCGATGTTTGGAGGAGTATCCGGACATGCAGGTTTGTTCAGCAATGCATACGAGATTGCAGTGTTGATGGAAATGCTACTCAACAAAGGAGTCATCAATGAGAAAAGGTTCATAAGTGCTTCAACTGTTGAACTCTTTACCCAATACCAGTCGGATATAAGCAGAAGAGGATATGGATTTGACAAACCGGAAAAAGACAATGCCACAAGAAAAATACCTTACCCTTCAATGAGTGTTTCGCCGGGCGCATTCGGACATACAGGATTCACGGGCACCTGCACATGGGCAGATCCCAAAACAAATACAGTATTTGTTTTGCTGGCCAACAGGGTACATCCCACTGCAAAAAATACATTTGGCGATTTGAATGTAAGGGGGAAGGTAATGGAAGAGGTGTTCAACCGTTAACGGTCAACTGTTAACCGTTCAGGCTGACGGTTAAAGGAGGTTGAGTTGTGTTCTGATCACCACCTTTGCTGCCACCCATGCTTTGTGATAATTGGGTATTCTGATGCGGTGTTCTAAAATCTTTTGAGGCTGAACAGATTTGATCTTTTTAAACAAGCTCAAGTAATATTTGTAGGCGAGGTATACACCAAATCTTGCATGTAAAGGAAGTTGAATGATTCCTTCATAAGCGTTGTCAAAATCGCGTTGAATATCTTCTTCTATTTCCCTTTTCATTTCAAATGAAAAAGCGCTGAAGTCAACTCCCGGGAAGTATACCCTGTTGAGCTGCTGATAGTCTGCTTTGACATCCCTCAGAAAATTTACTTTTTGAAAAGCTGCCCCCAAAGCCTGGGCACTTGGTTTCAATAGCTCATATTGCATTTTGTTTCCATTGCAGAAAACATAGAGACACATCAGTCCGACCACTTCTGCACTTCCATAAATATAAGACGCGTATCCCTCCTGATCGTAAGATGACTTTTTCAAATCAAACTCCATGCTTTTGAAAAAAGCATCTACCAAATGAAGGTCAATATTGTATTTATTAACGGTGATTTGGAAGCTGTTCAAAATAGGATTCAAACTTATTTTATCCTGAATCGCTGCATAGGTTTGCTTCTTGAAATCATCCAGCAATCTTTCCTTGTCATGATCATGAAAAGTATCAACGATTTCATCTGCGAACCTCACAAGTCCATAGATATCGTAGATAGGGCCCCTGACATCTTTGTGCAAGAGCTTGATTGCACTGCTGAATGAAGTGCTGTATCGAGCAGTGGTGACTTTGCTGCACTCATGAGAAACGTTATGGAACAATTGAATCATGCAAGCCGTTCTTTATTTGAAGATAACTTTTTTAAATGATTTATTAGAGGTTTTGTTCGATGGGTGTATACGTGATCGGCCTTGGATTATCTATTGAATTCTTTTTCAATGAGTTTTGCCACTACTTCACCGCTGATTAAACTTGGTGGCACACCAGGACCCGGAACAGTCAATTGTCCGGTGTAATATAAATTATGAACCTTCTTGCTCTTACATGAAGGGCGCAAGATGGCAGTTTGCAACAACGTATTGGCAAGCCCGTAAGCATTTCCTTTGAAAGCATTGTAGTCCTCTTTGAACTCCTTGGTACAGTATGTTCGCTTGAAAACGAGATGTTGCATGATATCGAAACCTGTTTTTTGCTTGAATCGTTGACAGATGATGCGAAGGTATTTCTCTCGCACTGCATCATTGTCTCCATCAAGCCCGGCTGCTATGGGAATCAGAAAAAATAAATTATCGCATCCTTCAGGTGCCTGGGTTGCATCCGTAATGGAAGTCGAGCTCAGATAAAACAATGGGGTTTCAGGCCACTTTGGATTGGAGTAAATGTCTTTGCCATGTTCGTCAAATGGTACATCAAAGAACAAGGTATGATGAAGGATCCCTTCCACTTTCTTGTTGACACCCAAATAATAAATCAAAGATCCCGGCGCCATGGATCTCTTGTCCCAATATTTTTCTGAGTAGGAACGATGTTGCTGTTCTAGCAAAGAAGATTCGATGAAATGATAATCAGCAGCTCCCACTACAACATCAGCTTCAAAAATTTCACCGTCATCCGTTTCAACAGATGATGCTTGGTTGTTTTGAACATGAATACGGGAAACGTTTTTATTGAAATGAAAATGAACGCCGAGTTCATTTGCCATGCGATGCATACCCGCAACTACACTGTACATGCCACCCTCTGGAAACCAGGTCCCCAGTTTGATATCAGCGTAGTTCATTAAACTATACAGCGCTGGTGTATTTTCTGGAAGTGCTCCAAGAAACAAAACGGGGAACTCCATCAATTGACGAAGTTTTGGGTGCTTGAAAAATTTTGCTATATGTGATTTGATGTTGTTGAAAACATCCAACTTAAAAACACCGCGCATCAATTCTGCATTGATGAATTCAGTCCATGAAAGACTTGGTTTGTACACCAGTTTACCAACACCTACATCGTATTTGTATGCAGCTTCCTCTAAAAATTGATCCAATTTTTCACCTGCACCAGTTTCCAATTGGTTGAATAAATTTTTCAGTTCCTGGTAATCAGCAGGAACATCCATATAATCATCGTCCCAATAAATTCTGTAGGATGGTGACAATCTTTTGAGTTGGTAATAGTCTGAAACATTTCTTCCGAAGCTTGAAAAATAGCGTTCGAATACATCAGGCATCCAGTACCAACTAGGACCCATGTCGAATGTGAATCCCTCTGAGCGAAAAAATCTGCTTCTTCCACCGGGATGATCGTGTTTTTCTAACACATGTACTTCCCAACCTGATTGGGCAAGAAAAGAGGCTGAGGAGAGTCCGGCGTAACCACTCCCAATGACAATTGCTTTTTTGGACACGATGGAAAGTTAGATTAAAACTTGCTGATTTCCTCTTTCAACAGTCTTCTTGCGAAGTGGATTCTGCTTTTGATGGTTCCCAAAGGCTCATCAAGCATAACAGCTATTTCATGGTACTTGTATCCTTCAAAATACAACATGAAAGGCTTTTTGAAAAGTGCAGGCAAATTGTAAACAGCTCTTTCAATGTCTTTGATGCGCATATTGGTTTCGGCAGAATTGGGAACAGCCGATTGATTGTGATCAATCAGAAAATCATTTGGCGTATTGTCGAAGATGGTATTTTGCTTTGCTCTTCTACGGTAGTTGTTGATGAAAATATTACGCATGATGGTATACATCCATGCTTTGATATTTGTACCAACATTGTATTTGTCTTTATTGGAGATCGCCCTGAACATGGTTTCCTGCAAAAGGTCTTTTGCGGATTCTTGATCCTTTGTAAGTGTAATTGCAAATGGGCGCAAATACTCTGAATTTTGAACCAGCATCATGTTGAACTCCTGCGTAGACATGTTTGTTTAATTTTAAGACTGTGAAGTTAAACAAACTTAGTTCAGGTAAACAAATTTTTGTTTAATAATTTATTAAAATTATTAAACAAATTGTAATTGATTGATTACTAATTGTTTGAGAGGGAAAGTTGGTTCACGAAGTCAATTACTTCCTGCAAAGAACGCTTGAATTTGACCTGTGGGGGGATCTTATTTTCATACATCGCGGCAACGGGTCCGGATATGACAAAAGGAACAGTACCAAATTTCTGAACAGCTTGCGTCATGAATCTTTCAAAGTTGAATTGACGAGACGCAGTAGTCATGTGGGTGTATATAAAATCAGGCTGCTTGTACTTTACAACGTATGCGACATCTACCAATGGCACGCTGGCTCCGAGGTAGTATACTTCAATACCACGGTTCTTTAACAGATATTGGATGAAAAGCAAGCCAAGTTCATGGTATTCACCATCCGGCATGAAGAGCAGCACGCGTTTGTCTGACTTGAAAATAGGATTGACTGCTTCAGTACCTACAATGAGCTTATGGCGGATGATATTGGATACAAGATGCTCCTGTGCAGGATTGATGTGTCCGGTGACCCATAACAAACCAATTCTTTCCATGAAAGGAAAGATGTACTGATGGATGACTTTTTCAATGCCCTTCGCATCTATTTTCTCTTTCAGCAAATGGTCAAATGCTGTGAGTTCTATGTCGACCATGTATTGGATCATCAAATTGACTACCTGCTCTTGTTGAGCCTCTACACTGCTGATAGTCATTATCTTATCATTGATTTCCTGATCGGACATCCGATCGATATGGGATATTTTGAACCCATTTTTGTTCAACAGAGAGATGTTGAGAATCTTTTTGAGCTCATCATTGCTGTAGTAGCGGATATTGGTCCCGGTTCTCTGTGGTTTTAAAAAACGATAACGCTGCTCCCAAATACGAATGGTATGGGCTTTGATACCCGTTAAATTCTCCAGATCCTTGATTGTAAAAGCGTTCATCAAGTTCTATAACACAGATTTGAGCAAATTGTTTGGATTTGCTTATTTATTCAGGCTTTTAACAAATTTTTCTTTTCAAATTTAGCTGTCAGGACAAATCCCAGGCTCTCAATGCGTACTTCCACCATGTTATTCCCCATCACCCTGAGCACCCTGCCGGTGGCACCGACCATGACACCTGCGTTCACCACTACCTCATCAGCGGGCTTTACCTCTAAATTCCTCACCTCCACATTTTCGTAATCATTGAGAAATTTCTTGATTTCGATGATTTCTTCCTCCTTGACAACCGCAGGCTTGCCATTCCAGTATACATAGTTGAGCACCCCATCCACATAGCGCACTTCGGTCTTATCCTTTTCTTCCACTTTCACAAATACATAGCTTTTGAAAAGAGGTTCCTCAATCATTTTGATTCGATCGCTCCATTTTCTTTTCACGCGGTTCAGGGGACAATAAGATTCAATCCCTTTTTGTTGAAGCGCCTTGTCAACTTTTTTTTCCCATCGTGGCTTGGTATACAGTGCATACCATTTTTTAATGCTTTCTCCCATGTTATTCCTGATTCAATGGAATATCTCTTTTTAATTTTTCATCACGATTGGCCATTTCCCATGCTGTATAAAAAACCAATTGTGCTCTTTTTGAGAGCAAGGAATAATAAATTTTATCAGGGGTATCTGTTGGTTTATGATAGTCAGACTGCAACATTCCATCATAATAGAAAATGATGGGAACTCCTTTGCTCGCAAAATTATAATGATCGCTTCGGTAGTAAATCCTGTTGGGATCTTTCGGATCATTGAATTTATAATCCAGTGTCATGTTGATGTATTTCTTATTCACCGCTTCACTGATGGGTTTCAAATCTGAACTCAACTTATCATCGCCTACTACATAAACATAATTCAGCGTATCCCCCAGGGTTCGCTCTGTATCTACCCTTCCAATCATATCAATATTTAGATCGGCTGTCGTTTTATCCATTGGAACCGTTGGGTGATTGGAAAAATATTCCGAGCCCCAGAGCCCTTTTTCCTCACCGCTCACTGTCATGAACAATATGTTTCTTCTGGGACCTTTTCCGTCTGCTTTTGCTTTTGAAAATGCTTCTGCAATTTCCAATACACCTACCGTTCCTGATCCGTCATCATCCGCGCCATAATAAATTACATCTCCTCTTTTGCCAAGATGATCATAGTGTGCAGTGATGATCAACCACTCATCAGATTTGTCTGATCCAGGTATATAACCTAGCACATTGGAACTCGAAATTTCCATTGTCTTCTTTTCAAAAACCAACTTGACATTTGATTGGATGATCTGAGGAGACAATGATTTTGATTTGCCAGCCTCTTTCAACTGTGAGAAGGCTTCTCCTAACATAGCCTGGGCAATCTGCTCCGAAATAAAATATGAATTTGGATACAACTCAGCCTTGTAAAGATCAACATGCATCGTTGCTTCTGTCGGTGCTTTTCGTGGAAAGCCGTTGGCAACCATGACCACTGCAGCAGCACCTTTGCTTTTTGCAGTTTGTAATTTGCCATACCAACTTGCAGGTGATCTAAATCCGCCTGCAGAAGGTTTATAACCGGCGGGAGCACCATCCAATATAAATACCAACTTACCGGTAACCTGCTGCCCTGCATAGTCATTTACTTCCTTGTCAACGATGCCATGTCCAACGAAAACAGCTTCAGAAAAATATTGTGTTGCAGTATTGTTCCAGTTGGCCAGTGGGCTGAAATCGTTGTGAACAGTGAATGATTTTCCGTTCACGCTGATAGAAGCATTGCCGATTTCATCTTTATAAACAGGATATGATTGCTGAAAACTTCCATTGTTTCCAGGCAATAATCCAATTGACCTGAAATGATTCTCAATATAAGCAGCTGCCTTTCTTTGTCCCTCTGTAGCTGTCTCCCTTCCTTCCATTTCAGCACCGGCAACGATGTACAAATGCCTGCTCAAATCTTCCGGAGTGATGCTTGTTGCATATTTTTTTGGGTCTGGCGCTGCTGTTTTTTTCTTTTGTGCAGAAAGCGTCGCTGAGCATATCAGCAAAACAATCATTGAGATGAGTCTTAACATGTATTAAATTTTTATTTTTTGAACCCTGTTGAGATGCCTGCCTCCTTCAAATTCCGTTGATAGAAATATGTCTACCATTTCCAAAGCCAAATCAATGTTTACAAAACGAGCAGGAATGCATATGATATTTGCGTCATTGTGCTGTCGAGCAAGTGAAGCAATTTCTTTCTCCCAGCAAATGGCTGCACGTACACCTTGGTGTTTATTGGCCGTGATAGCAACTCCATTGGCAGATCCGCAAATCAAAATTCCCATTGTCGTATTGTCCTTTTCAACTGCACCCGCCACCGCATGCGCGTAATCTGGGTAGTCGCAAGAGGCATCGGTAAATGTGCCCTGATCTTTTACTTCAAACCCTTTCTGTTGGAGATGATCTATGACGGCAGACTTGTAATTAAATCCTGCATGATCAGATCCGATGGCAATTGTGTTGTTCATATCAGTCATTATTTATTCCCAGTCCTGGTCCTGTTTTTTCTTGACCCTCACAGCAATCAGGATACTGATTTCATACAGCAATACCAATGGAACCACTACAATCAATTGCGAGCCCCAATCTGGTGAAGGCGTGATGATTGCAGCAAGCACCAACAATACTACATAAGCGTATTTGCGGTAGTTTCTCAAGAAGTTGGGTGTTATAATTCCCAATTTTGAAAGCAACCAAGTCGCCATGGGCAACTCAAACGCGATTCCAGCACCAAGCGTAATATCAATAAGGGTATCAAGATAATCAGACAGCGTGGGACGGTAATCAATCACTCCCATAGCGCCAATGGTATAATTCGATAGAAAATTAAATGTAAATGGTGCAAGCATAAAATAACCAAATGCAGCGCCCAGGAAAAAGAAAAAACTCACCCATAGAATGATCCCGTTGGTGTATTTAAGCTCTGTAGGTTTCAGCGCTGGGCGAATGAATTTCCAAATTTCATAAAACACAAATGGAAT
>SXYR01000112.1 GCA_005788265.1 Bacteroidota bacterium | reverse complement strand
GCCATTTCTTACAGCAACAATGATGTCTGGCGGCAGTTTCAGCATTCTGATATAGTTGGAAACCGTGCTTCTGTCCATCCCCATTCTGGTTGCAACTTCTTCCTGTGTCATGGCACATTCATCCATCAAGCGCTGATAGCCTAGCCCAATTTCAATTGCATTCAGGTTTTCTCTTTGTAAATTTTCCAAAAGAGCAAGTTCAAGGACTTGCTTGTCGTCCGCTTCTCTTATATATGCTGGAACATCTTTGAGACCAGCCAGCTTTGCTGCCCTCCATCTTCGCTCTCCGGCAATCAATTTGTATTTGCCGCTGCTAAGCGGTGTCACAGTCAGTGGTTGAATGATATCATGCTGGCGCATGGACTGTGCCAGGTCTTCCATTGCTTTTTGATCGAAATCCTGCCGCGGTTGTCTCGGGTTTGGAATGATGTCTGTGAGCAGAATTCTACTCACAGAAGTATTTCTTGAAACAACTTCTGACTTGAGTGTACCGGTTGTTGGATTTTTCAATTCAGTATCAATGCTTCCCAAAAGAGATCTGATCCCTCTGTTGAGCGCATCTTTTTTATTGGATGGATTATTGCTCATCTTCTAAATTTAGGGTTCTTTCTTCCTCTTTGATCTTCGTCATGTTGTTTTTTTGCAGTATCTCTTTTGCAAGATTCAGATAATTGACTGCGCCTTTGCTGTCGGCATCATACAATATAACTGGCTTGCCTACGCTCGGCGCCTCACTCAGTCTGGAATTTCTATGAATCAAGGTATCAAATACCATTTCTTCAAAATGCTTTCTCACTTCACTGACTATCTGGTTGCACAATCTCAAACGCACATCGTACATGGTCATCAAAATTCCTTCTATGGACAAGGATGTGTTGAGTCTGTTTTGAACAATCTTGATGGTATTGAGCAACTTGCCCAATCCTTCCAATGCAAAGAATTCAGCTTGAACAGGAACGACAACTGAGTCAGCTGCAACCAGCGCATTGACCGTAATCAATCCGAGTGAAGGAGAGCAATCAATGACTATAAAGTCATAGTCATTCCTCAAGTCATCCAATATGTTTTTGATAACATTTTCTCGATTGGGATAATTGATCATCTCCAATTCGGCACCCACCAGATCAATATGTGAGGGGATGAGGTCTAAATTTGGAATTTCTGTTTTAAGTATCGTGTCTCTAGCTTTTGCATCACCCACCATGCAGTCATAAATACTTTGCTGAACATTTTGTAAGTCGAACCCAACACCCGAGGTGCTGTTCGCCTGCGGATCGGCATCAACCAACAAAGTTTTGTATTCAAGTACAGCAAAACTTGCAGCCAGGTTGATAGCCGTTGTTGTTTTCCCAACACCACCTTTCTGATTAGCGACGCCTATGATTTTGGCCATTGATTTTCAACTTTTTGTTAAAATGACAGGATGACAAATTTACAATTTCGGCACCATTTTAGGGAACATAATGGCTAAAATAATGTTAGAGTAGCAAGCATTAAACAATAGTTATCAACATGAAAAGGCTCCTGGGTTCGTGGATTTTCATCATCACCATGGTTTTGATCGATTTGTATGTGTTCCAATCACTCAAATTGGTTACTTCCTCTCTTTCCTCCAAACTTCGTTTGGGGATACATATTACATATTGGAGCTTTACTGCTGCAGCCATCATCCTTTTTTTGATCATTCCATACATACAGTTTGAAGCGCTTCCTAAATTCATACGTGTGTATGTAATTGCCATTTTATTTGGATTTTTCATTGCAAAATTCATTGCAATGATTTTCTTTCTAGTGGACGATGCGAGAAGATTGCTGCAGTGGGGTGGCGTCAAGACATACCAATTGGTCAAGGGTGAAACGAGCCAGACAGATGCAATCAGCAGATCTCTTTTTCTTTCCTGGCTTGGAATTGGGGTAGGCGGCAGTTTATTTGGAGCACTCTTGTATGGTTTTGGCAACAAATACCGGTACAGAATTGAAAAAGTAAGATTCAGATCTGGGAATATTCCAACATCTTTCAAGGGATTGAAAATCGTCCAAATTTCAGATATACACAGCGGCAGTCTGGATGATTTACAAGCAGTGAAGAAAGGAATTGAAAAAATAAATGATCTTCAACCGGATGTTATTTTCTTCACCGGTGATCTTGTCAACAACATGGCAAAAGAAATGGAAGATAAAATAGCGATCTTCTCATCTTTAAAAGCCCCTTTGGGCATATACAGCATTTTAGGCAACCATGATTATGGTGATTATGTGCCATGGCCCAATGCGGAAGCCAAGAAAGATAACTTGGACAGCTTGAAAAACATCCATGCGCAGATGGGTTGGAGATTGTTGCTCAATGAACACATCGCACTCGAAAAAGGCGGTGCCTCCATTGGAGTAATTGGAATAGAAAATTGGGGTGCACGTGCAAACTTTGCCAAGTACGGCGATCTCAAGAAAGCCTATCAGGGTGCCGATCAATACCCATTCAAAATATTGTTGAGCCACGATCCCAGTCACTGGGATGCAGAAGTATGCAAACATTACAGTGATATTGATTTGATGTTATCTGGGCATACCCATGGGATGCAGTTTGGGGTAGAGATTCCAGGTTTCAGATGGAGTCCTGTGCAGTATGTATACAAGCAGTGGGGTGGACTCTATAAAAATGGTGACCAACATTTGTATGTCAACAGGGGATTTGGATTTCTCGGATATCCAGGCAGGGTAGGCATTTTGCCGGAAATCACCCTGATCGAACTTGTCTGATTTAACAGTCCTTTCATAAAATCAGTGTAACTTTCTGTACGAAATCGGATCCAACAAATAACCGAACCCAACATCCAATGCTGCGCTTCTTTATCTTTATGTATTTCCTGATTTTTTGCTCGTTTGAAACCATCCAGGCCCAAGAAAATAGCAATCAGGCTATGACCACAAAAGATGAATTTTCTTTTCTGAAAAACGATAGTTTGATCAATGAGTTGAGGGGCATGCTCGATTCATTGCGTACACAAAAAAGTTTTTTTTCGGTTGCCACATCTTTTAGCAATAGACTTTTCAGCACCAATAACAATGTGCTCAATGCGCAACAATCATCGACAGGAGCAACAGCTTTTATACCAAGTGTTTCATATTTTCATAAATCCGGATTCGGAATTGGCATCATGGGGTATGTCAGGAATATCATCGGATCGGTTCGCTGGTACCAGACTGCCATCACTCCTTCATTTGATAAAGTAGCAAAGAATCTGATGTATGGAATTTCTTATTCATATTATGCAAAATCAAAGGTGCATGATCCAAGCAGGGTATCGCCATTCAATCATGATTTGTATGGATATGTACAGGGTAGGAAAACCTGGCTGAGACCTTCTTTATCCGTTGGATATGGTGATGGAAGTTATACCGATAGCTATGTAGTGCCCAGAAGATTGCCCAATGGGTTGGTGATGAATACATCCGATACCTATAAGGTTCATATAAAGGATCTTTCCATTAACATGGGAGTATCTCATTCATTTGTCAAATCCTCATTGATTTTAAAGAACGATCTGTTTAGTTTCATTCCTCAAATCAGTTTGATCACAGGTGTCCAGTCAACCAGTTCTCAGAGCATCAACTCCAGAGTGCGTTTCAGAAATGAGATGGAGGACAGAAAAAGAATGGAGCAGTTTTACAGAGTTAATCAAACTTCAGGAAGCGGATTTGGATTGAGAACCGCTGCTGTTTCTGCAAATCTTTCTTGGTTCAAAGATGCAGTATCTATTTCTACAGGATATTTTCTTGGATATTATTTTCAGTCAACTTCTACCAATAAGTTTTCAAATATTTTCAACGTAACGGCAGGTGTCACATT
>SXYR01000017.1 GCA_005788265.1 Bacteroidota bacterium | reverse complement strand
GTGTGGTTTCATCTCCATAAACACTCAATCCATCGTAGTTTGGATTGGTTGCACGGGTTCCATCAATGACACGTCCGAGGACCGGGCCGGATCTCAATACATTTCTTTCGTCTGCTGCTAGCCAGTCTTTCGCTTGCAAAAAGCCAGATGTTATCTTAAAAGCCAAACGATCGTTGACTTTCTTCGCATATCGAATATCATAGTTGTAGTAAGGTGATGGGTCACGGTATTTACCATCCACGTGCATCGCGCCGTTCTTGGCTTGGAAGGAAAGTCCCTGGTATTTGAATGGATCCCTGCTGTTGATGATCAAAGTACCATTCATACCTCCTGGTCCGTACAAAGCAGAAGATGCACCCTGCATCAATTCCATGCTTTCTACATCTAGTTCACTCAAACCGATGATGCTACCCACAGAAAAGTTCAAACCGGGGGCCTGATTATCCATACCATCCACAATTTGTGTAAATCTGGTATTACCGCTACCAGTGAAACCTCTGGTGGTAAGTGTTTTGAAAGTTAAACTTGAGGCAACCATGTCTACTCCCTTGAGATTCACTGCCATATCATAATAATCTGCGGCTGCAGAATTTCTCAAGGCGGTGGTATTCAATCTTTCAATTGAAACAGGAGATTCCAGAATCCTGGTGGGTGTTCTTGTTGCTGAAACAACAACCTCTTCCCCAAGTGTTGAACTGGGATTCAAGCTGATATTTTTCATGTCTCCGGCCGCTTCAACCTTCATTTCGGTTAAACCAAACCCAATAGAACTGAAAACAATCGTTACGGGAAACTTTGCTCCAGACGGAAGTACCAATCTGAAATTTCCTTTGTTATCTGTGAAAGTACCGGCTGATCCATCTTTCAAGGTGACAGAAACAGATCCGATGGCCTCTCCACCTGAAGCATTTTTAACGCTACCTGTAATAACCTGACTTTGTGCCAAAACCAATACAGGTGAGAGCAAAAATAGCAATGCAACTAAGCAAGCATATTTTTTCATAAGCATTTAGTTTTAATCAATTTACGGCAATTTACTGAAAATCAAATAAGTAATTCATTTCATTTAAAAACTAACTGATTCTGAATAACTTAACTTGCATAAATCAGTGTTCAGAATTACTTTAGCTGCATGAAAATGTTCAATTTTCCGGGTCAAACCAACTTCTACGCTGGAAAAGTTCGGGATGTGTATACGATCCATGATTCTACACTTGTAATGGTGGCAAGCGATAGAATATCTGCTTTCGATGTGATCCTTCCAAGACCAATACCATTCAAAGGACAGGTATTGAACCAGATTGCGGCTTATATGCTTGAAAAAACAGCAGATATATGTCCAAATTGGTTGTTGTCCGTACCGGCACCAAACGTTTCCATTGGAAAAAAATGCGAGCCCTTTAAAATAGAAATGGTGGTTAGAGGAAATTTGGTGGGGCATGCATGGAGAACCTACCAAAATGGTACTCTGCTCTGTGGACAAACAATGCCTGATGGATTGAAAGAGAATGACTTCTTCCCCACTCCTTTGATCACACCTTCTACCAAGGCTTCAGCAGGACACGATGAGGATATCAGCGAAAATGAAATCATTGCACAGGGATTGGCCACCCTGGAAGAATGGGAAAAACTCAAAAAGTACACACTGGCACTTTTTGAAAGAGGAAAGGAACTAGCTAGAAAACAGGGACTGATCCTGGCCGATACCAAATATGAATTTGGAAAGCTGAATGGTGAAATAGTACTGATGGATGAAATTCACACACCTGATTCATCCAGATATTTCTACGCCGATGGATTTGCAGAAAGACAACAAACAGGTGAACGCCAAAAACAACTCAGCAAAGAATTCGTAAGAGAATGGCTGATTGCCAATTATTTCATGGGAAAAGAAGGACAAACGGTTCCTGAAATGTCTGATGAGTGGATTCAAATCATATCAAACAGATACATCGAACTATACGAAAAACTGATTGGCGAGAAATTCAATCCACTTGTACTGAACGATGAAGAGACCGCATCAAGAATCTTGAACGGCATCAAGAACCTATAAAGAGGAGTTCTTTTTTTTGGAAAGCTCCTCCATGCGTTTTTTTGATTTGTTGAAAATATTTCTGCCTTTGTCAATGCCCTGTCTCCTCTTTTTCTGCTCAACCAAATCCAGGTGAACAAACTCCTGACACTCCTTGCTGCAACAATTAGACAGCTTATCCCTACAGGCATCACATTGAATGAACAAGAGGTGGCAAGCTGCATTTGCACAGTTCACATGTGCATCACAAGACGCGCCGCAAATATGACAATTGGATAAAATATCTTCTGTGATGCGCTCGCCCAATCTTTCATCAAAGACGAAATTTTTTCCAATGAAATTATTATCCAATTGCATTTCGCGCACCTTGTTGATATAATGGATGATCCCTCCTTCCAGATGAAAAACATTTTTGTACCCATTGTGCAACATCCATGCACTGGCCTTTTCACAACGAATGCCTCCTGTGCAATACATAATGATATTTCTGTCTTTTTCCGCTTTGAACATTTCTGCCGCCATGGGCAATTGTTCCCTGAATGTATCACTTGGTATTTCAATGGCGTTTCTAAACCTTCCCACCTCGTATTCATAATGATTCCGCATATCTATGACCATGGTATTGGGATCTTTAACCATTTCATTGAACGTATCCGCTGTAACGTATTTTCCTTTGTTTTGCATGGAGAACAAAGGATCTTCAATCCCATCAGCCACTATTTTATTCCTGACCTTGATATCCAATACATAGAAGGAATTGCGATGCTCATCAACAGCTTTATTTAAACGGAGATTTTTCAATGCAGGTGCTGATTCGATGATTGCACGAAGATCTTCAATGTGTTCATCCGGGCAACTTATTTGGGCATTGACCCCTTCATGTGCGATATAAACTCTACCCAGTACAAAAAATTTACTCATTTCTCTGTACCATGTATCTCGAAATGATGCTGGATCTTCAATGTGAAAATAACAATAGAAAGAAAGAGTGGTTCTCGGTGTTGTGTCTTGAAGTGCTTTTTGCTTGAGCTCTTTCCTGGACACACGGTTGTGCAGTGTAGCCATACTTTGATTTTAATTCTTTGAGATAGAACCCTGGTTGCAGGCCAGGCAAAATCCAAACACTGCAAAGATAGAGAATATGAAGAAGCAATTACTTTTTGAACAAAATGGCAAGAGACCTACCGGTGAAGGCTGCAACACCCGCACTGATCCCACCAATCATAGCAGTTGTCAGCACCAACAACATGGGATCACTTTTTTTGATCACAAGCACTGCAACTCGCTTTGCCAAAATATGGTCATTGGCATTGCTGATAAAAAATGCAAAGCATCCCCAAAAAAGTGCAACTCCTATGAAAACAGAAAGAAAACACATGATTCTTTTCTGAGGGATAAAGAATCCAATGCAAAGTCCAACGATCATCACCGACCACCATGGAAGAAACAATCCAAGTGCATAAGACAAAAGTGCGCTTATAATGATTGAGACAAGAAATTTCATAGGTAATATATTTATAAAACAGGATTAAAACTCATTTTCCATTTCACCTGATCAGCATTTGTATCTTCTGTATGCATGTAAAACAAGTTGAAGTACTCCCCCTTCGCCCAGGTATCTATGAAATTATCATAAAATTTACTACCTGGATTTCCGCTTTGTCCGCCGGGATATACCGCATACGCATGTATGGGATGGGTCATTTCAATAACCATTCTCCAACTCGGACCATGATCGTGCTGGGTTGCGTTTACGATACCATTGCCGCCGCCATTCATAATGCCAGACCTTGCAAATGGCAAGGTGCTTGTTTTAAGCAAATGATAGACCGTTGTATTTTTGAATTTAGCCCATTCCAGTTTATCCTCTTTTTCGAGTTCTGTTAAATAACTTGTTGCTTTTTTCAATGCACTGGTAACCTGCATCGAAATGTCTTCCTGCTGAGATGTATTCCTATCGTCAATAAATCTGAATGCAGTATCTCTTGCCAATGCTTCCAACAAAACAAATTTCTCCGGACGTACCAATGAATGAGTTGATTGATGAAGATCATCCATAAAAATATTGTTGTACAAAGAGTCCCACCATGCATGAAATGAGGTGACACCTTTTTCATTGGGATCATTTTGAAGATTCCAGCTTTCCACCATTTGCAGGTACTTGGATTCGTTGGCATTCAATTGATCACGCTGCACATATTTACTCAACAACGGCCTTGCCAATTCGGCAAAAACATTGTAATTGTCATTTTGCAATGCCTTCATGTCATTGGAGGTGATATTGTACATGCCATCAAGTTTTTTATTGATGGTGATCGCTCTGTACACCTCATAACTTCCTGGGATGAAATAGGGATAAGTTGAATCAGCTGGACGTTGATTGGCACTGCTGACATAACCGCTCGCCGGATTTAGGGAGTGCGGATTTTCTTCCATTGGAATAAAACCTTTCCACATATAACTGCTGTCATATCCAGGCATCACAAACAAACCCTGGCCTTTCCACCTCAAAGGAAAAGTTGCCTGTTGCCACAATGCAATGTCTCCATTGTGTGATGCAAAAATCATGTTTTGCCCGGGAACGTTGAAATGACGTATGGCATGATGATAGTCTTCATAATTTTTTGCTCTGTTCAAGAGCAACCACATTTTCAGAATATTTGAAGTATCGTGTGCAACCCATCTCAAAGCGTAGGCTTTGTCAGTAGTAAGTTCAGTCTTGAAACTCTTGTCATACATGACAGGTCCGAATAAAGTATATGACACGGTATCCAAAACATCTTTGGCTCCTTTGACTTTGATTGTTTCAATTCTCTGTTCTGCCTTTTCCCATTCATCATTGAACCAATAGGAAGATTTAGATTGATCCTTGAATTTAATTTCATAATAATCCTTCACATCCCTCCCCGCGTTGGTGAATCCAAAGGCAATGCTGTCATTGAATCCAATGACCACTCCCGGCAAACCAGGAAAAGAGACCCCATATGAGTTGAAGGCCTTTGTATGCAATTGAATTTCAAACCAGATAGAAGGCAGGCTCAAAGAAAGGTGCGGATCATTGCTCAAGATGGGTTTTCCGCTTCGCGTTCTGCTGCCTGATACCGCCCAATTGTTGCTGCCATTTGATGGATTCGGCTTAAAATCCTGTGCAATATGAATGGTATCTTTTCGGTTGAAATAAACTGAATCTGCACCAGGTGGTGGCAGGATTTCTGCAAGGGGTTCTGAGTATGGAGTGCCTTTGGCAATGACCGGATACAAAGAATCTGCAATTTCAGGATAGAGCAACTGAAAGTTATCCTCTCCCAACAATTTCAAAGCATGGGTATATTCAAAATCCTTATCATATCCTGCGAGGGTATATGTCATCTGCTTGGTGAACAAGGCAGACTTGAAATTGCTCCATTTTTCCGGCATGTATCCAAGCAACTTGTATTCAATGGGCAGCTCGGCTTTGTTGAGCGTTGAGATATACGCATTGATTCCATTGGTATACGCATCCAATGCAGCCTTGGTTGAATCATCTCTTTCCATGGCAGAGAGGGCATTTTCAGCAGCAAATACCATGCCCATCCTGCGTTGATTTCTATCAAATTGAATCGCTTTGTCACCGACAAATTCGCTCAGTCTGCCTGCTGCAGCAAATGTTTGGAATTCCATCTGCCACAAACGAAATTTCGCATGTAAAAACCCTTGCACAAAATATGCGTCGTTTTCGTCTTCTGCGAAAATATGAGGAACCAACCGCTCATCCAGATAAACATCTACTTTACCATTCAAGTCCTTCAGATTCAGATTCTCTGAAAAATCATGATCAACCGATTCAGCATTTTGCCAAATTCCTTCCTGCACACTTAAAAATTCACCCAAAGGAATCGGCAAAACTTCTCTTGTTCCAAGTACATATACCAAAGCGGCATTGAGCAGGAGACCAATAGTAAAAACAACGTATTTCATAAAGTGTAGAATGGAATAAAGTTAAATAAAAAACTTGACCTTGGGATGTCAGTATATCCTAAGAAAAAAATGCTATTTCATCACCAAAGTTGATCTGGGGAAAACGTTGTGAAAGTTCAACAGCCTTCTGCAAGTACTTATTTCTGAACTTGATATGCTCGGATGAAAGGGGATGAAGTGGACGATGTTTCAATGCCTGTTGAAGTTGTGAGATTTCTTTCATGGCCTCCTGGGTTTTTCCATCCACACAAGCATGTACAAATTTATCCCAAACATATTGTGTGGCCAGGTAATTGGGGTGCACCATGTCTTCTGCATAAAATCTATAATCCCTTAAATCATCTATAATCAATTCATAAGACGGAAAGTAATAAATAGATGGATCAGATTGGCAAATCATATCAATTGCATGGAGCAAAACGGCCTTGCTTCGGTTGTTTTCTATAAATCCGTCGCGCAGGTGGCGCACTGGACTGACAGTCAATACCATTCTAATATCAGAATTGATGGATCTCAATCTAGCCAAGGACTCAAAAAAAAGATTCTTGATGGCGCTCGGATCCAAAAGGGTTCTTTGAAACCGATCAGCTGGAATTTTATGACAGTTTGCTACAATGCGTTCGCCCTCTAACTTATAGACAAAAGCAGATCCCAATGTGAGGAAGATCCATTGGGAATTTTTAAGGAATGTTTTTCCCTCTTGCACTTGATGATTCATCGCAGATGCAGCGTCTTGCCTGTTCTCGTGACTGAATGCAGAATGAAAATCCCAATGATGCCATAACCCCTGATCAAAAAATAATTCATCTTCTGCAATATGCTTGCCTTGAACATAACTGTCAATTGATTGCAGCATACTGACAGGATTAAAAAGAATGCCATGCGGGTTTTGGTGTACATGGAACTTGTGCAGGTGAAATCGCTCATACAAATGATTGGTAAAGCAAGATCCCAACAAGAATATTTGATCACCGTACCTTATTTTATGATCAAAAGGAGGAGGGTCAAAGTCCATATGAAAATCGATCCCCATATCAGCTCTTCAATTTCATTCTTTGTTTGGAAGCTTCAAAAAGGATGATGCCAGTTGCAACACCTACATTAAACGAATCAAAATCACCTTGCATGGGAATCGTAAATTTCACATCGACAGCTTTGCTGATATAAGGCTGAATACCCTTGTCCTCACTTCCCATTACAACGCAAGAAGGTTTTTCAAAATCGACTTGCAGAAGATTGGTTTTGGATTTCATTTCTGCACTGCAAACCTGGATGCCATTCAGGTGCAGTGTATCCACAGCCTTTAACAGAGATGTAACCCTTGATACCATTATCTTTTGCAAGGCCCCTGCAGATGACTTTAAAGCTTCCTCATTGAATGCGCCGATTCCCTTGTCAGGAATAATGAGGCATTGGGCTCCGCAACACAATGAGGTCCTTGCAATTGCGCCAATGTTTCGAACATCCGTGATGCCATCCAACATGACAAAAAGTGGATGTTGGCCTTTTGAAACCACATGGTCAATGACATCTTGCAATTCGTGATACTGAATGATGCTGTTGATGGCAATGACCCCCTGGTGATTGGCACGTGTGATGTAATTTAGTTTTTCAACGGGAACGACATTGATAGGAATTTGAAGTTTCTGTGCAAGTGATCTTATTTCTTCGATGATTTCACCTCCAATATTTTTTTGGATGAAAATTCTTTCCAGTTGCTGTCCGTCACGCAGCGCCTCTACTACAGGCTGTCTTCCTATGATATTGGTTGATTT
>SXYR01000111.1 GCA_005788265.1 Bacteroidota bacterium | reverse complement strand
TTTTGGCGTTTTCTATCAACCCACAGGACTGTTTTTTCCAGAAATCCACGTTGGGCCATGTTGCTCAAGACTTGGGATAAAATGGATGAAACCAAAAAAACATCGCATCTTCAAAAAGCAGAAAAATTTCTAAAAGAGTTGCACAAACGTGCATAAATATTTTAATTTTTGCAATTTTTCGTCTCTAAATTGCTTAAAATTAAATGATTGCCATGAACCATCTCCAGTCATCCTACCAGGATGGGTTTTTCAATGTCAGTGCTGCCCATGGATTTCTACCCATTCAACTTCCATTAGAAACACTGCCCACTCAATACAATAGGCTGCAGGAAATTCTAGATGCAATGCCTGTAGTGCTACCAAATGGTGAAAATGGACTCTTGCACTACCCCAATAAAATTGAAGAAGCTGTTCAGCAGTTGCCCAATTACATCGAATTGGTAAAAAAGGAGACCGATATCCATATTGTTCAGGCACTCTACCGCGGATATTGTTTTCTTACTTCCGCATTTACACTGGAAACATCTTTTCAACATTATAGGGCAACAGGCAATTATGGAAAAGCAAGAAACATACTTCCGCCACAGATTGCTCAACCTTTGATTCAAGTTTCAAATCAACTAGAGGCATTCCCCTGGTTGGATTATCATTATGGATACTCGTTGGGCAATTATAAAATGAAAGACAAAAAAGGAGGATTGGAATGGAGCAATTTGGATATGTGTGTAAGATTTTCAGGACAGCCAGATGAAGTTGGATTCATCATGTTGCATATTGATATCAATCAATTTTCCCCCCAACTGGTCGGGTCGGTGATGCAAACACTTCATGGAATCGAATCGGGGCAAAAAGATAAAATAGAAGCTGCATTGGATGAGAACATGACAACACTCAAGCGCATGAACGAGCGCAGAAGAGAAATGTGGAAGGCCTCCAGATGGCAGCACTACAATGATTTCAGGGTTTTCATCATGGGTGTAAAAGGAAATGATGAGATTTTTGGACCCGGACTGACCTATCAGGGAGTATGGGATGAGCCAAAACAATTCCGCGGCCAAACAGGTGCACAAGATGACATCATCCCCATGGAAGATATTTTCAGTGGTGTAATCAATTACTACCCGAAGAATGAATTGACGAAGTATTTGTTGGATCTAAGAGCATACCGTCCAAAATGCATCCAACAATTTTTCATTGACCTAGAAAAAACAATGAAGGAAATGCATCCCAACGGAATGATGGGTGTATTGAAGGAGCTCAACAGCTTCAACGGGCTCTCAAGATTACTGGGCATTTTGGAAGAAATTTATTTTTTCAGAAACGGGCATTGGCAGTTTGTTCAGAAATACATCATGGCCAATACGCCTTACGCCAAAGCCACAGGCGGTACACCCATTACGAGTTGGCTCCCCAATCAGATAAAATCCGTCTTGAATCAAATACAGGATGTGATCAATGCGATGTCATCTATTGATAACAATGGAGATGCAACTGCCAATGAAATTTTCAACAGACTCCAGCAAACCATTGACCAGAAGAAACAACTGCTGGCAGATCAACTTGCCATGGTGGAAGAAGCTCATTTTTCTCCTGATAAAGTTTTTTCGCTGAATGAGAAATATGATCTGAAAGACGAGAAGAATTGATTTATATTTTACAAAAAATAAATAATGTTTCCCACCCTGAACGCTACCAGGGTTGGGGCAAGACATCACGCTATTTTGAAGGATGGTATTTTAAATTGGTCAACCACGATGGAAGTGAAGCACTTGCAATCATCCCAGGTATTGCAATAGATGAACAAGGAAATAAACAAGCATTCATCCAGGTCCTGGATGGCAAAAGAAAATCCGCCCGCTACCACAAATTTCCATTCGAAGATTTCAATGCAGAAAAAAATGTATTTCAAGTTTCCATTGGAAAAAATGACTTCTCATCAAATTCCATAAAATTGGATATTGAACAATTGCGGGGTGAGCTTCGCTTCAGCAATAAAGTACCATGGCCAAAGTCTCTTTGGAGTCCGGGCATCATGGGACCCTACTCGTTTGTGCCATTCATGGAATGTTACCATGGAATCGTAAGCATGAACCATGCAATCGCAGGGCAACTGGAGTTGAACGGAAAATCAATTGACTTCAATCGTGGGAAAGGCTACATTGAAAAAGACTGGGGAACGTCATTTCCTTCATCATATATCTGGCTGCAAACGAATCACTTTTCAGAGGAAAACATTTCACTGAAATGTTCTGTTGCAAAAATTCCATGGTTGGGAAGTTCATTTGTTGGATTCATTGCAGGATTCTGGTGGAAGGATAGATTGATTCGATTTACCACTTACAACCAATCAAGACGCATCAAAACTTTTGCGAACATCGAACATGTAACCATTGGATTGGAGAACAAACAATATTTACTCGATATACATGTAGTGCGTGATGCGCCTACTGCATTGGCATCGCCCATATTGGGTTTGATGGATGGGAGAATAGAGGAAACCATGAATGCGGTTGTACAAATAAAATTAACGGAGAAAAAATCAGGTAAACTTTTATTTGATGACAAGGGCATACATGCGGGACTAGAAGTCGCCGGGAATATCGAAGAATTATTTATATAATATGAAAGCTGCTTGCATATTGTTAGACAACATAGTCCAAGAGCAATACCCCTGCTAATCCAACTAGGGCCAGAATCGTCTCCATGATCGTCCAGGAACGCAAGGTGTCTTTGACAGATACCCCAAAATATTCTTTGTACAACCAGAAACCTGCATCATTGACATGAGACAAAACCATGGAACCTGCTCCAATGCTCAATGCCAACAGGTTGGGATTGACGCCTGTTTGTGTGAGCAGCGGCAGAATGATTCCGGCAGTAGTAATTCCTGCAACAGTTGAAGACCCGGTAATTACACGCAACATTGCTGCAATGAGCCAAGAAAGTATGAGTGGGTTGATTGTATTGTTCAATGCAAAATGCATCACCATCTCACCAATCTTCATCAATTGCAATACCTCTTTGAATGCACCGGCACCGGCAAATGTTAACAAAAGTGGAGCGATGTCTTTTACTGCCTCCATCATCCAACCCTGCATTTGACTCCATGGAACAGATCGTTTGAACCCCAGCAAGTACAAAGCAACAGCCAATGAAATGAAAAGAGCTACAGTAGGATCACTGATGAATGCCACCCATTTGTTATTGAAGAAAGAATTGGAAGCAATTAATATTACAGGAAGCAGTATGATGGATAAACTTATAAAAAATGATGGACGATTGTCAGATTCACTTTCTTGGTTGAAATCCAAAGGTGTTGCTGGAATTTTTTTCAAGCTCATCCCAAATAGCCACCCTGATAATAACATAGCAGGAATGGCAATGAGAATTCCCCATCCCAATGTAATCCCCATATCAGCTCCAGGAAGATGGGTCACCAAATAATAAGGGGCAGGATGAGGTGGAAGAAATCCCTGCGTGATTGACATTGATGCCAACATAGGAATGCCCAAATAAACAGGATTGATTTGCTGCCGCTTGGCTGTTGCCAGCACAAGTGGGGTTAACAACAAAAATGCTACTGAAAAAAACAGGGGCAATGAAACGATGAATCCAATGATCATAAATGCAAATGGCAATCGCTTTGGTCCGAATATATTTACAAGCCGATCTGCAATGACAATACTGGCATTTGATTTTGCAATGATTTTACCAATCATTGCACCCAATAAAATGATGGATAGAATAGTTCCGAGCGTGGACCCCATCCCTTTTTGAATCGCGTCTATTAGCAATTTGCCACTCAACCCATATGCGAGTCCCATAAAAAGAGCAACAAATAAAAATGAAAGAAAAGGCTGCACCTTGAAATAGGAAATCAATACAACCAATACAGCAATGCCAATTAACAGAAGCGTCCACATAGATTTCCATTAAAAAAAGAAAACATTTTATTTCTTAAAGATATATAATTCAACAGGTTAAAATTCATCAAAATCATTTCAGGAAAGTTGTTGTAGATTTAAGTAGTTTCAATCCAGCACAAAACTTGTCATCATGAAAAAAATCATCTTTGTATTTGCTTTGCTTTTCAGTACAACCATTTATGCTCAGCCAGTTCGTTTGGCAGTTGCAGGTATTGCACATGGACACAATGGATGGATACTCGGCAGAAAAAATGATGCGGCTGTTCAATTGGTAGGTATCTATGAGACCAATAAAGAATTGGTGAAAAAAATGATGGATAAATATCATCTCGACCCTGCTCTTTTTTATGACGACGTGAATAAAATGCTTGAGGAAGTCAAACCTGAAGGTGTTTTGGGATTCGGAACAACACTGCAACACCTCAGTGTGGTGGAAGCTTGTGCACCAAAAGGAATTCATGTGATGGTTGAAAAACCACTGGCAACAACAGTTGCAGATGCAGAAAAAATGGTTGGGCTTGCAAGAAAACACAAAATTCTGCTGCTGACCAATTTTGAAACTTCCTGGTACCCAACCACTGATAAATCATTTGCACTTACACGCGATACTGCTTTCATAGGATCCATCAGAAAAGTTGTTGTTCACGATGGACATGAAGGACCCAAAGAGATTGGTGTATCAAAAGAATTTTTTGAATGGCTGACCGATCCTGTTCAAAATGGCGGAGGCGCATTGATGGATTTTGGTTGCTACGGTGCAAACCTGATGACCCTTTTGATGAACGGCTCCATGCCTCTTTCCGTCACTTCAGTTACTTCACAATTCAAACCCCATATTTATCCAAAAGTAGATGACGAAGCAACCATCATTCTGCAATACCCTGGAGCGCAGTGCATTATCCAAGCCTCATGGAACTGGCCATTTGCTAGAAAAGACATGGCCATATATGGCAGCAATGGTTATATCATTACAAAGGACAACTACAATATGAAAGCGAAGGGAAAGGTCGGATCAGAGATTGATTATAAACTTACTGCCCAAGAGACGAATACGTATACAAGTCCGTTTTTATATTTTGCAGATGCCATCAGGAATAAAATAAGCATACCTGCCTTTGGTGCTTACTCAATTGAAAACAATTTAATTGTTGTAAGGATTTTGGAAGCGGCCAGAAATTCTGCAAAAACAGGCAAAACCATCTACCTGAAATAAGATGCCCAAAAACATCAAAAAAGAACATCTCCCTCAAAAAATATGCAAGGTCTGCAGGCGCCCTTTTACCTGGCGGAAAAAATGGGAGAAAATATGGGATGGGGTACAATATTGCAGTGATAAATGCAGAAAAAACAAGAAAAATTCCCTGTAACATCATCTTGTTTGCGAAATATTTAGAAAATTGTCAAAAAAATGTAAAAATTTTGACCCCCGCTAACTATTTTCATTAAACAAACCTCAACCATTAACAAATTTTAAACTAACTAGCGGCTAAGAACCATTCCAATAAAGCATTTTCGATGCTTGAACGGCAGGGTCTGTATTAACCCGTTTATCTATCACCCTAAACATAAACAAAATGAACATGAGAAAATTTGCAATTTTCATGAGCTTTTTTGTTTTGCTGGCAGCAAATTCCATTGCATAGGAAATAAAAAAGATCACGGGTAAAGTCACCGACAACAATGGTGAAGCTTTATCCGGTGTAACTGTTGCAGAAGTTGGGGGTAATGCCAAGGCAATTACCAGCGACCAAGGAACGTACACCATTCAGGTTGGTTCAAAAACAACCAC
>SXYR01000016.1 GCA_005788265.1 Bacteroidota bacterium | reverse complement strand
TTTGATGCTATTTGATTTTTTCTCTCAGCAATTCTATTAATGTTTTGCTTTCAGGTGAATTTTTGAAATTGGATGCCCTCTCACCGAAGATCCAAAGTGTATAAGGCAATTCTTTTTGATTTTTCAATTCTTCTGGAATGACGCTGTCATATCCTCCTTTCTTTGTTTTAATGATCACCACACCGTTTGCTCCTCTTACACCATATATGGCAGTGGCAGAAGCATCCTTCAATACTTCAACAGAAGCAATATCATCTGGATTGATGCTGCTGATATTATTGATGGGCACATCATCTACAATATAAAGTGGATTTGAATTCGAGTTGACAGATGTGATACCCCTTACCCTGACTTTTGGAACACCTCCAGGTGAGTTGTCATTGCCAACATAAACACCAGATGCCTGTCCCTGCATTTTTTGAACAAGCGTTCCACTTGTAGCAGAAAGTTGTTTCTGGTCTATTCTACTCTTGCTTCCATTTGATTCTTCCAAGGTGGTGATTTTATTTTTTTTTGGAACCCATACTACACCTACACCATCCTCCCCATTTGAGCCTTTACCTTTTTTAAGAGCAACTTTACCCAATTCGTTTAATTCCAACAAAATGGTATCATAGATTGGTTGGCCAGTTACAAAATCATTGGGGTCTGAGTAGTATATCAATAAATAATCGCCTTGAATTTCAAATTTTCTTTGAGCTGTTGATTCCTGTATAGCATTATTAACCAGTGATAGAGACCCAAGTTTTGAGAAGTGTTTCTCTAATATATGTATGATTTCTGCGTCTTTGCTTGCATTGATTGATTGTCCTCTTACCGTGTATATAGAAACAACGCATAAAAGGATGGTCAAAAACTTTTTCATGTTGTTATTTTATTTAAAATTACAAAAAAGCAGGATGCGTGCAGGCAATTTAACAAATCAGTTGATGGTATATTGTTGAAATACAATTTCAGCCCTCCCTTTGTTTAACATTGTCTTGTCGATTTTTTGATTTCTGGAAGAAGCATTGTCAAAGTCCAGGGTCAAGCCCTTTGGAATTTTGTAATCCTTTGCATTGAAGGTAAAAACAATCCGATCGGGAAGGCCGAATTGGATGTATTTCCCGTATTGCATTTCCATTTCGTAGGTGCCATCATCCTTTGTAGTTGTGCTGCTTTTCTCAACAACCAGATCTGATTCATTGATGTAGACAGTTGACAATACAATATTGGATTGTTGGGATGTTGGCAATAATCTGACCGTGCGCAATTTTTTTTGTTTTATCATTTCCGTTCCTCCGTCAATTGCAGTGAATTCACTTGAAAATAATTTTTGCAACGAAATGGCATCAACACCTTTTGGTACAAATGTTACTCCGTTGTTGCTCTTGATGATCAAATCATTTGGTTTTTTATATTGAATGTTCACTTTGGCAATAGGAATTTTTAAGTATGCAATAGATGTTTTCATTGAACCCGTAGCAATATAGCTGTTGACATTGTCAAGTTTGTTTTTGACCTGTTTGATGAGTGTATTCACATCTTGTGCATGGCTATGTATTCCAATGAGTATAGTTGAAAAAATGATTGTTGTGTATTTCATGATCTTTACGATAAGATGTCTTTTCTTTTAAAAATATAAATACTGAGCAATAGCAATAGGCCAATATGGCCAACCAATATCATCAAACTTCTTTGAATGGATTGTATATCTTCAATGCTTCCTTTGATGGGAATTCCATCCTGTGTTGTGGCGATGTAAAAGAAGCCTTTCCATCCCACCAAATAGCTTGTAAACAAAAATGGCTTTACATGTGTGTCGATCACAGGTATGTTCATATTGGATACAATGGTAAATACGAGTACAATGCATATGGTAGTGATGATGGGCCCGATTGAGTTTTCTGCGAAAAGGGATAAAAAAACTGCAAGTGATGCGATCACTGTGAGAGCTACCGCTGCATAACCAAAGGCCGCAAGGTATCTCCAAACAATATCGTCTTGGGCAATCTGCATGATTTGAGATACTTCTCCCGCCACTCTGAAAACCAGCATATCGCCAGATCCAAATATCCATAAACTGAGTACAAGTGCAAAGAATGCCATCCATATCAATAAAATGATTGTATAAAAAACGGATGCTAAAAATTTTGCAATCAATATTTCTGTTCTACTGATGGGTTTGCTCAACAGCAATCTGAGAGTTCCCATGTTTGCTTCACCACTGATGGCATCTCCAGCTACGAGTGCAACCAGAATCGGGACCTGCACCAGCAGGGTATTGAGAATGATATAGCACATGAAATAACCATTCATGGCCTGTTGTTTATCCAATTGAAAGCTGTCATTGATTCCCTGAAGCATCAGATTCATATAGTTTTCACCATCTGCTTTGAAGGCAAATTGAAAAATCAGTACAATGGCTGAAATAGCGGCAAAGGATATGTATGTCCTCGGACGTTTGCTTATTTTATACAATTCTATTTCAAGTAGTTTCCAGATACTCATGCATTGGTCAGTTTTAAAAAGTAATTTTCCAATGAATGATTTGATTGAACGTTTGATACGGGGATATCGTGTTCAACAAGTGATTTAACCAGCAATGGAATTTCTTCTTTGTCCATTTCAAATCTCAGTTCATTGTTTGATGCCAACTTATTGCTCCAATTGCTGTTTTGGATCAAGTTCATTGCACCCTGTAGATTGCTTGTTTCAATGGTGACAATTGTTTTTGTTGGGTCTAAAAGTTGTTGCACTTTTCCCTCTGCTATTTTTTCTCCCTTGTGCAATATGATCATGCTGTCTGCTACCATTTCAATTTCATTTAGCAGGTGTGAAGAGACCAAAATTGTTTTTCCTTCGTTCTTGCTGAAATGTCCGATTAGATTCCTGATTTCTGTGATGCCTTGAGGATCGAGGCCATTGGTGGGTTCATCCAGCATGATAAAATCTGGATCATTGAGCAGCGCGATGGCAATACCCAACCTTTGTTTCATCCCTTGACTGTATGACTTCACTTTGTCCTTGCCTCTGCCTTTCAGACCAACTTTTTCAAGCAACACATCAAGCGCTGACAGAGAAGTTGGGCGGCTGAATATCTTTGAAAATATTTTTAAGTTGTCGTATCCACTTAAATACCCATAAGTATCCGGCTTTTCAATGATGGCGCCGATATTGCTCAGTATCGATTTTTCATTTCCTTTCAGGGGCTTGCCAAAAATCCTGATGTTGCCAGAGTTGGGTTGAATCAGGGACAACAGCATCCGCATGGTAGTGCTCTTTCCGGCACCGTTTTGTCCCAGGAATCCATAAACGCTGCCTTTTTCAATTTGGAAGGAAATGTGCTTAACTGCTTCGAATGATGCAAATGATTTTGAAAGTCCTTCAACCTCTACTATATTTTGTCCCATCTCTGAAATAACAATTCAGGTGCAAGATGGTTGATTAAAACATCAGATCATTTGACTTTTTCTGCATTGCTTACAAAGGCGAGCTTTTTGCTGTCGGGCGACCAGGAGTTGACGTTCAAGGTGCCTTGTCCACCGTACAAATGCGCAATCACACGAGGTGCACCGCCAGCAGCTGGCATGATGCGCAGCATGACTTTTTTATAGGAGGGGTGTGAATCGGGATTGATGTCTGTTGGGAATGAAATAATGGAGATCCACTTGCCATCTGGCGAGATATGAGGAAACCAGTTGTTGTATTCATCAAAAGTGAGCTGCTCTTTTTCGGTTCCATCGGGTTTCATTCTCCATATTTGCATCGTACCAGACTGATTGCCGTTGTAATAAATGTAGTTGCCATCAGGCGAATATTCGCAGCCGTCAACATGTCCAGTTGAATTCTTTGTAAGATCCTCTTCCTTACCTGTCTCGACATCGACCTTGTATATATTGTATATTTTTTTTCCGTTTCGCTGTGCAACCACTACTACTTCTTTGTTACCCGGAGCCCATCCATGCCAGTAGGAAGGAGTTTCTTTGGTTACCAATCTTGGCTCACCGCCTTCAAGAGGCAGTATCCAAACAGCAGAACTATTCAGTTGTTGCTCAGCTCTTGAGCTGCTAATAGCCAGCATCTTCCCATCAAATGAAATACCATGGTCATTGTTGTTCTTTACCACATTGCCTGTGTTTAATTTTTCAAGTGGACCGCCGGTTACAGGAATTTTATAAAGCAAGCCTCCATCATTGAATAGAAGTTTTTCACCGTCAGGCATCCAGTTCGGTGCTTCGAAACGATGATCGGCTTCATGAATTATTTTTCTAATGCCAGTTGCAATTTCAATGGTTTCAAGTCGACAGCTGAATACAGGCTCTTTGGTGTTGAGTGTTTTTTGTATGAGTGGATTGGGATGATATGTGTAAGGAACAGGTTTGTCAATTCTTACATTCCAAGCTTTGACAATTGTTTGATGATTGGGATTCATTGATTGGGCAAAGATTCCCGCTAACACCTCGTTTCCCAATTCAGGTAGATTTTCTTGTCCAACCAACTGAAGCGGTTCGCCATGGTTGGCAACTCTCATGCTGTATATGCTTCCATTTCTTTCCAATTGAATGGTTTGCATGTATTTTTTGGGAAACATGGTGACGTTTTGTGGATTACCGATGCCGTCATTTGTTTGTTTCCTCCATTTTAAAAACATGATGCCTTTTTCATTGCTGCACGCAGAAAATTGTTTGCTGTTGGATGCAATGGATGACCTGATCATCCATCCAAATTCTTGTTCAGAAACTGCAACAGATGGATCTATTGAAAAGTCAGCTGTTAGAATAAAGTCACCTTCTATTTTTTTGCGAAGAAAATGAATATCATCTTGGTTATTTTTTTTCTCTGATCCCCCAGCTGAAATGAAATAGCATTGTTCTTGTTGGTTGTACGTAGTACTCCCTGGTTGTGCAAGTTTACCAATGTCTTCTGCAAGAGAGAAGACGCCCAAGTTTTTTACCTGAGACATGGCTTCTGTTGATAATAACAAGAGGACGAAGAAAACATTTTTCATGATCCTGTTTTCATATGAGATGCTTATTCAAAAATGATCCTTCCAAATTTTTCATAATCATGAAAATTTTTTCTGGTTGGCATCCAGCTCCATTGACTTGTATTGTTGTCGTAATCTATTCTGTAAAAATTCGCTCTCCAGCTTGTACCTGAAACAGGGGGCACATTTTGCAAAGGAGCAAGCAATGTGTATGGGATAAAAAATTCTGCTGTCCAGGATGTTACTTTTCCATTGGTCTTGTTGATGGAGGCTGCATGACGGGTGAGACGATCACCTTCATAATGCCAGGGTCTCCATCCCAGGAATTTTCCCTCATAATTAGGGACTAGAATCGGCAATTCATAATTATATGGGGAGAGTTCATACTCAAAATAGATATTTGATTTTTCATTTGGCCAAAAGAAAACTTCCACTACGTCCTCGTTGTATATATCTGCAAAGTCCTCTCTGATGGTAGATGTAATGAGGCTATCTTGAGAAACATAGAGACAATAAATACCTTTTTCGGAATACAGAATTTTGAATTGGCTTGAGTACTGTTTGTTTCCTTTTCGGTGGGTCAGTGCTACAAATGAAGTTTCTTTCCAATTGGCAGCATCTCCTTTTCCGCTCACTTCAAAATCCTTTGTTTTCTTAATGCTTAGTATTCCTGCATCTTGAGAAGGTGTTTGTGCCTGCAAACATATACTGAAAAGGAGCAGGGTGAAAAACAGTGATGATATTTTCATGTTCATTTATTTGCGGAGCATCGGGAAAAGTCTTCTGATATCTTCTTCAGTTGGCTGTGCACCGTATTCACATATTTCAAATGCTTCCACATATTTGACCTGTTTTGCCTTTTCTTCACCATACCATTTGACAAGTGAGGTGCGGAATTCAGGTTTGATGGTTTCTTCGTATCGTTTCATCAGCCACTGAAATCTTTCTTCTTTGCCTGCAGGGACTTCTTTTTCATAATGTCCAATCCAAGGCATCCACTCATAAAACTGAGAAACGTGTGCATCCAACCCAGAAATTTTCTTTTTATAAACAGAAGTAATGTCTACAGCAATATCTGGTCGGAAAGGGTTGGGTCTTTGAAAATTATCTCTTGTATAAAGAAACACCGGATTTTTTCTGAGTGCAGGAACGTCGTATGCGATATTGGGTACTGCAACCATGTATGCTGCATCTTGCACGAGCACACCTGTGTATCTGTGATCGGGATGGTAATCATTTGGCCTGGGAGCAATGACTACATCGGCATTCCATTCTCTTATTTTTCGGATGATTTGCAATCTTACTTCCAGGTTTGGCAGCAACATGCCATCATGATTGTCCAGTACATCATAGGCAACACCCAATCTTTTGGCAACTTCCTGCGTTTCTGCATACCTTCTTTCAGCGAGTGCTTTTCCTTGAATTTTATGGTGACCCGCATCGCCGTTGGTAACCGCAACAAATTTTACAGCATGGCCCATTTCAGCGAGCAGCGCTGCGAGTCCACCGGCATCACTGTCACAGTCATCTGGATGAGCACCAATGACGATGATCCTGCTTTTTTCCTGGGCGATGATA
>SXYR01000110.1 GCA_005788265.1 Bacteroidota bacterium | reverse complement strand
TGAATCCTGGTTTCTTGCGGAACATGTTCTCTCATCAGGTTCACCATATAGTTCATTGATTCAACTGCGTCGAGAGAGGAGCGACCATTTTCAGGCGATCCTGCCGCATGGGCTGATAGTCCATAGAACCTGAACTTGGCTGAGCTGTTTGCCAAAGCACTTGTCATGGTCACGCCATTTTCATTTCCTGGATGCCAATGAATGACTGCATCCACATTGTTGAACAACCCTGCGCGCACCATGTATACTTTTCCTGAACCGCCTTCTTCAGCAGGACAACCGTATACCTTGATGGTGCCGGTCAATTTTTTTTCTTCCATAAGTTTTTTGATTTCAATGCCTGCTGCAACAGATGCAGTGCCAAACAAATGGTGTCCGCACCCATGTCCACCTGCTTGTCCAGCGATGGACTTTTTTTCTGGTACAGCCTCTTGTGCCAATCCGGGCAGTGCATCGAATTCAGCTAAAATGCCAATTACCGGTTGTCCGGATCCATATGTTGCAACAAAGGCAGTTGGTATTTCTGCGACGCCTGTTTCAACAGTGAATCCCTCTTTTTTCAAGGTTTCTTGCAAAAGCGCTGAGCTTTTTACTTCCTTGTATCCCAATTCTGCATGTCCCCATATCTGCAGTGCGATCTGTTTATATTGATCGTATGCACGCTGAATATTTTGAACCGCAGTTGTCTTCATGGCTTCCTCAGGGGCGGGGACGGGCTTTTTCTTTTGTGCAAAGACTGATAAAGAAAGCAACAGGAGCCCTGCAGCGCTCATCATACTGGTTCGTTTCATGCGAAGAATTTTAGGTACACAATTTAACGGCTAATCCTTACATTTATACATAACAACTGAATTTTTATCGTCCTCTTTTGAATTAAAATCAACCTTATGCTTCGTTTCTTCTATTCCTTGATTTTCACGATTTTCTGTTTCACCATCATTGCTCAAACCAGAAATATCCAAGGTTCGCTCAGACAAAATGCATTCAGCATGCATTCGATGCTGAGAGCGAGCTCGCCATACAAGAACCTCAACTGGAGAAATGTAGGTCCAGATCTGATCAGCGGGCGTTGCACCGAGGTATTGGGTATACCAGGCAACAAGAACATCATCTATGCTTCTTTCGCTTCAGGGGGATTATGGAAGACTTCCGATGCAGGTGAAACCTGGGCGCCATTATCAGATCAAATAGGAACCTTGTCCATTGGTTCTTTCGATGTGGCATCCTCCCATCCAAACATCATCTATCTCGGCACAGGAGAATCGAATATTTTCAGGGCATCTCTTCCTGGCATGGGTGCTTATAAATCAACCGATGGGGGAAAAACATGGAAGCATATTGGCTTGACCAATACAGGCACCATTGCAAGGGTGCGCATTCATCCTACCAATCCGGACATCGTGTATGTTGCTGCAGGGGGAAATGAGTGGAGTTACAACAACGACAGGGGTTTATTTAAAACAACTGACGGAGGAAAAACTTGGAATAAAATTTTAGGCAATGATCAAAAGACGGGTGTCGTGGATGTTGTCATGGATCCTTCCAATCCCGATATCATATTGGTTTCTACATGGAATCGCATTCGCAGAAGATGGAGTGACCCGGTTCCTGAAGACGGAGATTATTTGTACAAGACAACCGATGGAGGAAAAACATGGAAACCACTTACACAAGGATTACCAGAAACAAAATATACAGGTAGAATTGGCTTGAGTATTTCAAAGAGCAATTCCAATATTGTGTATGCGTATGTTGACAACCATACACCCAAGCGCGAACCCAAGCCAGGTGAATTGGATCCATATGGTCGACCCATTCAAGTGATTCCTTTTGGTGTGCAGGTATACAGAAGCGAGGACAAGGGCGAGTCTTGGAAAAAAGTAAGTACGGAAGATGAAAAGCTGGAAAGATTTGCCGGGACCTACGGATGGGTATTTGGGCAGATTCGTGTTGATCCAAACAATACAGATCAGGTTTATATCATGGGGGTTCCCATTGCAAAGTCAACCGATGGCGGAAAGACATTCAATGCCATTCGTCCCAATCAAAAAACCAGCGATCAACTGCATGGCGATCACCATGCCTTGTGGATTGATCCCACCAACAGCAATTACATCATCAACGGAAATGACGGTGGTGTGGTGTTGAGTTATGATGGCGGTACCACCTGGAAAAATTTCTTTAGAAAAATTCCAACGACCCAATTCTACAATATTACCTACGATATGTCCACTCCCTTCAACATCATTGGATCAGTACAAGATGAAGGAAGCTTTATGGCCAGCATCAAAAATACTTTCGGAAAAAAACCGGAGGGCATTAAACCCTGGCAGGATGCGCCGGGAGGGGAGGGTACGATTACAGCAGTTGATCCAACGGATCCCAACATTGTATATGCGAGCACCTTTTATGGAAGGCTGCAGAGAAGTGATCTGAGAATGCCCAGGGTTGAATGGGGCAAGAAGGAGCATCCCGACTCCATTCGTTCAAAAGATATTTATCCAAAGAAAGCAGATGATGAAGAAGTGCACCGCGGTGAGTGGTTGGCTTACACCATGATCTCTCCGCATGATAATAAAACAATTTATCACGGATTTCAGTTTTTGTTTGAATCAACAGACAAAGGAAATTCATGGAAGAGAATCAGTGGTGATCTTACATACAATGACAAATCAAGAATGGGTAGAACGCCTTATGCCATCAATCATCAGGCCATCACCGCCATCGATGAATCTCCGCTGCAAAAGGGATTGCTCTATGTAGGCACAGATGATGGAAGGGTATGGGTGCGGACTGCAGAGGGAACTCCTTTCAAGTCAATTATGAAAAACATTCCTTCGAATGCACATGTGTCAAGATTGGTTGCTTCTAAGTTCAATAAAAACCGTATTTATCTTACGTTAAGCAACAGAAGGGAAGACGATGATCGTCCATATGTATATGTATCCAATGACAATGGTACTACTTGGAAGAGCATCGCAGGAAATCTCCCGGCATCGCCTGTAAATGTGATTCGAGAGGATTTGCAAAATCCTTCCATTCTTTATTGCGGAACCGACATGGGTATTTATGTAAGCAACAACGGCGGGGCCTCATGGAAATCACTTCAGTGCAATTTGCCTGCAACGGTATCCGTGCAGGATTTATTCATCCATCCGCGCGATAAACAATTGGTCATTGCAACCTATGGCAGAGGCGTACATGTAATGGAAGATATCAGTTCAATCAAATAATATGTATTACAAAAATAAAACGGTCTTTATCACAGGGGCCACCCGCGGTATTGGGAAAGCCATTGCATTGAAACTGGCAAAAGAAGGTGCCAATATTGTCATCGCTGCAAAGTCGGTTGAAGAAAATCCGAAATTAGGCGGTACCATTTATACAGCTGCAGAAGAAGTGGAAAAAGCCGGTGGCAATGCATTGGCGGTGCAGTGCGACATTCGTTTTGAAGAACAAATCACAGCTGCAGTGGAAAAGGCCGTGCAAAGATTTGGAGGGATAGATGTGCTTGTCAACAATGCTTCTGCTATTTCTTTGACCAATACCGAGCAAACAGAATCAAAGAAATTCGATTTGATGCATGATATCAATGTGCGGGGGACTTTTTTGGTTTCCAAACATTGCATTCCCCATCTTAAAAAAGGGGAGAATCCGCATATGCTCTTTTTGTCTCCGCCCATCAACATGCATCCAAAATGGTTTGGCCATCATGTTGCTTACACCATTAGTAAATACGACATGAGCATGATCATGCTTGGACTGTCTGAGGAATTGAAAAAATACCAGATTGCCTCCAATGCACTTTGGCCCAAAACAACCATTGCAACGGCTGCAGTACAGAATTTGCTCGGCGGACAGGCATTGATCAATATGAGCAGAACGCCCGATATCATGGCAGATGCTGCATATTTTATTTTGCAAAAACAATCAGCACAGTGTACGGGTAATTTCTTTATTGATGAAGCAGTGCTTGCAGCAGAAGGCATTACCGATCTCGCACATTATTCTGTTGTACCTGGCGCAACCCTGTACAATGATTTATTTACTGATTGATTCTGATCTCGCTGTTCGTAATCTTGTAGATCTCGAATGTTTTGAAATCCTGCGGAGCGGATAAACCTTCGCCGTACATGATCATATCTGGGGTGTGGATGCGAACGTATTTCTCGGTGAAAAATTTAGCAAGATTTTGGTCCCAGGTAAGTTCCTTGCAGAACAAGGTATCTCCCTTGATATTGTATACGCTGATGCTGTCTTTCAGGTAAACTATATTTTTATTCTCATAATAATATGCCTGCATGGCATCCATCTTGCTTTCAATATTTTTCAATGAATCATAGAAATCTACATGCAATGTTTTGGGCAAAACAATACGGGTGGAAGAATCCTGGTACCTGAGAAAAACAGGCGCAATCAATCGCGCCCTCATGATGCCTGACTGACTGATATAGCTCTCAATGGAATCTGCCTGGTCAACGCCCATTTTTTTTTGAAAGAATGCATTGACTTTCTGCTCGTCATTTTCGCATGCCATCATCAGGATGGATGCCGACAAGAGCAAAAAGATTTTATTGACCACTTGCAAGAAATTTATTGATACTTCGGCTTGTTGAACCAGATATCACTCAAATTGAGTCCGACAGACAACCTGAACAGGCTCTCTTTGATTTCATTTGAATTGTTTCCTCTGTAGCAGAGTTCAAATGCAGTATTGATGACAGTATATTGATTCGTGTACACATTTCTTCTCACCGGAAGTCCTGCGCCAAAACTGAAGGTGGTTTGATTGATGGGTTTATTGATTTTGAGGTTATCCGGGCCAAAGGAGAATCCGAATCGGTAGGCTACTCTTGACCAGTATCCTTCTCCTTTGTAGTTGGGAATGATTTGTCCACCGAACCTGGCCGTCCAACTGTCCACCATGTTATCATTTGCACCAAAATACCTGTAGTCATTCCACTTTGCGGCATTGAATTCAACACCCACCATCCAAACGTTTTCATTATCGATCATGAATCCTGCTCCCCATGAAGAAGGGTAAATGATTTTACCTTCTTCGTCGACTCCGCGGTATACACTGTCAATCGTTTGAATTCCACTGTTTGTAGAGAAATTAACGGTCTCTCTTGAAATGGATTTGGTGGCAGTCATCTCGGTTTTAAAATTGGAGAAAGCACCCAACCTCAAAGAAGTTGTTTTGTTGAGATTGAGTTTGTATTGAATGCCTGCATTGTAAAAGAGTCCGCCGAAACGGGTGGTGTCGGTTGTATTGGAAGTTTTGTAGGTAACAGAGTCATTGATGAATGAAACCCTGGAATTGTATTCTTTGTTGCCAAACATGTATCCCACATTGAATCCAACTGTCAGATTTTTGCTTCCAAATCCCATGCCTGTGAAAGCCTGGTAGCTTCCACCGTTTCCAACATATCCGTAGCGCACACTGTCAATCGATGTACGTGTTCTGATGGTGATGTCATAATTGATTCGGCTGATGGGTCGGAGTCCAATGTTCATTCCCCAATTGTTTTTCTTGGAGAGTGGCAATCCCAATTGCAAGTATGAAGGAATCAAGTAGGCGGAAGTAAAGCTTTTCGGTGGAGTCAACGTATTCAAAGTTCTTGAGCTGTAATCCAATCCGATATCGTAAGTGGTGATTTTTAGATTGGCATAAGAGGCGGGATTGGTAAAGTTCACCGACTGAAAATTGTTATAGGCTGCAGTGAGTCCACCCATCGCCCTGTTCAGGTTGTTTTGGGCAGGTATGAGATTTCCCAATCCAAATCTGGAATAGGGGGAATTTTCCTGGGCATTCACCCCGGAAAATATAGAAACCGTTAAGATAAAAAACGCTGAAAAACAATTAGTTATTGGTCTCACTGATCGCATACAATCCTTTAAATAATAAATCGGGGTCTGCAAATATCTTATTTTTAAGAAGCCTTTCAAAATAGGTGCAATCGCCCCCGGTTAAAACCACGTTAAAGTTCCCATATTTTTCCTCATAAGCACGCACGATTCCCTCGATTTCTTTGGCCATTCCCCCAATCACTCCGCTCAATATATTGGTCTTGGTATCATATCCTATCAGCGGAAAATTCCATTCTTTTTCCACCAACGGCAGCAATGCAGTATAATCTTTGAGTGATTTTAGCCTCATTTCAAGTCCGGGGGAGATGCTGCCTCCCAAAAAAATGCCTAAATGGTTGATGAAATTATATGTGATGCAACTGCCCAATCCAATCACCAAATTGTTTTTACCTGGAAAGACATGAACTGCCGCCGCTGCCAATGCAAGTCTGTCAGCTCCCATAGTATCCGGTTTCCCTACTGCAAGCGAAAAATTCAGTTTGGATAGATGATTGAGCAAATGGAATTGAGTGGAAGCAGGTAAAACTTCTTCAATGCGTGGATCGTGGTGAATGACAGAGGAAAGAATTGATTTTTCTGGACTGAATTGCTTTATCAATGCATGAATAGATGGGAGGATGTCTCCATCGAAGGCGGACAGGTGAATGATTTTTCCATCCTCAAAGATGGCCGCTTTCATTCTTGTGTTGCCAAGATCGACACACAATGTCTTCATGCAGTTTTTTTGCAAAGGTGGGGTAAAGTTGTCGAATCATACCCATTAATTATGGTCATATTGCGATAATTTTATGCCTATTCATGAACGCTCTGATTGTAAAGAAGGCTATTCAAGGTGATAAAAAAAGTATCGCGCGGATCATTTCCCTGATTGAGACGCAAGTGCAGGTGGGTATACAAACAACTGAACAAAATATTCCCGTGATAGGTATTACGGGTCCGCCGGGTGCTGGTAAAAGTACCTTGGTAGACGCATTGCTTGATTTGTATGTGCAAGAGGGCAAGCGCATTGCAGTACTCTGTGTTGATCCATCTTCCGTATTGCATCAGGGTGCTATTTTGGGAGATCGCATTCGCATGAGCAGATGGTTCAATCATGAACAGGTATTCATTCGTTCGCTTTCCAGCAGAGGATCCATGGGTGGACTCCATCCATTCATTGCTCAGATCATTTCATTTTTGAAATCTTGTCCTTTTGATTTGGTTTTGATTGAAACAGTGGGGGTGGGCCAATCAGAAATTGAGATCATCCGTCATGCAAACAAAACGGTTTTGGTATTGGTGCCAGAGGCGGGGGATGAAATTCAGCTCATGAAATCAGGCATTGTTGAAGTAGCAGATATTTTTGTTGTCAACAAGATGGATCGTCCAGGTTCCAGTGTGTTTGTCACGCAATTGATCAACATGTTGAAGTCTACTTTTTCCAATAAGAAAGTATGTCCCACTGCAGCATCCAAAGGAGAAGGCATTGAAGCGTTGAAGAAAACAATTGATACATAAGGCCAATGCAAAGGTTGCTGTATTATTTCTTTTATATCTTATCGTTGATTCCACTGCGGGTATTGTATTTATTGAGTGATCTCGTAACTTTTTTGATTTATCATGTATTCCAATACAGGAGATCGGTAGTGATGGAAAACTTGTTTATTGCATTTCCAGAAAAATCAACCCAGGAAAGAAAAAAAATTGCAAAAAAATTTTACCAAAACATTGCGGACTCTTTGGTAGAGACATTTAAAATGATCAGTGCAAGTGATCGCCTGATTGAAAAAATGTTCAGGTTCGAACCGGCCATGCTGGAGCCCTTTTTGAAGACCGATAAGAAAATTCAAATCCACGCCATGCACAATTTCAATTGGGAAGTCGTGAACCTTGGCATTTCCAAAAATTTCAAACTTCCATTCTTGGGAGTTTATCAACCTTTGAAAAATGAATTCTTTGAAATGCTTTTTTCAAAAATCCGTTCCCGATATGGTACGGTGCTGATTCCAGCGACAGACTTTAAAAATAATTTTCTTCCCTATCAGGACAAGCAATACATCATTGCATTGGTGGCAGATCAGAATCCCAAGCGCATTGCCCATGCATGGTGGGTTGATTTTTTTGGGAGGCCAACCGCTTTTACACAAGGACCGGAGAAGTCAGCCAGGTTGAGCAACAACAGAATTGTTTTTGGTACATTTTTCAAATTGAAACGAGGCGTATATTCTTTCAGTGCAGAGGTCATTACCGACGATCCTGCTTCATTGAAGCCAGGTGAACTCACCTTGAAATATGTCGATTATGTTCAGCGGTCTATCAGAGAAAGGCCTGATAATTATTTATGGAGCCACAGAAGGTGGAAGCATGCTTACAATGAAGCATTCGCTTCACTCAGACTTATTTCAGCAGATCGTTGATCAATTGATTGAGCAACTGCAGTTTGTTTATGTTCAGGCTGTAATACATGTACTTCCCCTCTCTCTCGGTTTTTACAATACCGGCTCTGCGGAGAATGGCCAGGTGCTGACTCGCAACGGATTGTTCCAGTCGCATTTCAACAAACATTTCCGTAACAGTAACCCTTCCTTTGCCGTCAATGAATTCAATCATTTCCTGCCTGAGTTTATGGTTGATGGCCCTGAGTGTCAGTCCTGCTTTTTTGATATTCAGGTGGCTCAAAGATGGAGCAGCGGATTTCAATTGATTGTTTTGTGGAGAAGAGTTATTTGAAGGGGGTCTCTCCTCTTTTAGGAAGTCAGACATGGTGGTGTTTTGGTGTAGGATGTTTTGTTTTTCTATTGCAATTTATTGCTTTTTTGTATACAACATAGGACTGTAAAAGTCTTTTATATAAAATGGTTCGGCATCTGCCAGGTTATCAAATTGTTGGGACTCCCATTTATAAAGTGATAGATTCTTTTGTTCGCCTATTCCGCTGTAAGATGCAGGGAATATAGCATTTGAGTGGTGCACGATTGATTTCCATTTGATGCTTCCATTTCCAATGAATGCAATTGCATGGTTGGACAATAAGCCCTGAAAGCTCTCCTCATTCAGTACCAAGGTAGTTGGTTCAAGTATACAATTCAATGCACGATCATATGCAGCGGTGTATACTTCCATTCTTCTTGCATCGATCATTGGACAGATTAAATCAAACGTTGAGTCGCAAATATTCTTTGCCAACCATTCAAGGGTGTTGATACAGATCAAAGGCTTGTTCATTGCATAACATATTCCTTTCGCTGCAGAGAGTCCTACTCTCAATCCAGTATAAGAACCCGGTCCGTTCACAACAGTCACTGCATCTATTTGTGCAAGTGAAATCTGCTTGTCTTCACAAAGCTGTTTGATTGCAGGCTGCAGGAATGAGGCATGATCAAAGGGGCTGTCGTTGGAGGCAGTTCCCAATATTGTATCTCCCTGAGAGATCCCAACATATGCATCATTCAATGCAGTATTGATATGCAACAGAAAAGGTTTGTTCATCTCCTGCAAAAATAGGTTGCCTGAAAGCAATTATCTTCGCCAAAAATGAAACATGTCCAAGAAAGTCATCAATACCGATCAGGCACCTGCTCCCATTGGCCCTTATAATCAGTCAGTGTTGGCGAATGGATTTTTATTCATCTCCGGACAAATCGCTATCAATCCAGCCACTGGAAATATAGAAGCTACCACCATTGCCGAGGAAACCGAACAGGTGATGAAAAACCTGGCAGCCATCTTGAAGGAGGCATCGATGGACTTTTCCCATGTAGCCAAAACCACAATTTTTCTCTCGGATATGGCGTATTTTGCGACCGTGAATGAAGTGTATGCCAAATATTTTTCAGGCGACCACCCCGCACGGGAGACAGTGGCCGTCAAGGGACTTCCCAAGGGAGTCAATGTGGAGATCAGCATGATTGCAGCGGTTTGATGTATTTTTGTGTCTTGTAATGAAAATTTAATAACGATTTATGATGCGGGTATTTATATTTATTGCGATTTTTTCAGTTCAATTTATTCAAAACGTTTCTGCTCAGGGATGTGTGGCCATCAGGGGGCTCGGTGCTTTCTCCTGTGCGACGCATCATGAAGAAGTGCAGGATCCAAAGGGTTGGACCCTTACCATGAGCAACCGTTACTTCAAATCTTACAAACATTTTGTCGGCAAAATCGAGCAGAAAGAAAGGGTTGAAAATGGTTCAGAAGTCATCAACCATTCATTCAGTACTGATTTGTTTTTACAGCGGCATTTCAATCAGCGATGGAGCATGGGCATCAATCTTCCCATCATTTCCAATGCAAGGTCATCTTTGTATGAGCATGCAGGCAACGCAGCAGGACCTGCTTCCAGAAAAAGCACGCATTCATTTGGCATCGGAGATGCACGTTTTGCAGTCTATTATTGGTTGATGAAACCGAAAGAGAAGCAGAAGTGGAATCTTCAAATGGGAATGGGCATCAAGTTGCCTACAGGAGATTATAATTACCAAGATTATTTCTTTCGCAACGATACAACAAAAGTACTCGGACCTGTAGATCAATCCATCCAATTGGGTGACGGCGGTACAGGCATCACACTGGAATTGAACAGTTATTATACATTGTCGAAAGAACTTTCCCTGTACGGCAATTTCTTTTACCTCTCCAATCCGCGTGAGCAAAATGGTACATCCACTGCAAGAGGAGGTGTTTCCACTGCTGCCAGCATCAGTTATGGCAGCAACGTGATGAGCGTTCCTGATCAATACATGTACCGTGCAGGTCTCAACTATATGAAAAAATCATTTGGTGCAAGCATTGGATACAGGAGGGAAGGCATACCTGCTAAAGACTTTATAGGAGGCAGCAATGGGTTCAGAAGGCCAGGATATGTGGTGTCGGTTGAACCTGGACTCAGCTACGAGAAAAAGAAAATGGTATACTTTCTCAACCTCCCGGTGGCACTGCAACGCGATCGCACACAAAGTGTCCCCGATATGATCCGCACCTAAAAAACAGGTGTTATTTCAAGGGGGATGCTGCTTTTGCTGATTACCTCATCAATATTGGTATAGTGGTCAGATTGTAATTTGAACTAACTTACTGATGGATTGTTTAAATCTTCAGTATGCAAGAAACACTTCAGCAACCTATCCATCTGGATTTTTCAGTGAATGAGCAGGAGCTCAAAACTGTTTACAACAAACAGCTTGCGTTTTTCAATACCGGTACAACCCGTGATTTGAAATTTCGCATCCAAACGCTTAAAAAATTAAAGTCAGCCATACAGCAACACGAGGCAGTCATCGAGCAAGCGCTGTACAACGATTTGAGAAAATCAAGTTACGAGGCATTTGCTACAGAAGTTGGTATCATCATCAAAGAAATTGATTTCACCATCAAACACCTGGAAAATTGGGCAAGGCCTCAGTCGGTTCCAACTCC